>JARVKD010000001.1 GCA_029775875.1 Nitrososphaeria archaeon
TTTTGACAATCGATGAAATCAAGCAACTATATGGAAGCTTTGATATAATTGGAGATATAGCTGTAATAAAAATCCCTGATGCTCTTTTAGACAAGAAGTTCATAATAGCCAAGGCGATAATGGATAACATGAAACCAGTAAAGACGGTTTTGAGGCAAGTCACTCCGGTATCAGGAGACTACAGAACGAGAGAGTTGGAGCATATACTAGGAGAGGATAAGACATTAACATTATACAAAGAGCATTCATGCATATTCAAAGTCGATCTTGCCAAAGTCTACTTCTCTCCGAGACTATCAACAGAGAGGATTAGAATAGCGAAAAAAGTAAAGGGTGGGGAAACTATAGTAAATATGTTCGCTGGTATAGGTTCCTTCTCAATTGTAATAGCAAAGCATCAACCAAACTCAGTAATATATAGCATAGACATTAACCCGGATGCCTATGACTTAATGCTAGAAAATATAAAACTGAACAAGGTTTTCGATAGAGTAATTCCTCTGCTGGGAGATGCAAAATCAATAATCCAAGATTCTCTAAGGGGAATTGCTGATAGGGTTTTGATGCCATTGCCAGAGAAGGCTATTGATTACTTTGATGTTGCTTTGTTAGCTCTGAAGCCAAAGGGTGTAATTCATTACTACACACACGTTCACGCCTCTAAGGATGAAGACCCGATTGAGAAGGCTGTGAAAGAAGTTGAAGGGAGATTAAGATTGAATTATGAAATATTGGAAGCAAGAATAGTTAGAGACGTAGGTCCGAGATGGCATCAATTGGTCCTAGACCTATTGGTAGATAGGGAAACCTAAAGACCTATCTTTAATCTTATTCTTCATAAAATTGTCCAGCTTTCTTTCAATATCTGGATCGAGTTGCTCTACTTTATGTTCAGACAAAAGCTTTTTTGCATATATTATAGCTCTTTTGCAAATGTTTTCTGGCTTGTATTTTCTATCTGACCTTGTCTTTCTGTCCAAAACCAGTGAAGGGATGTATTGCTCCTTCTTGAACCAGTTTTGAGTGTGCTTATTCGTCAAAAAGTTTCCTTCATGAGCTATGGTTTTTATTATGTCTATAGCCAATGTTTTGTTTGAAAACTTTATGCCTTTGCTAAGCCTTATAGCTTGACCGCAGATTTCATTGTCTATTATGAGCTTCTCAAAGCTTTGACAACTCTCAAAGTCTAGCATTCCAGGACCTGATATTACATTAATTCCTGCCAAAGTGCCCATGAGTATACCGATGCCAGACTCGAAACCAGACTGAGCATCTACCGTTTTAGAATCGCTCAAGCCCAAATAGGCATGAACAGGCAAGCCCAGATACTTCCCAATTTCAGAAGAGCAGCATTGGATCATCATACTCTCGATAGCGCCCATGGGTGTAGTGCCAAACCTCATATCAAAGATAGAAGCCGAACTTCCATAAATCACGGGAGCTTTAGGATTAGTCGATTGAGCTAGCACTATCCCACTTAGAGCTTCTGCAGTATGTTGAACGAGTGTACCGGCTAAAGTCGCAGGACTTAAGGCTCCAGCTAACGGCATCGGCACTATTTCAGCAGGAATCATGAATCTTGAGCAATCTATAAGGTTCTGAGAAACAACTTCACTCCAAACCAGGGGTGAATGTGGGCATACGTCAAATATTGCCATTGGCTTCTTGGCGAGATTCTCTTCACCCATTACAATTGCTAGCATTTTCTTCATATCACGAACTCCGTCTTTTGTGAAGGTTCCAGTAATGACGGGCTTTGTAGAGTTTTTTAATACTGTATAAAGCCTATACCTGTCTACAATATTTTGATTAACATCAGAAATTACGAGAGCAGTACTTTGAGCCTTTATGTTGTCTAGAGCGTCTGTGAGTCTAACGAAATCAATGAAATCTTTTGAATTCGGCTTTCTGATTTCACCACTATCCGTGTCTATGATTTTGATAGCAGTTGATCCAGGGTTAAAGATTACATTACTTTGCTCTAGCACTATTGCAAGCTTGCCATTCCTATCATAAAGAGATATTTTAGATGGGGCTTTTACAATACTTTCCTTGATTAGCTCTTCAGGAAGTCTAGCCACCATATCCTTTTTGTTAACTTCTCCTCCATTATCGCTTATGATTCGTAAAGCCTCTGAGTTGTGATACTTTGCTCCTTTCTCGTTTAATAATTCTAAAGCTCCCGCATATATCTCACTTATCTCATCACTACTTAAGAGCCGAAGACGTTTTGAAAGATTGGCGAATGAAAACTTTGGCATTTTATTAACAGTTTTCTTTTAGCAAGTATAAAAGCTGTAATGGGTTTGATAATCTACAGTCTTCAGTATCATCTCCCTCTGCAAGATGCCAATTCCTTTATGGATGGATTGAAAGATCTGTATATAACTTAATTATATGGTCCTTTTTCTCGAAGCTACTGCAAATACGATACCCAAGATGGAGAAAACAAGAATTGGAATCCCATAATTGTAAAACATCCTCATCCATGCATCACGCAGAAATCCTTCAGGGTAGACGAAACTCCATAGGAGCGGTAAAATGCCATTTATCAGCAATATCGCCATGCCTACTAGTGTTAATCCAAGGGATCTTCTTTTTATCATGAGGACGCCAGAGATTAGCCCAAACGAGAAACCAAAGATTGCTATCCACCACGTGACCAAAGGGTAAGAATCGTTGAACCATAGGTAACTCACACTAACTCCTACAATTAGACTCAACGATGCTGCAACGATTGTTAAGATGCCGCCAGCGATGGGCAGTCCACTCTCTTTAAATTCTTCCAAGGCTATTCACCTTCTCGATTTTGTTTGAGAGTCTTCATTTTAAAGTGAATTATGATGAGCATTTAACCTAATTGTTGAAAATTGTTGAGCTTTAAGCATTAGAATTGCGATGAGGAAAAGAATTTTGAATTGTCTCAACTCATAACTGAATACCCTTATGGTTTAGAAATCAATCCATTTTCCCACGTACCAACTCCCAGCTTAACGGCTGCAAAAGTTCTAGGAGGTAGAAGGTGGAAGGGGGTCAAGGAAAGGATTTTGATCTGTGTTAAAGAGCTAAATGAATCTATGAATAAGGGGCAGAAGGTTTTCAGCATAGTAAACATAGTTGGACCTTTGGGAACAGGAAAGACTCATCTTGCTCTTCACATGAAGACCTTAAAAGATGAATTTGAATGCGCCTATGTAGATTTAACGAGAATCGAACCAAAAGACCTTCCAAGCATTTACTTGGCTATAGTTAAAGAATTGGGCGAAGGTTTCTTTCATGAATTGCGCAATAAGCTCATTCTAAAGTTAGGAGATAGGGCTGAAAGGGGAGAAAAAAATGCAAGAAAAGCGCTGAGAATTGGCATAATAGATAGGATATTTGGAAGAAGCCCTATCAGAATAGCCCAAGAAATTGTGGAAAAGAAAAGAACCATGAATGTTTATGCTTTGAGAGAAGCCTTTCCAGAAATTCTTGATGACGACGCGTTTGAATCAGTTTTTAATATTCTATCAGAAAATCTAAACTGGTTCTTAGAGGCAAAAGATTTCAACGAAGCTTTGGGGAAAATAAAAGGTCTCGCTAGAGTCTCATGCAGTCTGGGCAGGGTTTTGCTCATAGAAATAGACGAAATATCCGTCAACAAACCTTTGATGGATGGATTGAAAGCTATAATAAACGAAAAGCCGCCAGGAGTTGTTTTGGTGACAATTTTGAGATCAGAGGTAATGACAGAGATGAGCAATGCCGATCCTTCTCTCGCCGATCGTCTTCAAAAAGCACCTTTCACATACTTTCTAGCACAACCTGATGATCCTGAAGAAATCTGGGACATCATAAAAGAGTATCTAAAGTTTCATTATGCAGTAATCAGTGAACAAGACGGTGAAGCACTAAAGAACCTGATAAAGTATGCTTTCAGTGAATTTGGCATGAATAAGCTTAGGGATGTTCTCGCTTTAATGAGAGAAGCATTCGAAATTGCCAAAGGTAGCGAGAGAATAAGAGAAGACCACCTCATAGGAGCCATAATTAGAATTAGACCTAATGCAGAGTTAAGGGATAGCTTGATGCGTATACCCATTCCTGATTACTTCAGGATAACAAAAACAAGTACAAAGACTTACGAAGAGATTTCTGATAATCTAACAAGAGCTATAAGAGACCTGGGACGATACTTATTCATGAAAGGAGCGATATTTTATGCCCACGGAGCTTCAAGGAGAATAGACACGCCAGGAGGTTCAAGAAGTTTCCGTTTAGCAGACCTGTATTTGGAGGAAAAAGATGGTAGAAAAGTCGTTGTAAACGTTAAAATGTCAGAAAAAGAATGCTTGACAAGACAGGAGATAGAGGATACCTTAGAGATGGTAGAGCATGGAAGGGTAGACCAAGCCATAATCTTGACGAATGCTGCCTATAGCAAAGATCTTGAGCATCCAAAGTTGATATTTGCAAAGATAGGGGATAAGCATAACATTGCAGATTACATCTACTTTAGCGAGAAGTTTCAGGCCAATAGGTTGAATGAAGAAGACGAAAAGAATGTAGTAAGACTTGCAAAATGCCTAGGGGTTGGCTACTGGGAATAAGTAAGTGATAAGAAATCGATTTGAGGAAAGTAGAGGCTATACTATTTAGTGAATTTAACATAAAAATCCCAAAAGTTTAAGGCAATCCAATCATGCAATATAGTCAATGCTATTGGAACTCTCGATCTTATTCTTCTCTTCCCTTATCATAGGCTACTCTGGAGCATTGATGCCAGGACCAGTACTTATAGTGACCATAAACGAGGCTGCGAAGAAGGGATTAAAGTCTGGCTTTTATGTGTCCGTAGGCCACGCTTTCCTCGAACTTATTTTGGTAATCCTTCTTACCCTTGGCTTGGCTGAAATCTTATCTTTAAAGCCCATAGTTGCTCTTATAGGTCTTTTGGGAGGAGCATTCCTTTCTTGGATGGCATATAACATACTGAAGGACGCCTTAAGAAGAAAAATCTCTTTGAGCTTTTATGTTAAACCAGATGATCATAAAATGAGTTCTATGGTATTGGGAATCTTCACAAGCTTATTCAATCCCTTCTGGCTCATATGGTGGGTATCTGTCGGAGCAATTTTTCTACTTAACTCCCTTGAATTCGGCATAATGGGCGTGATGGCATTCTATTTCGGTCATATATTGGCTGATTTGAGCTGGTACGGCTCAGTTTCCTTTGCCATGGCTCGAGGTAAGAATTTTATAAGCGATAAAACTTATAGGACCATTCTAACACTTTGTGGTTCTATTCTTATCTTTTTTAGCGTTTTCTTCATAAAGTCTGGGCTGGAAGCCCTTCTGTAATGGTAAAAAACCATAAATCTGTTAAAATTTTAATCACAATTAAAGTTGTCAGCTTGGATGAAAGACGAAATTCCCATTAAGAAACAAGAGATTCGTGAGAGGCTATGGTCAGAGATGGAGAGGAAAGGCATTGCAACCTTTCCTTTACCATGTTTTGGGCGCATACCAAACTTTAAGGGCGCTGAACTTGCTGCATTAAAACTTCAAAGCGTAAATGAATACAAGGATGCTTCTTTTATAATGGTAGGTCCAGACTCTCCTCAAGCCCCTGTTAGAAGGCTAGCTTTGCTCGATGGTAAATTATTGGTCATGCCTAGCCCTGGTTTAGAGTCTGGCTATTTGATCATAAGACCTAGTAGAGTCAAGGGCAAAGAAAAGGAGGCTAGCACTATAAGAGGAGCCTTCAAGTATGGAGAATCGACCAATGCTCCTCCACCTTTAGATTTGATCGTTGAGGGTTCAGTGGCTGTAGACTTGGATGGATATAGATTAGGTAAAGGGAAAGGCTTTGGGGATAGGGAGATATCATTGGCTGAAGATATAGCTAAGAAAAGCATTACCGTAGTTACCACTATTCATGATATACAGATAGTAGATTTCGTGCCAAGAGAGGAGCATGATAAGAAAGTTGACATCATAGTCACGCCTACTAGAATAATAAGAATCTCCTCAAAGGCTTGAGCTAACTTGATTTTTGTGATAAATTTTTCCAAGCTATCGCTAATGGGATCAGCATTAAAGTTCTCTCTAAAGTCTGTTCATCCGAACTATCCAAAGACCTTATAACCGCTTAATTGATTAAGATGAAAGATATGAAGTTAAAGGCAGTTCTTTTCGATTTCGATGGCACAATAATCGATCTTAATTTCAAATACGAAGAATCCCGTATGGCTATTTTTGAAGTTCTCAAAGGATTAGGCTTTAATATATCGTTTTTCACTTTACGTGACACTGCCCAGACTATCTTAGAAAAGGTTGAAAGGCAAATAATAGAAAAATCCATGAATGTAAAATTATCTGATATCAAGAACAAGATCTGGTCCATCATAGATGAATTTGAAATAGAAGCAGTTAATTCTTCTGAATTGTTAAAGGAAACGAAATCTATCCTAGATTTTTTATCAGAAAAAGAAGTCAAAAAAGGTTTAGTTACTAACAGCGGGAGGAAAGCTGTTCAACTTGCTTTGATAAAGCATGGCTTGGAGAATAGTTTTGATGTTATAGTAACAAGGGATGAGGTTGATAAGCTAAAGCCTTTTGGCGATGGCATAAAGTTAGCTTTGAGAGTAATAGATGTCCAAACTAAAAATGCACTATACGTAGGAGATAGCATTAACGACGTTCTTGCTGCTAAAGATGCAAATGTATACTCTATAGCCATAGGCAGATGGCCTCAACATATCGAAAAATTAAGGAAGTTATCACCTTCTTATATTGTCAAATCTTTGAGTGAAACTGCAGATTTGTTAAAACAATTGATGGATTAAATCTTGATAACATCTGAAGCAATTTTTGCTCTAGCCAATAGCCTTGCCAACCTTATAGGCTCTGGTATTGCGCCTTGGATGGTGAATTTATCAAGAATTCTTTTAGAAACCTCTAAAGAAATCCCGTAAGGTCTGATGTAAACTATATAATTTGTATGAAGTTTCACAGCCTCTCTCGCACCAAGTCTATTATAAGCTGATAGTTTTTTCTCCCAAGAGTCTGGGAAATGATGCTTTATATGAGGCTCAAGCCCCTCAGACTCTTCAAATGTTATGCTTATCACTGGTGTATTTGTCCTATCTCCTAAAGAGTCTATATCAATGATGTTATACATGCTTATGACGCTCCCCCCTAGCATGATCACATTAATGTCGTTTCGATTCAGTCTTTGGAACATGCCTACAATTTCGTCTGTCGCATCGTCTCCCCCTATCTCTGCACTTCCAAAGATGAAACCATCTATGATCAGATCACTTCTCATAACTACGCCTGCCAGTACACTTCTTTTATTTTGGCTTTTTCTAAAGCTTTCAGCTATCCCTAACGCTCTAACGCCCTTCTTCTCAACGTGAATTCTCATGACCTTACTATAATTAACATAGGAATTTAATAAAACTGACTGAAGTTCATTAGAATAAAATCTTTTGCAATCAATAATGTCTCTGCTAATGTTCATTGATGCGTTCTGAATCTAACTTGACAGCCTATAAAAAAGTAAATTCTATTTAGAAATATTTTGTAATCGCAGAGATAATTATTCGGGCATGATTTTGCGCGATACTTTGGACACGGGATGGCTTTTGACACATAGTTCGAATTTGTCTCTCCAGCCAAAAGGTGTCTTTAAAACATTATAATTCTTAGAATTGAGATGAAGCTTTACATCGTCTATTATTCTCTTAGCTATTTGTGGAGATGACAGATCGTCCGATAGATGTGCAAAAGAGTGCAAAGCAATGTTCTTCTCTTTAACCTGCCTTGCTATATCCATGATTTCTTCTGCAGATTTCTTGGCAACTTTTGTTGGATCTTTTTCATCAACTTTTTCTGAGCTGATTAATACAACAAGAACCGATTCATCAACTTTTCCAATCATCTCTTCCTCGTCAACTTCCTCGGAAAGGCGAGTTCTCCCAACCACCTCGTATCTGAAATAGTCACAATGGAGCATGAGCAATCTCAATTCTGTATCTCGTCTAAATGATATCAAAAATGGTTATTTAACTTTAGAGTTGTTAAAATCAAATCTCTTCAATTGATAGCTTTAGAACTCTATCAGGGAAATGGACTAAGACCCACAAATGCGAAAATCATGGTTGCATGCAGTCAGTATTTAGAATAAAATTAGTCAATTGACTAAATTGAGTGATTGAATTTTTGGATAGGATAATGTTTTTAAGCAAAAAATTATCAAGTATGCCCCAAAGAAATGGTTGAAGTCGCTTATCATTACCTTCCGAAAATAGAGGTTTCAACTCCTATCATCGATCAGCAAGTCCTTTATGATCTGGCCACAAAATATGGTACTCCATACTTTATTATAGATGAAGCTACACTCCGCTCGAAATTAAGGGAACTGAAAGATGGATTCAAAGATTTCTCTAACACTGTCAGAATCGCCTTTTCTATGAAGGCTAACTTTAACCCTTCAGTCATAAAGGCCTTTGTTTCTGAGGATACCCTCTTTGATGTCACATCCATAGGCGAATTATTCTTCTACTTAAATTGTGGTGGAGCAACTGAAAATGTTATTTACACAAGCGTCACAGAGACCAAAGAGGAGTTTTGTGAAGTACTGGAAAAGGGCGTTAGGCTTATAGTGATTGGCTCATTCAACGGTCTTTTAAACCTGATCGATGCCGCATCAGAAAAAAGAATTATACCAAGTGTGATGATTAGAGTCAATCCTGAAGTGGGCGTAAAAGCTGAAGTAAGAGCAAGCTATAGATATGGTAAATTTGGGGTACCTCTCAACGGTCACACTACAGACAGCGCTTCGAATTTGCTAAGAAATATTATTAACAGCAAGAACTTGATCTTCGAGGGCTTTCACTTTCATTTAGGTTCTCAGATAGAGAATCCTATATGCTTTGTTAACGCTTTAGAAAAACTAGAGACATTCATCCTAAAAATGCGTAAAGAGTTTCCTGACCTACATATTAAGATCATAGACATTGGTGGTGGCACTCCTGTGTCATATGGCAGTCCTGTGCCCAGCCCATCTGAAATCGGTAGTATTGTGACCAAAAAACTCAACTCAATGGCTCAAAATCTTGGAGATCGATTCACGCTTATTGTTGAGAGTGGAAGGTTTCTATCTGCTGAAGCTTCTATCTTAGTTTCAAAGATAATAAACCTAAAGGTCTACGAAGGGCATAAGTTCATCTTTGTCGATGCTGGTTATCATTTGCTTTTGGATGCTGCCCTACTTCGTCAAGAATATCCTCAGGAAGTCGTGCCCTGTGTAGAGGATACAGAAAACTTAAAGATTAATCTTGCAGGTAGACTGTGCGATACTTATGATATCTTTCCTCTATCCCCTGCTTCTAAGCTCTCAGGAGCTGAACTAGGCAAGCTAATAGTATTCAGAAATGTTGGTGCCTATTCTATAGTCTTCAATATGCCATTTCATTGTCAAACAAAACCTCCTATATTGTTTAGGAAAACAAACGGTGAATTCGTTTTAGTCAGAAAAGGTGAAACCATAGAGGAGCTTTTCGAAGAGGAAGGCGGCAACATTAACACTGAAGTTTAACTTAGCCTCCCAGTTCATCGCATTATTTTTTATTATTTCTATTATTAGACAGATTATATTAGGGGGTTAAACTATGTCTTAGATAAGAATAGTCGGTGCTTCTTATGCGAAAAGCAATCATTATGGGTGCAGATGGTAGAGATCTTCACAACTTTAACGTGTTCTTTCGAAACAACACAGAATATAGGATGGCCTTCATAGCATCCCAAATCCCTTTCATAGAGAAAAGACAAGCCTGTTGCAAAAGCTAGGATAGAAGCTGTTGATGCAGATAAGCCTGACTTAGAAGATATATTGATGGAAAAAATGAAAAGTTTTATTTAAAAATTACTTCATCAAAGAAACTATCAGAGGTAAAACTTCTGCCCCCTTCAAGGTCTTTAAGCTACCTTTGGAAGCCTCTTTTTCAGTAAACCTGCATGTGCCATCTTTGGCTTTACTAATTCCAGATATGAGCAATGGTACAGGATCTGCGCTATGATTCTTAATCTGACAAGGTGTTGAATGATCTGCAGATATGGCGATTATAACGTCATCTAAACTGATAAGATTTATCAAAGTTCTAAAGAACCTTGAATCAATGTCTTCTATCACCTTTTTCTTCAAAATGGCATCTCCATCGTGTCCAGGCTCATCAGGTCCTTTTATGTGCACATAAACACAATCATAACTCTTTAGCAACTCGGCAGTCCTTTTCGCTTTTATTTCATAATCCTTGATTCCACCAGCTTCAACCTCTACCATGCCAGTTAGCCTTGCTATCCCTCTCTCTACAGGCATGTCCAATAAGCATGCGAACTTTAAGCCGTACTTTTCATCAAGCCTCTTAAGTCTTGGTAAAGAATTTCCTGCATCCCTTAACAATATTACATTGGCAGGCTTCTTGCCAGATTTCTCTCTAGACAAATTTACAGGATGATTCGTTAAAACTTCAATCGATTTTTCAGTAAATTCATTGACCAAATCAGCAGATAGCTTTGTTTCAAATCTATCATCCAAGGCTTGAACCCTCTGTAACTTTAGAACTTCTTGCTCTGTCTTTGCAACTCCAATCCCTTTCAACCTTAAGTACGCTGGATCCGAATTAGATATGTTCGATGATAATAGTACACCTTCCACTCTGATCGATAAAGCTGCTCTATGGGCTACAGTCGATACGAATTCAAAAGAAGTCTTTGGATGAGATAGTTTTACTTGTTTGTTGATAGATTCTGCAAGTATCTTAGCTTCTTCGTTTGATAAATCTCTCCCAGCCCTTCTATCTAATATATTCATACCTTTGTCGATGGTGGCAAAATTAGCCCTTAGCGCAAGGTCTCCGTCTCTAAAATCAACTCCTGAGCCAATAACCTCTATAACTCCTCTCCCAACATAGCCTTCTTTGAATTCATAGCCAAGCATGTTGAATACAGCTATATCTGATTCGGGCGCAATACTCTTGCCTACGGGATAAACAAGACCGCTGAACCCTTTTCTAGCCAAAGAATCTAAATTTGGTGTATATGCTGCCTCAAGAGGCGTAATATAATTTAGCCTAGGGTCAGGCCTATCGCCCACACCATCAAGCAAAACATAAACCAATCTACCCATGGCTTATTATCGTTATTCTCATCCATAAGAACTTGTCGAGGTTTGCTGAAGCTTTTACTTTCTTATTCTTTGGACTATCGTGGCTACTTTTCCTTCAAAATCTGTAAAGGCTTCGGCTGGAAAGCTATAATATGGCTGCGCTAATTCTAACTTTTTTATTTGACATATAAAGAAGATAATCGCTTTGCTGGAAGAACCTCCAAATCTTAGTAATGCCAGCATCATTAATCGCTTTTATATAAGGTGCTAGATTCAAAATCCTATCAAAGCTTATTCTTTGCATTGGATTATCTAACCATGGACTTATATCTTTACTGTTGCCCAAGATATAGTCCTAACTTCTGGGATTATAATAGTCACAGTTGGTTGTAGATTTCTTATGGTTTCTGTTGGCATACTCCATTTTAAATTATCTTTTTTAGCTACCTCTATTGGCAACTCCTTTAGAAATTCGAATATCCCTGTATCTTCAGTATTGTATTCGCCAAATGTCTCTATCTCTAAAGCAATGGATATGACATCTCCAGGCGTAGCAGCAAGCCAATCACAATACCTTTCAGCCGTTAAAGGGTTTATCTGACTTTTCAGTAGAAATTATCATTTCCATTAAATAATTAAGAGTTGGATTGTAGCATTTCTTGAATAATCTCTCGAAAACTTCTTGGTTTAATTTATCATCAAAGTATCTATCCATTAAGGATGCTCCTTCTGTCATCCTTTTAACTCTCTCATAAGGAAAGGCTTTGTTGAGCCTTATAGGTTGGTGCATAATAAGATAGAGACAAATATGCATACTATCTACGCGAACATCTTTTTCTTGCATCTCCAAATTATTCAAGTTTTCATCTGGTTGTAGGTTCTTATCTGTCTTTATAAGCATAAAAGCATCAGAGTTTATGGGAGTTTGTATAAACATATAACACTTTTTTCATATCAAACTACCAATCATCATGCACATATTCTAAAACATCCATAAAGACTATTAATCATAATACTTAAGATAAGTAAGATAAAGATTGGGCGAGCTTAGAAAAGATTACTTTACTGATAGATTAGCAATAGTCACAAAAGGCGTAACTAAACGCCCTATGGCTCTTAGATTTGAGGAAGAGATTAGTAAGAAATGCCCCTACTGCCCTGGTCATGAGGATATGAGTTTACCAGCAGAACTTGTACTCGTTCAGAGAGAAGGGGCTCTAATTAAGCTTGCTGATACGGAAGGAGAAATCATAAGGGATTGGTGCGTGAGAGTCTTACCCGATAAATTCCCTATAGTGGCTCTCGACGCTGCTACTACTTATGGTGATGAACCTCTTTATCGTGAACCCGCTTATGGTTATCATTACATCATTGTAGCTAGCCCAAAACATGATGAGTTCTTTTCAAGGATGAGTCTAGACCAGTGGGTAAACGTACTCTCAGTAGTTCAAGATAGAGTTAGATGGCTATATAGTCAAAAAAACGTGTCATACGTCTCAATTTTTGCTAATCATGGGAAGGACGCTGGCGCTTTGGTCGAGCATCCACATCTCCAGATTATCACTTTACCCCGCTTACCCCCTGTTATAGAACAGGAGGCATCTAAAGTACAAAAATCTATGAGTGAATTAGGTATCTGCCCCATGTGTAATGTATTGCACATTGAATCAGGCGGTCCAAGACAGATTCTTGCTACAGATCATTTTATTGCCTTTAGTCCATGGGCCCCATCCTATGCTTTTGAATACTGGATTTTCCCAAAGAAGCATCAGACTAGCATCCTTAGAATCACTCAAAAAGAAATCAAAGATTTGGCGTTGACACTAAGATCAACACTAGGTGGCTTATCCAACGTTCTGAACGATCCATCTTACAGTATGATATTCCATATATCTTCTGAGAAAAAAACTACAAGACAACTTCATTGGCATATAGAGATTTACCCACAGCACAAAAGGCTAAATGGTTTTGAGATAGGTACAAAGACATACATAAATCAGCTTTCGCCAGAGCAGGCAGCTGAATTGCTTGGTAGTGCATCCAGGAAGGAGCTTGCAAAACTTCTTGGTATCTCTTAAAGTGGAAAGTAGGTGAAAAAATCTATGGCGAAACAGAATCTGAAAGCTGTAATCCTAGCGGGAGGTCTTGGGACAAGACTTCATCCATACACCCTCTTCATGCCCAAGCCCATGTTGCCATTGGGGGATAAGCCTGTTCTTGAGCACTTGATATCTTGGCTATACAATAATGGAATAAAAGAGATGATTATTTGTGTGAGCTATCTAAGAAGAATGATAGAAGACTATTTCAGAGATGGGAAGGAACTAGGAGTTAAGATCACCTATGCAAGGACAAATACGCCCATGGGTACAGCAGGTCAATTGAAAAGTGCAGAGAAGTTCGTAGATGGAACTTTCTTATGCGTTTATGGAGATTCAATTTATGATTTTGATGTTAAAGATATGATAGACTTTCATTATAAAAAAAAGGCACTAGCAACCATAGCTTTGTTACCATATAAAACAACTCTAAAATACGGTTTCATAGACATTGATAAAAACGAACTCGTTAAGAGATGGAGAGAGAAGCCTAGCATAGAAGGCCTAATTAACATAGGTTGCTACGTCATGGAGCCAAAGTTTCTAAATTATGTGCCAAAAGATACCAGGTTAGGAATGAATTTTGCCTTCGAGAAAGCCATGAAAGAAAAGGAGAAAATATATGGTTATAATGTTAAGGGCAGCTTTATAGATATTGGGGATAAGAGAGGCTATATTGGAGTTTATAAAAAGTTTCTAGGTAAATTGGGAGACATACTTTAATATAGAATTCGGCTTAACTTGGTTACGATCAAATCTTGTCTTGATTCAAAATCATGCAAAAGTTTGCCATATCTTGACGACTCAGTCAAATGCCTTTATCTCATTTGTTCAGATTAACTCTGAAACATCATCGTCGTCTTAACTATTATCTCTTTTCGCGTTATTATACTTTATTTTCCTTTTTGAGGCTATCAAGCAAGGCTATAATATCTCTTAAAGAATATATGAGATAATCTGGCTCTGATTCAACCAAATTTTTGATATTTGATACGCCAGTCGGTACAGCCACAGAGATGACTTTAGCTACCTTCGCTGCAAGAATGTCTATGACACTATCTCCGACATATATCGCTTCTTTTGCATTAATTCCTAAAACTTCTATAGCCTTTTTTATGCTACCCCCATCTGGCTTTAGTTCCTTTGAATCCTCCCTTGTGATTATTACATCGAAGAAATCATTCAATCCAAACTTTTTTGAGACAATGCTTGTTGCTTTACGTCCGTTATTCGTCACTATTGCCAACTTCAGCCCAAGATTTTTGATTTTAGCTAGAGTTTGAAGTGCATCGGGTTGAATATTCGTCTCATTTGCAGCCCTTAATTCTATCTTCTCCAGAATATCCCAGAAAGACTTTTTCAGATCTGAGAAGGTTCTTGCATCTGTACGCTCTTCTATCACCTTAAGCATAGAGTATAAATTTAATTTTTCAGACAAATTTTCAATGTTTATGCCTTTTCTTCTTATCGCTACAATAGCCTCTTTGCGGGCTTTTATGAAATCTAATGTGAATTTTACCAAGGTCCCATCGAGATCAAAGATTACTGCCTTTATGATCAAACTCTCTACCATATCCTTGGATAAGTCAAGGATATTAGCATGTTGTTATCAAGGAAATTTATGGCAACAGTTTCTGACAGGGTTTTATTGTTATTGTCGATAAAGGAAGAAGGGAAGCGTATAGGCATAGATCATATATTCGAGAAAGTTCGTAGAGATGTATTATTCACAGATAAAAGAGAGATCGATAAAGATGAAGTGGAGAGGACTATAAAAGACCTAATCTCTAAAAGGTTAGTAGAGCGTTTTGATGATGGTTACTCTTTAAGCGAAGAAGGAGAAAAGACTATGGAAAAGATAATCCTTGAGAAGGAGAAGGAATTGAACCGCTCTTACACCATGGTTTGGTTGGCTAAGAAATACTATCCTCATGTTGCGAGGCTCATGATACCCTTCCTTAAGGATAGAGCAGTATCTGCTGTAAAAATATTCTCTGGAAAGAAGGACCCTATAAAAGAAGTGGATGCTATATTCGTGCGTTATACAAAGTATAAGCCCAAGCCAGTTTTTCTAACCATAGATTCAGAGAGTAAGCTCATGTCATTGGTTTTTGATCACTGTATAGATTTCATACCTTATGTGCATAAAATCGATGTTCATGAACCAGATTTCTTCATTCTCGATCTTGATGCAGGATCAGAAATATTAAAGAGCCAGAAGGCCTTTGATTTCATAAAATTCGTTACTTTTGAATTATCGAGCCTACTTATAGAGTTAGATGTAGCGCCTATGGCTAAGTTCAGTGGTTCAAGGGGCTTTCAGATATGGGCTAGCTTTGACAATAGTGAATTAAGGGATAGAGGGGATTTATTCAAAATTTATAGAGAGATGGCCATAGCCATTCAAAACAAATTGGAAGAAAGACTTCAAAGTAAGATTGATCAAATGGTTTCCATCTTTCCAGATATAGTGCATCGTGGCAAACAGATAACAACATCAACAGTTGCTCACAAAGAAGAGAGAGCTTCCCAAATTTTGGTAGACTGGTCATCTTTAAAGCCAATGGGAGATGTAAGGGCTCCTTTTTCAATTCATTACAGGACAGGCTTAGCATCCTTGCCCATTCCTATAGATAAGATAAATGATTTTGATGTAAAAGAAGCTCATCCAATAAACATCATCAAAAATCTTGGAAGATATGAGAAAGCAGCAAATATGAAAAAATGCAATCCTCCAAAGCTAGTTTAAAGAGATTTTTCATAATTTATTTATATGCTTTATATGGTTATACTTTTAAAGGAAGCATTATCATGAGCGCTCATAATCTTCCTATACTGGAAGTCTTGAACCTTTGGAAAAGTTACAATGGTCATCAGGCAGTAAAAGGACTCGATCTCGATGTTAAACGAGGAGAGATCTTCGGATTGCTAGGTCCTAACGGGGCTGGTAAGACAACTACGCTGAAAATCATAGTAGGGCTCTTAAGGATGGACAAAGGAATAGTCAAAATCGATGGGGTAGACATATCTGAGCAGCAATACGATTACAAAAAACATGTTGGCTACTTGCCTGAGAACCCTACTTTGCCTGAGTACTTGACCGCTGAGGAATTTTTAGGGTACGTAGCAAAGATAAGAGATACTCCACCAAATGAGATTAAGGATAGGATTGAATACCATCTTAATCTCTTCAACCTCGAAAAAAGAAGAAAAGATCTCATTGTTGCATTCTCAAGAGGCATGAAGCAGAAACTAGCCCTCTCAGCCGCTTTGATTCATGAGCCATCTCTCCTAATCTTAGACGAACCTCTTATAGGGATAGATCCAACAGGGCAGCATCAAATCAAGATCAAGTTGAAGGAAATGGTAAAAGAAGGGCGTTCAGTTCTTGTTTCAACGCACATGGTCGATACAGCAGAAAGGCTTTGTGATAGGGTAGGCATAATAAATAATGGCAGAAATGTAGCCTCTGGTAGCTTGGAAAAGCTAAGGCGCATAGCTGAGATGGGCGAGGATTCTACTCTAGAGCAGATATTTTTGAAGCTGACTGAAGAGGCTGAAGAAGTTGTCGAGGAGAAGCCTGTGCGAAGGAGACTTTTCGGTCTATTTAGGAAGAGAAGATAATGGGAAAGATCACAACTATTTTAATCTTCAAAATAAAGCAGTACTTCGGTCCCCTCAGATCATCAAAGGCTAGTCTTCTTTTAGGCATCTTAACCTTCTTGAGTCTTAATTTTGTAGGATTTTTCTTTGGCTTAGGTTTACCTAGTACGCCTTTTTGGACAGAGCCTGATCGTCTAATTGACATACTCTCAGCCTTCCTATCTATATTTCTTGCAATAAGTCTGGTCTTGAGCTTAAGAGGAGGAGTTACAGCTTTTCAAGCAGAGCTGGACTTCTTCTTTACGTCGGCCATAAAGCCCAGACAGTATATTTTGTCAGACCTGATCTTCCAATTCATAGTTCTTCACCTTCTATTTTCTCCCTTCATTCCTTTTATCATAGGTTTGGCTTTAAGGTTGGGCATAACTGCTCTGACTGCTTTGATTGCAGCTTTTATTTACGAAATGTTTGTCTTCCTGGTGTTACTGAGCATGCAATCTCTTGGTATTCTGAATCTCATCGCCCCTCACAAGAGGACTAAAGTCTTGATTATAGCGATAATGATTGCTCTTCTCTTGCCGAGCTTGAGTTTTATACACTCTTTTCCTCTGAAATATTCTGATTTACCATATCCATCTACTTTTGCAGCAAAAGCAATTGTCCATTTGTTAGAGCAAAGTCCCGTTGAATTGTTGAACATATATTCTCTTGGAGCTTTTATTGCCCTTGCTTTTATTTTTCATTATATAATATCGAGAAAGGACCTTTTTTACTACGTCAGACCCACTGTGATGCTATCCTTTTTTGAGAGCAGACCCCAGGCTCAAGCTATTCAACAGAGGAGGATGCTTGAAAGATTTGGACCCATGACGACCTTTCTGACCCTAGACCCTACAAAAGGTTCATTGACAAGCTTTATGATAAAAAAGCATTTCATACGTATAATCAGAGACGGGAGTCTACTCCCTTTGATCATACTCTTCGTAATTTACGGAGCAGTTAGCATACTTTCTCTGAACTTTTCACCAACTTCAAGTGCAAGGGAGATTGAATCAGCTCTTTTCACTTTGACCTTCTACAGTGCTTTGGTTCCTTCTATGCTGGCTATGTCATGGAACTCTTATGAAAGAGAAAATCTATGGATACTTTTGACCTCTGGTGGGCGAATAATCGAGTACTTTAAATCCTTCTTTGTAGCTTCTTTGGTTCTTGCTCTCATTATGCCTTGGGGGCTTTTAATCATCTCCCTTCCGTTCATTGGCCTATCATCCTTATGGCTTATATTAAGTGCACTTGCTATTGCTTCCTTCTCTTCTGCTTTTGCAATTCTAACTTTAATCTTAATAAGTGTACCAAAGGAAGGTAGCCTATCTGCTGGGTACCTTTTTGTCATAATCCTGCCTATAATAGGTGCTTATGTCGGGGCCTCACCGTTTCTGGCCATGCTGGTAATAGTTTCAGACTATCCGATTCAGTCTCAATTATTATTCGCTGCAATTCTAATAGGATATCTAGCATTAGCATTGTTCGGGCTTTTGAAACTGATAGAAAAGAAGGCCAAATCCATCAAGATATGATTTGGTCATTTAACGATTAAAATCATATCAAGCATACCATCAAGCTCATTAAGAAAATTAGAGAATTTATCAATTGGCACTATAGGGACCTTGCTTACAAAGAAGACTTGCTCACTATAGAGTGTGACTATTACAGGAATTACGTATAATAAGTTAAACTTTTTAGATTCATCGGCCCTTAGAAGATTCTCGACTCTTTTTATCTGGGCTTCTACTATCTTCGATATGCTTGATGCCCCCATCGAGCGATGCCAGTGCTTACAATCTATGGCCAAACTCTTTCCATCTTTAACTGCCAATACGTCTATCTCTGCCCTGGGATGCTTTAGCCTAAAGTTCTTATGAACTGTGTAGCCATTATATATCATAATAGTAGAGATGAATTCTTCGAAGTCCTTCCAGCTCAAGACTCTTGAGACTTCATCAATACTCGAACCTAGCTTTAAGGCTAAAACTGAAGTCAATAATTTTGCTCCCTTTTCGAATTCAACAGCATTCCCATCAAACTTAGCTATATTCTCGCCTTCAAGAGAGATCAATATTTCTTTTAAAACTTCAAAACCAAGCCCACTTTTAGAAGCAATCTTCATCAAATCATGCTTACCCTCTACAATAAATGGAATCAGTTTGATTAAAGTAGCGGGCCTCGTCTTGATCTCCTCTGATTAAATTCTTTTATTTCGAAAGTGCAATGTAAAAATTTATCTATTTAGTTATTAAGCCTAGAGCGAGAACTAGGACATGAGTGAAGAAAAATCTCAAAATGGCCAAAACGATCAAATTAATAGGAAAAATTTGATCAAGGCAATTACTTACATTGCAATCATAATAGCCATCATGGGCATCGTCTGGCTATTACCAAGAATCGCTTTGGGGACATCTACACCCTTCTTCAGCGTATCTAGTGAAAGCATGGTCCCTACTCTAAATGTTGGCGATTACATCGTGGTTAAGTATGAGCCATTCAATGAATTGAAAGTGGGCGACATAATAGTATTTCATAGTCCTATAAATCCTAACGATATAATAGTACATCGCATCAATGATACCAAAATTTACACTGGGCAAGAAGTTCTAATAACAAAAGGGGATAACAATCTTTACCCCGATCCCTGGTATGTGGAACAAGAACATTATATAGGAAAATATACAGGTTTCAAAATTCCTTATTTAGGTTATCTTGCTTTGCTCTTCCCTTTTCCTGTTAATTATATATTCATCATAATTGTGATTTTGATAATATTTCTTATTGAATTTCTACCTGAAAAGAAAGAAAATAAGGTGGAGTCTTAACTATTTAAATAGTATTTAAATACTAGTCTATTTTAAATGAGGTGACCTTCCTTGCCAATTACAAAAGCTATTGTAAGTATAGAAAACGTAGTCGCTTCTGCCACTGTTAATCAAACTATCGATTTAAACACTATTACCAGGCTCTTTCCAGATGTTGAGTATCGCCCAGACCAGTTCCCAGGGCTTGTATTTAGATTAAAGGCTCCTAAGACCGCCACTCTAATCTTCAGCTCTGGTAAGATGGTATGCACAGGCGCAAAGTCTGAGGATCAAGCCATAAAAGCCGTCAAGACCGTTGTTAGCAAGTTACGGAAAGGTGGCGTTGAGATACTAAACGACCCAATCATAGAAATACAGAACATAGTCGCCTCGGCAAGTCTTGGCGGAAAAGTTCATCTTGAGGAAGCAGCTAGGCTGTTGGAGAGATCCATGTATGAGCCTGAACAGTTTCCTGGCTTGATTCATAGAATGATCGATCCTAAGACAGTCATACTTTTGTTCGCGAGTGGGAAGCTCGTCTGTACGGGTGCAAGAAAAGAAGCTGACGTCTATAAAGCCGTTAATAATCTCCATGGCTTGCTTGAGGAAAAAGGGCTTATGCTATATTGACACTATTTTTATTGTTTAGTTTTTACCATGCTATATATTGCCTTTCTTTGATCCTCCCTAATTACGTCCATCTCGTAGAGGAGGTCTGCGAGCTCAGTTATCCTGGCGAGAGCCTTGAGCCTTATACTAGAGACTGCTAACCTCTCTCTTCCTCCTTCCATTCTATCTATCAGAACCAAAGCATCTTCTACGATTCCTCCCTCACTTCTTATAGCTTCGGCAGTTCTTAGAATTGAGCTACCCGTGGTTATAAGATCATCTAAGATCAAAACCCTCCAGCCAGGTCTCAACAACCCCTCAACTTTCTTTTGGGCGCCATGCTCTTTTGGCTCTTTTCTAACGTATAAAAGAGGTTTTTCGAGCTTGTATGCTACTGCTGTAGAATAAGTCAATCCAGCGGTGGGTATTCCACCAATGGCGTCTATTCTATCTAGACCTATCATGTTTTTAAGGGCTTCAACGAAGGCATCGATTATCCTCTTGAAGATTTCAGGAAGGCTGGGTACTATACGAAGATCGATATAATAAGAACTCATCTTTCCACTTGTGAGAGTAAAAGCTCCAAATTGAAGAGCCCCTGTCTTAATAAGAACTCTCCCAAGCTCTCTAATCAATTCGACTCTTCTCTTATCCCAGCTCAAAAGAATCGCTTTTTCTCTACATACCTATTTATATAAAGATAGTTTAACTTTTTGTAAATGGAAATCTGGTTACCTTATGGTCAAGTTGAGGTTGCCGTTGACATAAGAGCTGAAAATTTGGCAGAAGTATTAGAGTCAAATTTGCAGAAGCTCGATGATAGATCTCTTTATGAGAAATTGAATAGTATTGAAATCACAGAGAAATCGGTGATAATGCTGTGCGATGTGACAACTGTAACGCTTAAGGTTTTGAAGTCTCTCATGGATTTGCAGAAGGAAAAAGGCAGATCGAAAGATATCGTTATAACTGTCCAGAAAAATCATCTTAAAACAGTGAAGAAAGCCCTTGAAGAGAAGTTTGAAAACATCGTTGCCATTGGGGAACCTCTTTTAGATTCTGGCATAGCTGATGGTTTTCCAGTTAAAGTGCCCAAAGTCTTTTCAGAGTATAGAAAGGTTATGATCTCGGAAGTCGGCTTTGACCCATTGTTCGGCTTTGGAGGAGGGCCTTCTTCTCTCATTAGAGCTATAGACCTTAAATTGGTAGAAGAAGCATTCAAGAGACGCCTTGACGACAACCCTAATCCTGGATCGGATACGAACGCAGCTTGGTTTGCATCAAGGGTAGCAGAGGAAATCGGTGAAATCTATTCGATAGAAGTTCTAAATACAAAAGGCGAAGTTTCAAGCATATTTCTTGGCGACATAATTGATGCCCATTCAGAAGCATCGAAGAAGCTTTACGAATCTGGGAAAAAGGTTCTACATCAACCAGCCCGTGCGATGGTCGTAAGTTTAGGCGATCCTTCAAAGAGCTTGACTTTATCCTCATCATTGAAATCACTTTGGAATGCCATAGGGGGTTTAGATGAAAAGGGAATAGCTGTTCTTTTGGCGGAGTGTTCAGAAGGTTTAGGCTCAGAGGCCTTCAAGCTTTATGTTACGAATAGGTTGAAGTTAGAGGAGTTTATCAAACATGGAAAGTACGTTGTAGGTCTTGAAGATTTATTGTATCTCAAAAATGCTCTGCAATCGCGTAACATTGTACTTATCTCTACCTTACCAAATTATTACTCAGAGACAAAGCTAGGATTGCGCACTTTTAAGAAAGTTAGCGATGCCTTAGATCATGTAATAACTAACCTTGGGGCAAGAGTAAAGCTATGTGTGGTGGTAGACGCATCTAACACTCTTTTGATGACTCAAAGCCGTTAATCAATTTAGAATAAGGTAAGCGTAGGACATTCCAAGTTCGACCCTTTTTCATTATGAATCAAGTTTCTTACGGTTTCCAAACCTTTAAAAGTTTTAAAACCTATTTGTGGCATAAGAATCACGTGATGGAGTTGCAGAAGGTATCCCTTAGGAAGATAGGCGATTACATGATAAGAAGGTGTAAAAGAGAGGATATACCTCTCGTCATCTCGATAAATCTGACCAGCTTACCTGAGCATTACTCCGACCTTTTTTTCGAAGAAATTTTGAATGAACTGCCTGAAGCCTTTCTTGTAGCCGAAAGGGATGGTATAGTAGTTGGCTACATAATGTGCAGGATTGAGTATGGTTTATCTATCCTCCGCAAGTTTGGACTAGCTAGAAAAGGGCACATAGTCTCTATAGCAGTGCTAGAGGAACATCGCAGAAAGGGTTTAGGGCAGGGTCTAGTTGAAGAGGCATCACAAGCATTGAAGAATAGGAACTGCTCAGAAATCTACCTCGAAGTAAGGGTCTCTAACTCAGAAGCTATAAGACTTTACGAAAAGCTGGGTTTTAAGGTCGTATCTAGGCTCAGATGGTACTATCGAGATGGAGAGGACGCATACATGATGGCAAAGGCTCTTTAAGTATCTAGCTCAATACTGTTCAAATGCTAGACTTAAAGCCTCCTCCATATATCAAAACAACTTCATGTTCGGCTATTCCTCTTTTCAATTCTTCTGCCATGCCCATACTTCTTCAGATACTTTGCTCCCGCTACCTTTGACTGTTATTTGCCTATCAGTACCTAGGTAAGAGGCTCATTTATTTCAATTATTTTTGACAAGATTTGAATTATGTAAAAAGTAAGAGTTAGCCATTAAATTCATATTACTATAGACATTAACAATACTTTTAGCTATCGCATTAAGATTATCTCCCATATAGTATAAGTGGCTCCTACACCCTTCTTTGCAGTCGCTAACTCCGAACCCTTTTATAGGCTTTGCAGTCATGCTGGCTATCTTTCTTACGATCTTACACTCATATCCTGTATTACTCGCTGCACAAATTATTGCTTCGATGGATGAATATTCGTTGCTCAAAAGGTAATCTATGTGCCAGAAGCATTTTTTATCTTTCTTCATATGTCTCTGAATCCTTCCCATCAACCCTCCTGAACCTAAAGCTGAGCCCGTATAGGTGTACCATCCCTTCTCAAATTTTAATGAACCTAGGCTTCCTACTTTCAATTTCACTTTCTTGGTCAATTTTATTATAAGAGTATATACTCCTTTGCCATTCTTGATTGCTAACTCGATTTAGACCACCTTTATTGTTTAAGTTCTAAGGGATGGGTATGGGTGAATCCTTCTCTGGTATTACGACGTTTGTAATATCTTTGAATAGTTCATGAAAAGCCTCAGGGTGCTCTGTATGAATTGGTATGAGCATTTTTGGCTTGACTTCATTTACGAATCTCATCAAATCCAGAGGGGTTGCATGGCCTGAACTATGAAGGCGATACACTATTAAGCCATGCAAGGCTAGTGAATTGATAAAGCGGTCCTCATCGTACTCTTCCTCTTCGCTCACATGCTCAGAAATACTTTGTATGTAAAGAGAACCTTTTGGAGGAGTTGTACCAAAGACGTTAAACCTACCAGAATCAAGTAACACTGTTCTTTCCTTAGGATTAATTATTGCCTCATCATCGAGGATTTCCATATCCTCGTGTTTCTCTATAAGCTCTTTCTCCCATCTCATAAACCTACCTTTTGTGAAAAGCTTTACCTCATCTTTCAACTTCGGTATGCCGTGCAATAACCTTGCTTCCAGTCCAGACCGCTTTATCTTATCAAGAATGTAGGCAACTCTAGTAGTAATAGCTATGATGCTATTAAGGCTCTTTGCGACTCTTACGAAGGCATTGATCCTATCTATATCACTCGATTTGACCTCTATTATCGCTAATTTATTGCCCAATTGAAAACTTTTTTCAATCAATTCATGAGCATCTTTTTCAACCTTTTCTTCGGAGCCTACACGCCCAACGTTCATGTTTGTACCCTCGACTATTAACACATCAAGACTCTCTTCTCTTAGCCTATCTTCAAACTTCTTTGATAAATTCTGAGCAGGTCCATGGAATCTGAAGTCACCAGTGTATGCAATTCTTGCTGATGAGCTTTCTATAACAAAGCCATAAGCACCAGGGACGCTATGATCTACTGAATAAGGAATAACTCTTAGCCTATCAGTTTCCATCTCCATGCCATCATGAAACTTTGAGATTTTTAATCTTGGCTCAATTTCATCCTTCTTTGGCAAGTTCCAATAAAGCTTATTCTCTAAAGTTACATCCTTTCTTGTTTCAATGTTTGAAGAATAGATTAACTCCGACATGGATCCCATATGAATGTTTAAATCACTTCTGAGAAGAGTAACAAAGCCTGAATGGTCTAGATGGGGATGAGTGATGAATACGTGCTGCAAGGGACAAGCAACCCTTGGCTCTATTATTTCTGTCCCTTCATAATCAACGTACAAAGGCAATTTTTGCCTCTTCGACGTCTTTATTTCTGGCAATAGGCAAGTCTTAATCAATTCTTTTTGAACTGATTTTGTGGGCATAGTAAATGGAAATTGGAAAAACTTTCTATACTTGTCAAAGTCTTTGCCTAGGTCAAAGATGATCATAGATTCCTTATCTTCTAAAAGTATGGAGTTTCCACCTATCTTCCCTACTCCTCCAAATAGTGTAATGTAGCAGTCTAAGGGCATGGCAACTTATAGATAAAGCAGAGTTATATTTAATTCATTATCTAAATGTGAAGAACTTTTAGATGATTAGGCTAATTAAAAATAAATAAAACAATTGCAATAGTTCTGAATAATGATCAATTTGGATGAGGATTTGCTGTCATCAGTTATAGACCTTGCTCAAAGACTTGGCGCAGAATATGCAGAAGCTAGGCTACACAGAACAAAACATTTGGGCTGTCTATCAAGGAACGGAGTTCCAGAGCCAGCTTTAATAGGAGATGCTTACGGCATAGGTATGAGAGTGATCCACTCTGGCGCTCTAGCCTTCTCTGCCACAAACGATCTATCTAAAGAGAACATCAAGAATATGGTTGAGAAAGCTGTTAAAAAGGCTAGAGCGTCGTCGCCGCTTTTAAGGCATAAAGTTCTTTTAAGTAAGGAAAAATCGATCAAAGCTAATTGGAGGTCAGAAGAGAAAAAAAGTGTAGATAATGTTGACTTTGACGACCTTTTTGGTTTGTTAAAAGATATTGATAATCTTATAAAAGATGGGAAGAACGATGTCTCTTTTCCTAATAGACTATTGGCATCCTCAATCCTTCTTGAAGAAAAAATATACATGAACAGCAACGGGACGATAATAAAGAGTAGAGTGCCAAGGGTGGGTTTTAGTAGTTACATTACAACCTTTTACAAAGGCAAGATTACTACCATAACCATACCTTCAGGCTATTCTCAACTTGGAGAGAGTGGTGGATGGGAGGTGATTGAGAGATTGGAGATTTTCGATTATGTTGAAAAGGAAGCCGAAAATCTTTCTCTAGCGGTTAAAAGTGAGCAGAAGCCACCAAAAGAAATAGTAGACGTGATCCTTGGTCCTCAAGTCAGCGGTATAATAGCCCACGAGTCAGCTGGCCATCCTGGAGAGGCTGATAGAATTCTTGGAAGGGAGGCAGCTCAGGCAGGTGAATCCTATCTCAAGCCTAACGATCTTGGCATCAAAATTGGGAGCAAAGAAGTCCATGTGAGTGATGACCCCACTATTCCTCATTCCAATGGCTTTTACCTCTACGATGATGAAGGAGTTCCTGCTAGGAAGAGGAAGTTGATAGATGCAGGGATAATTCGTGAATTTTTGCATAATAGAGCAACAGCCTATGAATTCAAAATCTCAAGCAACGGTTCATCAAGGGCTACAAGTTATGATAGAGAGCCCATTGTAAGGATGGCAAATACCTTTGTAGAGCCTGGCGATTACTCTCTAGATGAGCTTTTTGAGGACGTTAAGCTAGGTGTTTACATAAAATCCTTCATGGAGTGGAATATAGATGACAAACGATTGAATCAAAGATACGTTGGTCTTGAAGCTTACTTGATAGAGAGAGGAGAGATGAAAGGAATGGTAAAGAACCCCGTTCTAGAGATAACAACTCCTAGGCTATGGAGTAGCGTTGATGCAAGGAGTAAAGAAGTTGAGTTTGTAGGTGCAACTTGTGGTAAGGGAGATCCCATGCAAGGAATTCCAGTCTGGACCGGAGGACCAAACATGAGACTTAGGGCCATAAGATTAGGTGAGAGGTAGATGGAGATAATCGAACTAGCCGATTTGGCGCTAAAAGAGGCATTAAAGCTTGGGGCGACAGACGTATCATCTATATGTACTAAAACGAATGAAAATCTAGTAAGGTTCAGCAACAACTCTATTACTGTCAGTAAGAACATAAAGAACTTGGAACTCTTTCTTTATTTGGCTAAGGATAAGAAGAGGATAATGGGGTCCTCATCCAATCCAAACATAGAAGAGATAAAAAATTTCACTTCAAACTTGATAAAAGCTTGTGAAGCATTATCACCAAGTCCAGATTACACACCTTTACCAAGAATAGAGACCCAATACCTTTCTCATGGAATTTATGATCAAAAATTAGCTGAAGATGAGATAGATCTGATAGAATTTGTGGAGAGCGCTATAGATGCGAGTTTACGAGCAGGGGCGGATAGAGTCTCAGGTTCTTTGATGACTTCAGAGGAAAATTTAGCGATTCTTACATCAGGCAATGCTACCGGTCAAGATAAAAGGACGAAAATATTGCTCAACGTAAGGGCTTTTTCTGGAGATGCAAGTGGTCATGGGTTGTCTTGCTCTTCAAAGCTCGAAAATTTTAATCCTTATGAAGCAGGCAAGGAAGCAGGAGAGTATGCGAAGGCATCTATTAATCCTAGCCCTTGGGAAGAAGGAGTTTATGATCTTATTACACTACCAACCGTAACAGCGGACATAATTCAGCATATTGGATCTTTTGCTTCAGCATTTGCAGTAGATTCTGGCTTGTCTTTTTTGGCTGATAAGATTAATCAAAAAGTAAGCGTAAATGACTTTACTTTGAGAGACTACGGTGTAATAGAAGGAGGATTGGATGGTCGGGGTTTTGACGACGAGGGATTTCCAACACGTGAGAATGTGATAATTGAGGAAGGGGTTTTAAAAACTTACCTTCATAATAGCACTACAGCGAAAAAGTTCAATACATCTTCAACGGGCAATGCAGGGATAATAGACCCTCACCCATGGAACCTTGTGGTAGATCCTGGGTCTGTGAGCATAGATGATATGATAAGAGAAGTCAAGAAGGGCGTAATGGTAACTAACAATTGGTATACAAGGTTTCAAAATCTGAGGTCTGGTGAGTATTCGACTATACCCAGAGATGCAGCCTTTCTTATCGAGAACGGAAAGATAAAGCATCCAGTTGTAGGGCTAAGAATCAGTGATAGCCTTCCAAGACAATTGGCAAATATCATGGCTATATCTAAGGAGAGAAGATGGATTGAATGGTGGGAAGTATCTATCCCAACTCTTGCTCCTTCGATGCTTATAAAAAGCGTTGTGATAACTAAGGCTTTAGGATGATGGGAATATCTGGGAGTAAAATATAAAAGTAAGAAAAATCGGCAATTATAATATAGGTGATCTAGATGTCTACAACAGCAATTCCGGCAGTTACATCAAGTGGGCAGCCGATACTCATCCTTAAAGAAGGATCTACGCAAACTCGTGGTAGAGACGCTCAAAGGAACAACATAATGGCGGCTAAGCTGATATCAGAAATAGTAAGGTCTTCCTTAGGGCCAAGGGGCATGGATAAGATGCTCGTAGATACCCTAGGAGACGTTACTATAACCAACGACGGAGCCACCATATTGAAGGAAATCGATGTTCAGCATCCATCTGCAAAGATGATGGTTGAAATTGCCAAGACCACTGATAATGAAGTTGGAGACGGAACAACCTCGGCAGTAGTCCTAGCGGGGGCTCTCTTGGAGAGAGCGGAGGAGCTTATCAATAAGGATGTCCATCCAGCGGTCGTAGTAGATGGCTACAGAAAAGCTGCTGATCAGGCTTTGAAGATTCTTGATAAGATAGCAGTGAAAATCCCTCCTGAGCAAAAGGACTGGTTAATCAAGATAGCTAAGACTAGCATGGAGACAAAGATGGTTTCTCAAGATAGCGGAATTTTGGCAGAACGTGTAGTCGACGCTCTTCTTCAGGTCGCTGAAAAGTCAGATGGAGCATACAAGGTTGACATAGATGATGTTAAGGTAGAGAAAAAGGCAGGTGCATCTTTGGCTGAGACCCAGCTCATAAAAGGCCTAGTATTGGATAAAGAAGTTGTCCATGCAGGAATGCCTAAGAAAATCAAGAATGCGAAAATAGCCCTTATAAATGCTCCTCTTGAAATAGAAAAGACAGAATTCGATGCCAAGATCAACATAAACAACCCTGAGCAGATAAAGCTATTCTTAGAAGAAGAAAACCGTATGCTAAAGACTATGGTGGATAGAATCGCTGAAGTAGGGGCCAATGTTCTCGTCTGTCAAAAAGGTATTGACGATATAGCTCAGCACTATCTGGCAAAAGCAGGAATAATGGCTGTTAGAAGGGCAAAGCAGAGTGATATGGACAAGCTGGCAAAGGCTAGCGGAGGCAGGGTTGTAACAAACCTTGAAGATTTATCAGCCAATGATCTGGGATTTGCCGAGACAGTTGAGGAAAGAAAGATAGAAGAAGACAAATGGGTTTTCATCGAAGGATGCAAGAATCCGAAGGCTGTAACAATATTGATAAGAGGCGGGACTCAGAGGATCGTTGATGAGGCAGAAAGATCTGTGCACGATGCCCTTTGCGTAACAAGGGATGTTATGCAAAAACCAGCCATAGTAGCAGGCGGCGGAGCTCCCGAAGCTCATATCGCTCATGAACTAAGAGAATGGTCTCATACTCTTTCTGGAAGAGAGCAATTAGCCGTTCAAAAATTTGCGGAATCCATGGAAGTAATACCACTCACACTTGCTGAGAATGCAGGGCTCGATCCTATAGACGCTCAAGTGGAGTTAAGGTCAAAGCATGGCCAAGGCATGGTCTGGGCTGGCATCGGAATCTTTGACGGAGGAATCATAGATACCTATGAAAGGGGTATCTTCGAGCCATTGGCTGTAAAGGAGCAGATTATAAAGTCAGCCACAGAAGCCGCTTGCATGATACTTAGAATCGATGATGTCATAGCTGCTGGCAAGATGAGGGAGACGGGAGGAAGGCCAGGCAAGGGCGCAGAAGAAGCGACACCTCCTAGTGGAGAAGACTAATCCCAAACCCTTCCCAATTTTTTATTCCTAGCTTTTATGCTACAAAAAAATTATCTATTAGTGTTTACTATGCTTTGAACAAGTCTCTAAATCTGGTGTAAAATTTGCAAAAACATGACATTATAATTGTAGGTGCCGGCACTGCTGGATGTCTTGCAGGGATGGCTAGTGCTGAACATAGTTCGAAAGTTTTGATGCTTGATTGCAAAGACTTCAAGGAAATAGGTAAGAAAGTCTGTGGTGATGCTATAGGGGTTCATCATTTTAAGAATGTCAAGCTAAAGACTCCTCCGAATAGCGTTGTGAGAAGTAAGTTTAATGCGATAGTTGTCTGCTCTCCATCAGGCAAACATGTCTATAAGGTTGAAGGAGAGGGCTACGCTTTAAATAGATATGAATTTGGTCGTTGGCTTTTAGATCAAGCTCTGGATAAAGGTGTAGAATTAAAGCCAAATACAAAGGTAACATCTCCTATTATAGAAAAAGATAGGGTTGTAGGAGTTAGAGCTTTGAATAATAAGACTGGAGAAGTTCAATCTTTCTCATGCAAAGTTGTTATAGATGCTAGTGGCTGGACAGGAGCTATAAGAAGAGCATTGCCTGATTTTCCTGGTCTTGTAAAGGAACCAGAATGGGCAGACTTTGATATATGCTATAGAGAGGTAAGGAAGTTAAGGAATAGTGTGAATGATTTAGGTTTGGCCAAGATTTACGTGGATGCAAGGATCGCGCCAGGGGGCTATTGGTGGTTTTTTCCTCAAGGCGAAGATTTGGTGAATATAGGAATAGGAGTTCAAGGAGGCCGTGGAAACGACCCTAAAAATCTTTTTAAAGAAAATCTTTCAAACCTTCCAATTCTTAAAGATTCAGAAGTTATAGATGCAGGCGGTGGGGTTGTACCAACTCGAAGGTCTCTCCACTCTATAGTGGCTTTTGGGGCTATATTTGCTGGAGATTCTGGCTTTACAGCAAATCCCATAAGCGGTGGTGGCATAGGACCATCTATGATAGCAGGAAAAATAGCAGGAAATGTCGCTGCACAGAGCTTGAACGAAGAAGATCCTAAAAAGACTTTGTGGAAAGTCAACAAAGAATACGTCAAAGCTTATGGAATGAAGGCTGCTGGTTTAGAGATCTTTAAAATCTTCCTGCAAGAGTTAAGTAATGATGATTTGGAGTTTGGCATGGAGAAGAAATTGATAACAGAAGCAGATTTGACAAGGCTTGGCAATGGCAAGGATCTATCTATAAGGGAGAAAGCTGTAAGGATAATAAGAGGAATAAGAAGACCTAGTGTTCTTATGCATTTGGCAGCAACTGCTAGCTATATGAGAAAAGTTAAGGAACTTTATGAGAATTATCCTGACGAAGAAGGTTATGAGGATTGGTCTAGATCTGTTTATGATCTTTTCTCTGATTTTAAGAGGAAGATCAAGCCTAGTTAATGCTAAGCGTAATCTTCTTTCTTACGTCAATTTTATTGTTGGTGTGTTTGGTCGTTAAGTTCCAGAATTAGCACTTTCTTTTAATTTCTTCCTCGATCTTGACCTTGTAGAATTGTTGGACCTAGTTTTACGTGATCTTTTTATTTTCGATTCAGGCTGAATGTTTTGGGAGAGTGTATCTTCATGTTGAACGAGCTGGACATTTTCAGACTGCATGTTTTCGGGCTGAATGGCTAAAGGCTGTATAGAATCGGTTTGATTGGTTGGAATAATCTGAGAGGGTATATTCTCAGGCTGAGTAACTGATGGTAGTATAGGATCGCTTTGGATTAATTCAGGCATAACAGGAATATCTTGAGATGGCGTATTTTCATTCTGATTTGCTATGGGCTGTGCAGTGTCGTTATGAAGTTGCTCTTCATGAGCAACTTCCAATGTTTGTATTGGTTTTTCTACTTTTGAATCTTGTTCTTTGTTCTCTTCAATTACTCTTTGAGGACCAACTTCACTTACTAGTGGTGCAATTGGTGAGGGCGATGGAGGTTCGATTTCTACCTTGGGAGAAGGGACCGGACTATTCTCACCAACGGATGGTGCAATAGGCAAACTTGATGTTCTAAACAACCAGCCTTTTATTTTACCTAGTATTCCCATTTCATGTTAGAATGATATTAGAATAATATGTAATGAATAGTCAACTTCTTTAAACAATTATGTTAAATCACAACAAATGTGAACCCTCTGTTTTGGTGAATTATGTATTGGTTTTGCCATGATGACTTAGTCATCACATTGGAGCTTGTTTAACCGCATATGCTCTCCCTACGATTCAGAATTCAACGGTACAATAGTAAGACTGGGAATGGTCTTACTTTTTCGCTTCGTCAACATTAGAATAGGTATTTTTAAATACAATTATGAATATATTTGTCTAGATTTGTGGAAAAGAATTCAAACGCAGTTTAAGAAGCAGAAAGGAAGGTTAAATGTAGTAAGGAAGATGATAGAACTTGGTATGAGAGTAGACGAAAATGGTAAGCTTTATGTGGGTGAGGCAGAAGTTGACGATACTGCCATTGCCAGAGCTGCTGGCGTTGATAGGAGGGTTATAAGAAGTACGACCAAGCAAATTCTGGATAATTCAGAGCTACGTGAAATATTCACAAGAATAAAACCTGTTGGGGCAAGCCTGGTCGAGATAGCAAAGATTCTTGATTATAGCGTTTTAGTGATAAGATCAGACCCTCATAAGCCGGGAGTCATAGCTAGCGTAACGAGTGTTTTAGCAAAACATGACTTAGTTGTAAGACAAGCCTTGGCCGATGATCCTGATCTGGTTCCTGAGCCTTGTTTAACTCTTGTGATAGATGGCAAGATACCAGCAAAAGCCATAGATGAGATAAGGTCTTTACCATTGGTTAAAAGCTTAACAATGCTAAAGTAGTTCATGGAAAATAAGATAAGATTGCTTTTTATTAACTTGTTTTCATTCCTCTTCCTATCGCTTCTAATCCATTCATGTAAGGCTTAAGGACTTCAGGTACTCTGATAGAACCATCCTTTTCTTGATAGTTTTCCATTATTGCTATCAACGCTCTCTCAGTAGCTATAGCAGTGCTGTTCAATGTGTGGACAAAACTCGGCTTTTCGTTGGGCTTGTCTCTGTACTTTATATTTAGCCTTCTCGCTTGATAATCCAAGCAATTGGAGCAACTAACCATCTCTCTATATTTTCCTTGACCTGGCAACCAAGCTTCAAGATCATACTTCTTTGCGGCAACAGTTCCAAGATCTCCAATACATACATTCATTATTCTATAAGGTATTCCAAGAAGCTGAAATATTTCTTCAGCGTTTTTTATTAATAATTCATGCTCTTTCCATGAATCCTCTGGTCTTGAGAATACAAATTGCTCTACCTTTTCAAATTGATGAACTCTGAAGATTCCTTTTGTATCTCTGCCATGCGCTCCTGCCTCCTTTCTATAGCAAGGGCTTATTCCAGCATACTTGAGAGGTAATTGCTTACCATCAAGAATCTCATCCTTATGAAGACCAGCTATGGCATGCTCAGAAGTAGCCAAGAGGTAAAGGTCCTCTTCTTCAATCTTATAGATGGCATCCTCAAAATCAGATAGAGCAACACAGCCAGCCACAACTTCTCTTCGAAGCATGTACGGCGTTTGTATCACTGTAAAACCTTTCTTTTTCATGAATTCTAATCCAAATCTGATAAGAGCAAGGTTGAGCAAGACCAAATCTCCTTTTAAATAGTAAAACCTTGCCCCTGCTACTTTTGCTGCTCTTTCTACATCTATCAATTCCAAATCAAGTCCAAGATCAATATGATCTTTAGGCTGAAAATCAAATCTAGGCAGTTCTCCCCATCTTCTTATTTCAACATTATCGTTTTCGTCCTTCCCTTGCGGGACTGTCTTATCAGGTATATTTGGTATGGTCATCATTATGTCCTGAATCTTTTGTTCTAAATCCTTGATTTTTGCATCAGCCATTGAAATTTCATCTGAAAGCTTCTTCATCTCTTCTATCTCTTTCTGTGCATCCTTGTTTTCCCTCTTGAGTTCTGCAATCCTCAAAGATACAAGATTCTTCTTGTGCTTTAGCCTTTGAGCTATAGTTATGAGATCTCTCCTTTCTTTATCACTTTTTATCAAATCATCCAAAGGCACACTCATGTTCCTCATCTCTAGCATCTTTCTAATCAAATCTTGATTCTCACGAACGAATTTTATATCCAACATAATCTTACACCGATTTGATCTTTTTACATATGTGAATTCGAAGTTTCATATAAGTCGATCGTATCGACTTATCTATCCGATTTCTTTCAGAGTGTTCACAGAAGCTTGGCAGCATGTCAAAAGATCGTCTATAGTTGAGATTAAAGTCTCTAGCTTACTGACGGAAGAGAAATTTATCACTAAAAGCATCTTGTTAACGTTCATCTCTATGCTTAACCCTTTTGGCAAGTTTATGTTATCAGGCTTAAGAGAACTGTAAATAGCCTTGGCTTCTTTTTCACTATTAAAGTCAATTGATATTTTGACCTTTACCTTCATTTACTTCCCTTAACCTATCTTCTATAACCTTTAAGAAATCGTTTAATCTTTGAGGAGGAATTCTGGCTCCAGCAGCTACATCATGCCCTCCCCCAACTCCATCAAATTTACTGGCTTCAGCCATAATCAAACCTAGATTCAAAGCAGGGCTACAGCCTTTTGTCTTCCTTGCTGAAAAACTTATGTCACCATCATTTGTAACAGTTCTAACAAAAAGAGCCTTTCCCTCAAACTTGGCAATTCCGCTCAGTATTGAAGAGATGGCTCCTAGCATTTTTTCATCTATTAGACCGTCACCAACTATCATAAGGTACCATCTCCCTTCAACAACTCTTTTTTCATCACTCAAAATAGTTTGGACATAATTGTTAAGAGTATACTTATACTCTGCCAAAATCCTCTCACCTTCTTGTAAGGCGAAATCCCTATCCCCAAGACAGATAGAAACTCCTACTCCCCCATTCCCTGTTCTTCCACAAGCGTTCAACAAAGTGGCAAACTCTCTACCATCCCTTAAAGAAGTATGCTCATCCTCTTTCTCTAAGATGTATATGTTCCCTATAAGTTCCTTCACTTTGTCTGTAGCATTAGGGGCTAAAGTAAGATAAGGTATTATTGCCTCAACAATTTTCCCCTTTTCTTCTTCTGAAAGTTCAGCTATAGTCTTCCATCTTGCTCCCTCCTTAAGCCTTATTCCTGCCGATGTGAGAGTAGCAAGGCAAGAATCTCTATTCCCTGTCAATCCTGGTATGAAAGGTGTAGTTGTTGAGGCTATGGCTTCATGTATGGGCTTTGTCTCTCTTCCATAGAACATCAAATCCTTTGTAACTTCTAAGCATCCGTTCTCAATGGCGTCCTTTACAACGATCTCATTCAATCCTATCAAAGATCTACCTTCTCCTTGGTCTTGCTTATCACCAAGGGCGCCTACTATAGCTAAACACGATAAGTCTATGTTGTTCTTATCCATATTTGAGGCTACTATATAGCACATGCCAGCAGCGCTGATCTCTTTTGTACCATCTACGTCAAACTGCCATGAATTGATGACATTGTCAATACCTTTTTCAGTCTCACTAATCTGATGATGATCTATTGCAACCCATTTATCATCAAGGGCTTCTTTTATCTGCCTTCCCATTCCTGCTCCTAACTCACAAAATATGTAAAAATCATAGTCTTCTTCCTTCAGCTCATAAATGGTTTTTAGCTTTAAGCTGTTAGTAATTCTAACGACAATGCGCCCATTCTTTCTTAATATCGCTTTGGCTATTATACTAGCAGAGGCAATGCCATCAGCATCAAGATGGCCAAGTATGATTATATTCTTCTTTTCTCTCACTTTCTGATCTATAACTTCGCCAATTCTCTTCGCTCTATTGAATAATTCATTAATGTTGCCCATTTTCTCAGCTTTACATCAATTGAGCCACTACTGTAGTATACTTCCAATCTTCTGGTAATAATCCCACAGATTTGTAGTACTTTGATAGTCTATGAATCTTGGCTTCCAGCAATTCTAAAGATCTAACATTCTTTCTATCGCCCTTGTGGGCTTTAAGATGTTCTTGTAATCTCTTAGCCTTCTTTATCAGTCTGTCGAGCTCCTCAGGGAGAGAAGGTCTCAAGCCGTTCTCTTCTAGAATCTCCAAAACTGATTTTCCTAATACGGACTTGACCAAAGGCACGCTATACTCATCCCTCAGTCTTAATCCGATTTCACTAGGGGTTAAGCCATCCTTAGCCATTTTGACAATTTGAGTCACAATTTCATCAGCACTATAAGTTGACCAAGTAGGAGCCCGCTTCGATGTAGGGCGTATTGAATGAGATTTTCCTCTTCTATGTGAATGTATACGAGCCAATCCTAAGATTTGGTGAAAGATCATCGCACATAAAGATTTCGTTATATTTGGTAGCGCACCTTGAACTCAGCTTGTGTTTATACTATGGATTTTTTAAAAACCATCTTGCAAACTTTCTCAAAGCAATCGCTCTATGCGAGTATTTGTTCTTATCTTCTAAGGACATTTCTGCAAACGTCTTTTTTGATCCCTTTGGTATAAATATAGGATCGAATCCAAAGCCTGATTTGCCTCTTGGTTTTCTTGCAATCTTTCCTTTTGCAACACCTTGATAGGTCTTTACCACTGAAGAGCTGCCAAAGGCAACGACAGACCTGAATTCAGCGTCTCTATCGTCTTTCCTCCTCATGAGTTTAATGATACCATCGATGCCTAAAGTCTTATGAACATAGGATGAATAGGGTCCAGGGAAGCCGTTCAGTGCATTTATGAACAGTCCGGCATCCTCAACTATCATGGGTAATTTATCGCTTATCAAAGCTTTTTTTAAAGCATGAAGAGCTATCTTTTCTAGATTCTCACTCTGGATTTCTTCAACTTTTCTATTTATCATCCTTAACTCGATGCCATAATTCTTGAGAACGTCTCTAGCCTCATTGAATTTGTGCTTATTACTTGTTGCAAAGTACACTGATTTACTCAACACGGGCATATCTGCCTCTTCTTTCTATCTCTTTTATCTTTCTAACTAAATCTTTTATCATGTTCATGCCAGCGATCTCTGCATAGCCTTCTAGTATCTTGTTGAAGGCTTCATCAGCAACCTCTATATGAGCACTTTGTAATACTCCTTTCATCAAATGAAGATCTACAGCCATGTCCTCAAGTCTTTGGGAAAAGAATGCTAGACCAAAATCTATGAAGACCAGTCTATTTTTGACAACCAAGAAGTTGGAAGTAGTTAAGTCGCCATGAATTATGTTGTTTTTGTGAAGCCTTGCTATGCATCTTCCAACTTCTGAACATAAAGCATCAATGTTGCCCATCTTTCTATCTGAAATCATCTCTTTGAGCCTTACACCTTTGATATATTGCATAACTATCTCTGCCTTATTCTGATCTATGAAATATATTAAAGGCGTTGAAACTCCTGCCTTTCTTGCATCCATCAAAAAAGATGCTTCATGCAAAGTCCTTTTCTTTCTTATTTCAACGTCTAATTCAGACTGTCTATATGGCTTTGGCTTTCTTATCTTTAGAATAGCCTCTTTTCTAAACCATTCTCCAAGGTAAATGTCTGCTTCTGCTCCTTTTCTTATCAATCTCTCCATTTTACATCAACCTTGTCTAGCCTCCAAGACTGTCTCACAAAACTCTTCTCAATATCCACTGAAATGTTTGCCGAATGAGCTAGCAATCCTGTCCAAGCAATTTGAGCGCCACAGTCTCCACTATACTCCTTTGGCACTACAAAGAATTTTGCATCATGTCTATTGCTAACCTCCATCAGCATTTCTTGTAATCTTTTATTTGCTGCTACACCACCAGCCAACAGAACTTCTTTCTTTTCAGTAAAGGCAAGGGCTCTCTCGGTAACTTCTGCCAGCATGGCAAAGGCAGTCTCTTGAATAGAAAAGCATAGGCTATCTAAATCCTTACCCTCTTTGAACAATTTTTTCGCGGTTGTCAATATGCCAGAGAAAGAAACATCATTACCCTTCACGGTGTATGGTAAAGATATATATTTGGATGATTTTTTTGCCAACTCTTCTATCCTTTGTCCTGATGGAGAACTAAAACCAATTTCTCTCCCAAATTGATCTAAGAGTTGCCCAACAGTGAGATCAAGAGTCTCTCCAAATACTCTCCATCTGCCAAGAGAGAAGGCTGTAATCATAGTGTGACCACCAGAGACCAGTAGCACTACGGGATCTTTTGCTCCGGTCAACATTATAGCTAATTCAATATGACCTATGGCGTGGTTTACAGGGACCAAAGGTTTATCATAATAGAGAGCTAGTGCCCTAGAAACAGTCGCTCCAACCCTTAAGCAAGGTCCCAAACCTGGACCTGCTGAGAAGGCTATGGCGTCAACTTCCTTCATGTTTAGTCCTGCTTGAATTAAAGACTGTTTGACAACTTTTGGTGCTACTTCAATATGATGTCTTGACGCCTCTCTTGGATGAATCCCTGATCCAGGAGGGGGAGTATAAATGCTTTTTACATCTGATAGAATCCTTCCATCGGATTTTAAGACTGAGCATGAAAAAGTATGGGCTGTAGACTCACATCCCCAGCAAACAATTCCTTTATCTAATCTATTCTTCAATCTGCATTACAGAACAAGATAGTCAAAAGCTATTATTTAATCATCACATATACGTAAAAGTGATTTCTTTGATCAATAAAGTATGGTAGTGAGTTAATTCTGCTTATTTCTCACTTTCCTAATTCGGCATCTAAAAACCAGGGTGAGGGACATTGGAACGTGAGGTAACTCGTCTGGCTAGATATCTACTGAACAGCATTGGCTGAGAGAAAAAGGGAGAGGGGTGATTAGTAAGGCAAGGTTTCTAGCCACGGGTATAGTTCCCTTAGCCTCCTTATAGCCTTCTTCACTTCCTCTTCTGGGTATTCGTAAGGTGGTAATTTACCTCGGAGGTAATCGTCGTAGGCTTGCATATCGAAGTGGCCATGACCACACAGCAGGAAGAGTATGACTTTTTCCTCTCCAGTCTCTTTGCATTTCAATGCTTCATCAATGACACCCTTTATGGCATGAGATGGTTCGGGGGCTGGTATTATGCCCTCTGTTTTAGCGAACAGCCTTGCGGCGTCGAAGACTTCTATCTGATCATAGGCTCGCGTCTCCAACTGCTTCTCCTGACTCAAGATGCTTAGGGTAGGGGCTATACCATGGTACCGTAACCCTCCAGCGTGAATTGGGGCTGGTATGAAATCATGGCCTAAGGTATGCATCTTGACTAGAGGTGTAAGCCTTGCTGTGTCGCCGTGGTCATACATGTATTCCCCTTTAGTAATAGAGGGGCAAGCCGTGGGTTCGATAGCTATAAACCTGGCATTCTTCGGGGCTTTTTTTGAAACTTTGTCATAGTAGAAGGGCCAGAGGAGACCTGAGAAGCTGCTGCCTCCACCTATGCACCCGATGATTATATCAGGGTAGTCTTCCACTAGTTCGAGCTGCTTCATAGCCTCTTGACCTATCACGGTTTGATGTAAGAGAACATGATTGAAGACGCTGCCTATCCCATAGTTCGTTTCTTCATGAGTAAGGGCATCCTCCACAGCCTCACTTATAGCAATTCCCAGGCTTCCAGGGCACTTAGGATCTTCTGCTAAAATCTTTCTGCCAGCCTCTGTTTTAGTGCTCGGGCTGGCATGCACTTCAGCGCCCCAAAGTTCCATCATAACCCTTCTGTATGGCTTCTGATTGTAACTTGCCCTTACCATGTATACAGTACATCCAAGATCGAAACACATGCAGCCAAAGGCTAGAGCAGAGCCCCACTGCCCGGCTCCCGTTTCCGTAGCCATGCGTTCTTTGCCTTCCTTCATGTTGTAGTAGGCCTGTGCAACGGCAGTGTTAGGCTTGTGACTTCCTGGGGGGCTGACGCCTTCATACTTATAATAGATCTTTGCTGGGGTCTTCAAAGTTTTCTCTAGTCCAACAGCTCTGAAAAGAGGAGTCGGTCTCCAGAGACGGTAGACATTTCGAACCTCTTCAGGTATGTTTATCCATCTATCCGTACTCATCTCTTGAGCGAGGATCTCTTTGGGAAATATCTGAGGTACGATACCCGGTCCTGGCGCTCTCTTCATCGGATCTATTATTGGAGGTAGCGGTTTAGGCAGATCGGGCAGTATGCAGTACCATTGCTTAGGTATGTCTTCCTCATCCAAAAGTACTTTCCTAGTGACCATATAAATTCACTTTATGCCACTTTATGACGTTGATGTCCATTTATATACTTTCCTAAAGACATAAATTAAACCCTATTTTTATGAAACTACTCTTGCTCTATATTCCATGCGTGATAGTTATTCTGACATCCCCCGAATCCTTTTCTGCACAATTTTCCAAGAATTTGTAGTCAAGAAGCTTTCTTCCATGTTCTGGACCATTCTCTCGAACTTGTGCATAGGTGTCGAAAATGAGAGCGTGTTCTCGGAAACAAAGGGGCGAACTGTAACATCAAATAAACCTATGACAGCTCTTGGATGGGTAGAGTTTTTCTCAAGGAATGGATATTGTACGATTGAGGAACATCCCGAGCCAAAAGGTGTAAAAACAGCGTTCGGTTCAGCCTCGTCAAAGCCTGCCAGTGTGAAGAGACCTGAAAGGACATCAGGGCATGCGAAAAAAATTACTACATCAGGTTCATCAGACTCATCCAACAAATCCCATCTCTTGAAAACGATGAACTTTGCAGGAGCCTTAAACGACGGTACAAGTTTAACTGACTGAGCGACGAGTTCTGGCGTTTTCTTATACCGTTCGCCTTCAACTTTTCCAGGAATCCCACACGAAAGAAAATACTCAAAATCAGGCCTCAGTTTTTCAGAGAATCCGAGATATCTTCTTCCTCCGGAACAACCAATCGACTCTGCATCTAAACACAAAGCTCTTCCTTTCCTCACTAGCGAAAGCGCAGCGATCACGCACCTATGAATTGAGCCAGGCTTCACAAGTTCTGCGTGCCCTTCTTCATCTGTATAATAAAAAGCAATTGGAAGCTCTGCTTCGCCAAAAAATCTTCTCCAAAGAACAATAAAATTCTCTTTGAACTTGATATCCATAGATGGCTTCTCTAGCCTATAAATGAACCCCATGTAACTAAAATATCTTTCCGTTTGCGAGCTTCTCAGGTTCATCTGCTACCTGACTGACTGCTCAGCATAGCGTCGATCAGGATTTGAACCAAATTACAACTCGGAGTTTGCAATTCTGCAATTACTTCTTGGCCTTCTTCCAGAATAGATGGCTCCTTCCTATCTGTTGGGTGCGTTGATACAAGTTTTATAATCTTCTTTGAGCATTCATGAGCAAGCATCTTAGAGTATCACAGCCATTTATGTTTGGACTTTAACCCACAAGTATTTCTAGGAGAATTGATTATAGATGTAAGAAGCAAATGGAGTTTTCCTCAATTGAAATTACTTGGATGATTCATGCAACGGAGGAAGGAGAAAAAGTTGTAAAGAAGATAGTCGAGCTCCTCCATTTGAGTAATTATGATGTGAAATCTTTTAACTTAGAAGGCCATTTTGGCAATCCTATTCTTCTTTATAAGACTAGATTGATTGGTGCTGAGGCAAGCAAATTCGTTCATGTCTTGTTCTCTTCTCTAAGTGATACGGACAAAAAGATTCTGGAGCGTGAGCTGTCAAAGCATTTAGATGAACATGGCGCTTTTTACATTCGTATAGACAAGCAATTGTTATGTGAAGGTAAAATCGAACTTTCAGAGAAGGACGCTATAAAAATAAAGCTCAAGCCTAAGAACGGATTAAAATTTGATGAAAAGGTATCACACTACAGGGGGTTGTTAAAATAGGCGCCATAGATCTTCACGTAAATATGACTGATGAATTTAAGAGAACCATAAAAATAGCTAAGTTCTTAGGTTTCTCTGTTCTTGGCTTAGATTTGGAAGATAATCGGGATTTAAAGGAAAGAGTTACAAACATGTGTAAAGAAGAAAAAATGCGGTGCATCTTCAGGGCTAATATAAGTGAATTTAAAAGATCGGAGGCTCTAAAAGGTGACCATCTAATATACACAGCAAGAAATGTAGATGAGGCTAGATCATGTAATGTTCCCTTCTATTTGCTAGAGGCTGGTAAGGACATAACTGAAACTCTTAAAGTGATAGAATTCTGTGCAAGGCAATCAAACATAAATCTTGCGATTGAGTTTGATTTTGCTCCTTTGCGTTTACACAATGAATTTTCTTTTGCCAGTTATATGAAATGTTTGAAAAAGTTGGTAAATATCTGCAAAAGAAGGCAAATTGTTACTATATTCTCAAGCGGAGCAAAAAATTCCAATGAGCTAGTATCCCCAAGGATACTCTACAGCTTTTACAAGATTTTAGGTGGAAATCTAACGAGAAGAAAAATTTTGCACGAGATTCCCAATAGGGAAGTAATCGAGAAGATTGATCTAGGTCCAGAGATAATTGGTAGATCGGAATGAAATATGAGAGAAAGAGATACATATTGGTTTATTATGAGATGCAAAATGACCATAAGGAACTCGAAACAGAAATTACGGCTAGGGTAAAAGACCTCTTTGGTGCCATAGGTCTACAATCCATCGATTTGAAGCTCGTTAAAATGGAACCTAATTTCCTCATCATTCATTGTAGTCATAAGCATGTCGATGATGCACTCTTTGCATTAAGTTCAATGAAGTTTAAGGATTCCACTTTCCTTCCACTAAGAGTTTCAGGAACGATAAAGAAACTCAAAAGAGTTATGGCTAATTTCGTTCAATACAGAAACCTCTAAATCATAGACTACTCTATATATAGTGGGATGAAGTGCTCGCTGCCCCAGACTGAGCCTGTGATTAGCTCACATAGGCGTTGAAGACCTCGCGACGACACTGACCATAACCAATTTAATATCGCTTTTTAATCCTCTAAGGGTGTTGATAAAAGCATGGCACAAGCTTAAGCCTCTTCTATGATTTAAATCTCTCTTGCCTTTTGGATCAATTGACTGATCATAAGTTTTAATTTTTCTTCTTTCTCTTTATTAGAGGCAAGAATTAAATCAGCAAGCTCAACAAAGATCTTCGCTAAATCTTTTTCTGCAACTTGAGCCATGACACTAATAAATATGAATTGTCTCTTAAGGACTTGATCTGCGACCTTAATGAATGAGGACAGTATGGCCATGCCTTTGTTCGTAGTTATGTATCTTTTTACATTCGCATCAGGGCTTATTACCTCAGAGATCATTCCCTTCGAAGAAAGCTCATTCAATATGAAATATATGGAGCCTGGGCTTGGCCTCCATTCATTATTGGTGTAAAGGTTGATCTGGTCTGAAATATCAATGCCACTCACAGGCATCTTAGATGCAGCTTTTAGAATGAAGACCTTAAGCATCCCTCTTGGCGCGCTTAAGAATTCAGCCGATTTCAACATACTTAATTTGATCTTCAAAAGAGGTTAATAATTCTTACCGAGGCAACTAATGAACATATATGTGCACAAAAGTCTTAAATAATACATTGATCAAGCGTTGGCGATGGAGGAAGAAAAGTTGGGTGATTTAGTTTGGTTACGAGCGATACAATAGTTCATCTAATCTTAAACTAAACCTTAAATCCTTCCCATACATTCCTCCAATTCAAATCTTCAAAAAGATTCATAAGAAATTTGATACTGCCTACATACTAGAATCAGTCACAGGTCCAAAGAAATTAGCCCGGTACTCCTTTATAGGATTCGAGCCTAGGCTTATCTTAAAGGCGAAGGGTAAAGAGTTAGAGATAAAGGATTGTAAAGGAGGATTTTTGGAAAGGAAGAATGTAAAGGACCCATTATACATTATAAAAGAAATGCAAGGAGGTTCTATTCATGATCAAAGATGGCCAAGGCTGATTGGAGGGGCTGTTGGCTATGTATCCTATGATGCTATTGAATACTGGGAAAGAATCAAATCAGGTAAGAATGATTTAGGCTTTCCTTATATGGAATTTGGCATCTTTGATGATGGTATAACGTTTGATCATATAAATCATCAAGCCTTTTACTATTTCCAAGAAGAGGATCGTAGCAAAGAGATAAAATCTGCTCTTAAAGAGCCTGAAAATATTGATGATCTGTATTATTCTCAGCCTAAAGTGAATATAGAATTCAATTCTTTTTGTGAGAAAGTATCAAAGATAAAAGATTACATATTTTCTGGAGATATATTTCAAGCAGTTTTATCTAAGAGATACGATCTCAAGATAAAAGGTGACCTTATTCACTTCTATGAGTCTTTAAGGAGAATAAACCCTTCTCCTTACATGTATTTCATGAAGATGAGTGATAGACAGATAGTCGGATCTAGCCCAGAGATGCTCGTAAGAGTGGATAATGGCATTGTTGAGACATTCCCTATTGCTGGCACAAGACCTAAGCTCGAAGATAAAACTATGAACGATATTGTGCAAAAAGAGCTTCTTATAGATCCAAAAGAGCGCGCAGAGCATATAATGCTAGTGGATTTAGCAAGAAACGATATAGGAAAGGTCTGTGAGTTTGGTAGTGTCCATGTTCCAGAGTTTATGAAAGTCCATCAGTATAGCCATGTGCAACATATAGTTTCAAGAGTTTTAGGTAAGTTAAGAGAAGGCAAAGATGCCTTTGATATGTTTAGAGGAGTATTCCCTGCTGGAACAGTTACTGGAGCCCCTAAGATAAGAGCCATGGAAATAATAGATGAATTGGAACCTTCAAGAAGAGGACCTTACGCAGGAGCTATAGGATACTTCTCTAACAATGGAAATGCAGATTTTGCCATAACAATAAGAACTTTGGTAGCGAGTAGGGATAAAGCATACATTCAGGTAGGATCAGGAATAGTCGCTGATTCTGACCCATCAAAAGAATGGCTAGAGACAGAGTACAAAGTAGAGGCTTTGATGAAGGCTTTGAAGGTATCTGGGAGAGGTTTTGAATGAGGATTCTCATAATAGATAATTATGATTCCTTCGTCTACAATTTAGTTCAATACGTAGGCGAACTAGGAGCTAATCCTTTAGTTTATAGGAACGATCAGATAAGCCTTGATAATATTGAGAGGATAAAGCCTAATGGCATAATATTATCTCCTGGTCCTGGTACCCCTGAAAATGCAAAGTACTTTGGTATTTGTTCATCGATTATAAGGCAAATGGGCTGTAAGATTCCTATATTAGGCATATGCTTAGGACATCAAGGGATAATTCATTCCTTTGGAGGAAAGATAGTTCGTGCACATAACATAATGCATGGCAAGACGAGCATGATAAAGCACGATGGAAACGGAGTATTAAAAGGAATAAAGAATCCCTTTAAAGCTACTCGCTATCATTCACTCGTTGGCGATAAATTAACACTTCCTTCTTGCCTCAAAGTTACTGCTGAGTCTTTAGATGATGGTGAAATAATGGGAGTAAGGCATATCTCATACCCCATAGAAGGTTTGCAATTTCATCCTGAATCCATTCTTACAGATAATGGCAAGAAGATAATTGGAAACTTCCTAAAGAGTGGTTCAAAATGATAAGGGAAGGGATTCAAAAGGTTGTAGATGGTAAGGACCTTAGCCATTTAGAAGCTCGAACCATAATGAAAGAGTTAATGTCAGGCAATGCAACCAATGCTCAGATAGCCTCTTTTTTGACTGCTTTGAGGATGAAAGGAGAGAGCATCGGGGAGATTTCAGCCTTTGCCAAAGTTATGAGGGATTTCTGCCTTAAAATTCATCCTCGTGTCAATAAGCGCATCATAGACATAGTTGGTACAGGTGGAGATAGAATCAAATCCTTCAATGTGAGTACGACGGCATCTTTCATAGTTGCTGGTGCTGGTGCAATAGTTGCAAAACATGGCAATCGATCATTCACAAGTAAATGTGGCAGTGCGGATGTTCTTGAGAAATTGGGCTATAACTTGAATACAGAACCTAGCATTATTGAGAAATCTATTGAGCAAATAGGAATAGGATTCATGTTCGCGCCAAGGTTTCATCCAGCCATGAAGTATGCTTTAGAACCAAGGAAAGAGATAGGGATAAGAACGATCTTCAACATTCTAGGTCCAATAACTAACCCAGCAAATGCAAGTGGATACCTGTTAGGCGTTTATGAAAAGAAATTAACAAAGATCATGGCTTACGTTCTAAAGAATCTCGAAAGCGAAGAGGCTATGGTAGTTCATGGCTTAGATGGGTTGGATGAAATCTCAACTATAGGCAAGACTGAGATGGCATGGTTAAAAGAAGGCAAGATAAGCGTAACGGAATTATCCCCTAAAGACTTTGGAGTTAGACTGGCAAAGCAAGACGAGATTGAAGGTTCTAATCCAGAAGAAAATGCCGAAATTGTATTCAGAATTCTAAACGGATTTTACAAGAAAGGAGATCCAAAGATGGATATGACTTTGGTAAATGCAGCCAGCGGGATCGTTGTTGGCGGGCTTACTGATAAATTCGATAAAGCAATGGAACTGGCTTACGAATCTGTTAAGAGCGGTGCTGCTTATAGCAAGCTCAAGACGATGATAAAATTCTGCGAAGGAAACATGGAAAAGTTAGAGGAGTTAGAAGTTAAATTTGGTTGATTTTTTAGACTTTATTATTCAAAATGTGAAGAGAACCATTAAAGAAGGGTACTATAATGTTCAATTTGATGAGAGAAGGTTACAAAGGAGCTTAAAAGATTCTATTGTAAAATGCAAAAAGATTCCAATCATAGCTGAGATAAAGCCCGCATCTCCAAAAGATGGTGTATTAAAAAAGGAAATGGATGCAAAAGAGATGGCAATTGCTATCAAAAGAGGGGGGGCAGTAGGAATATCTATACTTACCGAACCAAAGCACTTCAAAGGTTCTTTAGAGATTTTATCTATAGTGCGAAAAACTGTGGATTTACCTATTCTGATGAAAGACTTCATAATAAGTCCAGTTCAGATAGAAGCTGCTGATAAAATTGGTGCTGATGCTATTCTTTTGATAAAGTCCATTTTTGACCGTGAATTTGGTGAAAGGAATTTAAACGAAATGATCGAAATCGCGAAATCAAAAGGTATTGAAGTTTTGCTTGAGGTTCATAATGAGGATGAATTTCTTTCGTCCCTTCAAACGGAAGCTGACATGATAGGTATAAACAATAGAGACTTAACAACTTTGAATGTCGATCTTGAGGTCACAAAGAGAATATTGAGTAAGATAGAGAATAGAGGGAGAATAATAGTAAGCGAAAGCGGGATTAACCATCCTACTGATGTAAAAGCATTACACAATTTCAACATTAAAGCCTTTCTCATAGGTAAAGCCATTATGACTGCAAGAGACGTTGAAGCCAAGATTCGCGAATTCGTGGAGGCTACATAAGTATGGTAAGAGTCAAAATATGCGGCATAACCAATGAAAAGGATCTTAAGAATTCAATAATTGCCGGAGCTGATGCTCTCGGCTTTGTAATAGATGTGAATTCATCGCCAAGAAGTATCAGCATAGATAGAGCTAGAGAATTGATGGAAAAGGTTCCTGTATTTATAAGCAAAGTGGCTGTAACTGTTCTTGATGATTTTGATCAAATCATTAAAATAAAGAATAGGTTAAAGCCTGAATACATTCAAATTCATGGGGATTTTGACTTCGATGATGATTACATGCTTAAGGCTTTATATGATATGCGCATGATAAGGGCAATAACATTAAAATCAAATCTATCATTGGAATCTGTTTTAAATGAAGCAGAGAATTTTGACGCTATTCTCGTTGATTCTTATAAAGAAGGTAAGTATGGAGGAACAGGAATGGTTAACGACTTTAGAATTTGTAGAGAAATCCGAGAAGCGATACGCCCAAAGCCATTGATATTGGCTGGCGGCTTAAATCCAGATAACGTCGAAGAGGCAATACGCAGAGTCAAACCATTTGCAGTAGATGTTAGCAGCGGGGTTGAATCATCTCCAGGCATAAAGGACTATGAGAAGATGTCAAATTTTGTAGCTAGTGCTAAGAGGGTTAAGAATTGAAGGAATTTACGAAATATCCAATAGATGGAAAATATGGAAAATATGGTGGGCGATTCATGCCAGAGACTTTGATGAGCGCTGTTCTTGATTTAGAAAAAGCATACTTGAAGCTGAAGAACGACCAAGTTTTCAAAAAAGAACTTGATTACTATCTATCAGAGTACGCTGGCAGACCTACTTCACTATATTTTGCCAAGAATTTGTCAAAAAAAGTAGGAGGCGCAAAGATCTATCTTAAAAGAGAGGATCTATTGCATGGAGGAGCCCATAAGATAAACAACACTCTAGGTCAAGCTCTAATGGCAAAGAAGATGAGAAAGAATAGAGTGATAGCTGAAACTGGGGCTGGTCAACATGGTGTAGCAACAGCCATGGCATGTGCAGTTCTTGGTTTAAAAGCTGAAATATACATGGGAAAAGAAGATATTGAGCGCCAAAAGCTTAATGTCTTTCGTATGAATTTATTAGGTGCAGAAGTTCATCCAGTTGGGTCTGGGTCAAAAACACTAAAGGATGCAATAAACGAGGCCCTTAGAGACTGGGTAGCGAATGTTAAGACAACTTATTATCTCATAGGCTCTGTCGTCGGTCCTCACCCTTATCCTATGATAGTTAGAGACTTTCAAAGCGTGATAGGAAAAGAGATCAAATCACAGATAATGGAGAAAGAGAACAGATTGCCAGATGCCTTAATTGCTTGTGTAGGAGGAGGGAGTAATGCCATGGGTACCTTTTACCCATTCTTAGACGATCATAATGTCAAATTATATGGTGTTGAAGCAGGAGGGCATGGTATAGAATCAGGGGCGCATGCAGCTTCTCTTTGTGCCGGGGATGAAGGAATCTTACATGGAATGCTTACATATCTTCTTCAAGATGAGCATGGTCAAATCAGTACAACCCACAGCATATCTGCTGGCCTCGATTACCCTGGCGTTGGACCTGAACACTCATTTCTGAAAACTATGGATAGAGCAAAGTATGTGAGCATGACTGACGATAAAGCTGTCAAGGCTTTTATTGAACTATCTAAAACTGAGGGTATAATTCCTGCTTTAGAACCTTCTCATTCTTTAGCCTATGCTATAGAATTGGCTGAAAACATGAAAAAAGATGATTTGATAGTTGTGACTTTATCCGGTCGTGGGGATAAAGATGTGCAAGTTGTAGCAGATTATCTAAAGTGAAGATTTGATGAGCATGAAGGAAACTTTTGAGAGGCTTAAGGATAGGGGTGAGGGCGCCCTTATCAGCTATATAATGGGAGGAGACCCTAGACCTGATCTCACACCAAAGATAGCTGAAGCGTTAATAGAAGGTGGAGTAGACATATTGGAGCTAGGAATCCCCTTTTCAGATCCTATAGCAGATGGTCCAACGATTCAAGCAGCAAACTTAAGAGCTTTGAAATCTGGTACAACTCCTGTAAGAGTCTTAGAAATAGCCAATCAAATCAAGGGCTATCATAATATACCTGTCGTTATTCTTACTTACTATAACATCATCTTTAGAATAGGTTTAGAGAATTTCTTCGATAAAGCAAAGAAGAGTAAAGTCGATGGTATAATTGTGCCAGATTTACCAGTGGAAGAAGCTCAAGATTACAAATTTATAGCCAATAAGCATGGCATTGATACAATATTTCTTGCCTCTCCTTCCACGAGCATTGTTAGGTTGAAGAAAATTATTGAGTATACTTCAGGCTTTCTCTATATTGTATCTCTCTTTGGTGTAACTGGTGCTAGAAAGACACTTAAAAGATCAACTATTCGCCTTATAGAAAAAATAATACCTTACATTAAGGGTAAGACACCTCTTGCAGTAGGCTTTGGCATTTCTCAACCATATCAAGTCAGGAGCATCATAGAGGCAGGAGCAGATGGGGCTATAGTGGGAAGTGCTTTTGTAGAAATAATTCAGAAAAATGAATATGATGAGGATAATATGCTAAACAGCATAAGGAATTATGCAAATGAATTGAAAAAAGCCACCATTTTGGAAGGTGAATAAAAATTTATATATGTGCAAGCTTCTAATTGCCGTCATTTAAGATAAGAGGCGATTGACTTTATTTGCCGAACTGGATCCCGCATAATTCCGATGGATTCTTCGCCTACTTCTGGAACTAGATACTTTTTCTTTAACTTCTATTACTAAAGAGGTTTTCATCTTGGAAAAGCCCATAATTGTGGTGAAATTCGGCGGTTCTGTTCTCATGAATGAGGAGAATCTGAAAAAGGCTGCAGATATGATAAAATCTGAAGTGGAAAAAGGTTCAAGACTCGTGCTAGTTGTCTCAGCGCTTAAGGGTCAAACAGATGAACTCCTCAATTTAGCCAACAAAGTAGCGCCAGATGTATCTTTATCTTACCTTGATGAGATTTTGGCCATGGGTGAGAAGACCAGCGCTCGCATCATGTCTGCTGCTCTTGCTTCAAAAGGTCTAAATCCCTACTTAATAGATACAGAATCCCCCCATTGGCCCATAATTACTGATGACAAGCATGGTGATGCTAATCCGTTACTAGATGAAACTTCAAGAGCTATAGAAGAAAAACTGATTCCCGTAATAGAATCAGGTAAGATACCTGTAATATGTGGTTTTATTGGCAAGAGCAAAACGGACAAAGTAACCACTATGGGAAGGGGAGGGAGCGATACAACCGCTGTACTATTAGGTAGTTGTTTAAATGCAAAGGAGGTTGTCCTTGTTAAAGATGTAGGCAGCATTCTATCAGCGGACCCATCGAAAGTTGAGGGTTCAGTCCCAATTGATATACTAGATCCAGAGGAAGCCTATATCCTAACTGCAGGAGGGGCGAAGATTCTTCAAGCCAAGGCTCTCAGGTACAAAAAGGATGATTTGATAATAAGAGTAATTAGCCTTGAAAATAAGAATCTCACATCAGGCGGGACTTTGATCGGCAAAGGCTCTCTTGGATACGAGATTGAGTGTTATGATAAACCTGTTACAATGGTTACTATAGTAGGTGCTGAGGCGTCGAATCCTCAATCATTGGCTTTGTTGGCATATGAGGTTCAAAGATCTGGGGGCGACATAGTATCTATTACTTCTGATGAAAAATCCTCGATTCTTTACATATCAAATGGTAGAAAACTCCTTAACAACTTGCACAAATTGATGGTGGAGAAGAGGATAGGAAAGGCAGTAAGCTCCTTTGAGGACTTGTCCATGGTGTCGATTAAGGGGAGGCAGTTGGAGACCAACCCAGGAATAATACAAAGATTCATAACACCTCTGGCTGATCAAGGCATAAACATTTACGGTCTAGTCACCATAAGCTCTTCTATCAAAATCTTTATTTCAAATAAAGAAATAGAAAAAGTTCTTACCTTGCTTAGAAGGGCATTGAAGGGTGAATGAACATGAAAAGAATCAAGACCGCAATTCTTGGAGCAACTGGGATGATAGGACAGAATTACCTATACCTTCTCTTAAACCATCCTTGGTTTGAAGTTACGACTCTAACAGGGGGAGAATCTGCTGGCAAAAAGTATGGTTCTACAGGCAAATGGTTAATGTCTCCAGATATGCCTGAGCAGTATAAAGACGTAATCGTCAAGTCTACAGAACCAAAAGAAGTTGATGCAGATCTGATCTTTTCAGCTTTACCGACTTCTGCAGCAAAAACAGTAGAGCCAAAGTTTGCTGAGGCAGGCTTTCACATAATAAGTGATTCCAGCGCTTTCCGTTTATATGATGATGTGCCAGTGGTCATACCTGAAGTGAACCCCGATCATTTAAGCCTATTAGACGTTCAAAGACGTAAGAGGAAATGGAACGGTTTCATCGTTTCAAATCCAAACTGTACTGCTCTAGGCCTGACTATAGCCTTAAAGCCTATACATGATTTGTTAACGATAAAGAAGATGGTAGTTACAACTATGCAGGCTTTATCAGGAGCAGGCATCCCAGGGGTTCCCTCTCTCTTAATAACCGATAACGTCATACCTTTCATAGCTGAAGAAGAGGAGAAGGTTCAATTGGAACCATGTAAGATACTAGGTAACATAGAAGGAGATAGAATAAAGCCAGCAGATATAAAAGTTGAAGTGTCTTGTAACAGAGTTCCAACGATAGACGGGCACTTAGAATCAGTGTATATTGAGACTAAGGAAAGAGTTGATGTGGATATAGTAAAAGATGCCCTAAGGTCTTTTAAAGGAAAACCTCAAGAGTTCAAACTTCCAATGGCTCCAACTCAGCCCATAATAGTTAGAGAAGAAGAAGATAGGCCTCAACCTCGCCTTGATAGGCTTGCAGGTTCTGTACCAGGAATGAGTGTAACTGTTGGCAGAGTTCGCCGTGGATCAGACGCGAACTCTCTTTGGTTGCATGTCCTTAGCCACAATACAATAAGGGGTGGCTCAGGCTCATCTATACTTTTAGGAGAATTGATAGTAGCTTTGAAGATGATCTAGTGAATTAGTATGGTTTGGGGAAAAAGAGTTCGCTTAGACAGGATTACATCTAATGGAAAGATGATATGTGTACCTATGGATCACGGCGTTACCATGGGGCCTATGAAAGGATTGACAGATATGGATTATATCATCAAAAAAGTTAGTGAGGGAGGAGCAACATCAGTTCTAGTGCACAAAGGCATAATTCACTCACTGAAAGAGCCGCCAAGAATCGGGATGATAATGCACCTAACAGGTAGCACAAATTTAAGCTTGGCCCCTAATAGGAAGGTTCAGGTTGGATTCGTTGAGGAGGCTATAAGGCTTGGTGCCGACGCAGTATCTGTGCATATTAACATAGGATGCAAAGAAGAGCATGAGATGCTTGAAATTCTTGGAAATCTGGCTTGTGATTGTGATGCACGGGGAATGCCCCTTATAGCCATGATGTATCCAAGAGGGGAGAACATAAAGGATCCTAATAATCCAGAAGTAATAGCTCATGTAGCAAGAATAGGGGCTGAGCTTGGTGCAGATATTATCAAAACTGTATACACAGGAGACCCGGAATCTTTTAAGAAAGTCGTTAAAGGTTGTCCTGTGCCTATAGTGATAGCTGGGGGACCAAAGTCTGAGACTGACCGTGATGTATTAGAAATGGCTTATGGTGCAATAAAGGCAGGCGCTATAGGAGTAGCCTTTGGTAGGAACGTTTTTCAGCATGATCGCCCAGATGCCATGGTTCGTGCACTACACATGATTATAATGCAAGGTAAAAGTGTTGAGAAGGCTTTAGAGGTCTTAAAAATTGGCTAAGAAAAATCCTGATAAAGAGATCATAATTGTCTTGCCTAATGAGAAGAACACTGCCTCTGAAATTTTAAAGAACGCCCTTGAGAATAACATCAAATCATTTCTATGTGATCCAAAATTAATAGATGATGATGTTCGTAGCAAAGTTAGATTGTTCTCATCATCTAAGGAAGGAGATGTTGTATTAATAGACTCTTTAGACAAAGTTGCAGGAGTCAAAAGAATGGGTAAAGCATTCGCTTTAAGTGTTAAAATTTCAAAGAAAGAGGATGAAGACGTTGTGATTAATGCCTCTAAACAAGGAGCCATAGGCGTTTTGATTGAAACAGAGAATTGGAAGATAATTCCGTTAGAGAATTTAGTGGCTCAATTACATAAGAAGAATACAAAACTTTATGCAAAGATAGAGCATTTGGAAGAAGTTCAAACCATGTTTGGGGTGCTTGAACTAGGTGTTGATGGTGTAGTATATGCTCCAAAAAGTCCTGACGATATAAAAAGCCTCGTAGGCTATCTTTCTAAACAAAAAAGGCTTGAATTAATCTCTGTGAAGATAAAAGAAGTGAAAGATGTTGGAATGGGTGATAGAGTTTGCATAGATACTGCATCTATGTTAGAGATTGGCGACGGAGCATTAGTAGGTAGTCAATCTGACTTATTCTTTCTTATTCATAGTGAGACAATAGGCTCTGAGTTCACTTCCCCAAGACCTTTTCGTGTAAACGCTGGAGCAGTTCATAGTTACATACTTTTGCCAGATGCTAAAACAAAGTACCTATCCGAAATCGAGGCAGGAGATGAAGTCTTGATTGTGAATAGTCAAGGCATAACTAAATCAGCCATTGTAGGAAGAGCGAAGATAGAAAGGAGACCATTGCGCTTAATAAAAGCAACATACAATGGAAGAATAGCGAGCATATTGGTTCAAAACGCAGAAACGATAAGGTTAGTTGGTAGGAACAATAAGTTGATTTCTGCTACAGAAATAAAGCCCGAGGATGAGGTGTTGGCTTATGTCCATGCGCCTAGCGGTAGACACTTCGGTATTCAAGTAGATGAGCATATAATAGAAAAGTAGATAATTTCAAAATGCTAAAGAAAAGGGTAAAAATCTGCGCATCTATAGGTGTTAGAAATATAGAAACACTCAATGAGAAGATAGAAGAAGCTTTCAATCTAGGCTCAGATTTCGTTGAAATAAGAGTAGATTATTTATCACAAATAAACTTCTCAATTATGAAAGAAGCCATAAAAGAGCGCATTGATAGATGCATATTAACGTGCAGAGCCAAAAGCGAGGGTGGAGAGTTCAAGGGTAGCGAAGAAGAAAGACAAAAAGTGTTATTGAATCTCTCAAAGCTTAAACCTGCTTATATGGATATCGAGTTAAGCCTTGCTCGAAATAATCTTGAGCTTTTGAGTTCGATAAAGAATTCAGAAGCTTCGATAATTTTGTCTTGGCATAACTTTGAAAAAACTCCTTCTTTCCAATTCCTTAAAAGCACTCTTGATAAAGCCAAGCCTCTGGGAAAAATAGTAAAGATCGTTACAATGGCTAAAGATTTTTCTGATAATATCTCGATTTTAAATTTGTACAAGCATTCAAAACCTAATAAACTAATTGCTTTTTGTATGGGTGATAAAGGGCAGATATCAAGGATTCTTTGTCCAATACTTGGTAGTCCATTTACATACGCTTCATTACCAGGCTCGTCTACTGCACCAGCTCAGATTATGGTTAAGGAGTTAAGAGAGCTTTATGGGATACTCGAATTGTATTGTTAGCAATAAAACTCGTCTATGTTGTGTAATAGGTCATCCAGTCGATAAATCCTTGTCCCCAATAATGCATAACGAAGCCTTTAGAGCTAAAGGTCTTAATTATGTTTACCTTGCCTTCGATGTTGATACTTCCCGTTTGAAGGAAGCTGTAGAAGGTCTAAGGGCTTTGAAGGTTAAAGGCTTTAATGTCACAATGCCCCATAAAGTTGCCATTTTGAATCTTCTTGATAGAATTAATGAAGGTGCATCTTTGGTTGGTGCTGTGAACACCGTAGTCAATGATGATGGTGAACTTATTGGTTACAATACAGATGTAAATGGAATTATATCAGCATTAGAAGCAAAGGTTCGTTCTTTAAAGGGTTTGAAAGCTTTGTTGATAGGGGCTGGGGGCGCTGCTAGAGCCTGTATAGTTGCACTAGTTTCGAAAGGTTGCAAAGAGATCATTATTATGAATCGTACTTTTGATAAGGCAAAGTTAATGGCAGAGGATTTGGGTAAGAAGCTGAAGATGAATTATAATTTAGAGGAGCTTAGCATGAACTCTCTAAAGAAAGCTATAAACTCTGTAGATATTCTCATGAATGCAACTCCTATTGGTACTAATCCAAATTTAGATGAGAGCATTGTTCCACAAGAATTGATAAAGAAAGATATGGTAGTCTTCGATGCAGTTTATAATCCTAAAAAGACGAAGCTAATTAGAGATGCTGAAAAAATGGGTGCAAAAGTCATCCCTGGGTATGAAATGTTTGTAGGACAAGGAGCTGCTTCTTTTAAGCTCTGGACAGGAATAGATGCGCCTATTGATATAATGAGAAGAGCAGTTCTTAAAGCTCTAGGGTGATTTTGTGAGAGGAAAAGGAATAGCTTTCGGCGCTATATCTATAGTGAACGCCATTGCAACTGGCAATGGTGCTGCCCTTGGGGCTCAGTTAAAGACAGAAGCTGAAGTAGAATTGATAGAGAATTCTGATCAAATAGATGTAAAGATCATTGGTAGCGATAATGAAGAAGATAAGACCTTAGCCAAATATGCCGTAGAAGAAGTTTTGACTAATTTAGGCTATAAGAACTATGGGGCAAGAGTTACTACAAAGTCTGATATTCCCATTGGAAAAGGTCTCAAGAGCTCGAGCGTTGCTTCAAACGCAATAGTGTTAGCAACTTTGGCTGCTTTAAGGATGAATTTAGACGATTTAAGGATAATAAATTTAGGTGTAGATGCTTCCATAAAGGCAGGCGTAACCATAACTGGAGCTTTTGACGATGCTTGCGCATCTTATTTTGGAGGATTGGTTGCAACTGATAACACTAAGCGAGTAATAGAAAAAAGAGAAATGTTGAAAGATGATTACCATATAGTAATATACGCCCCGCCTGAAAAGGCTTATACAAAGGATGTTGACAAAACTAGGCTTAAGAAATTTGAATCCCTTTTCAAGGAAGCCTATTCATTGGTTATGAAAGGTGAGTATTGGGAAGCCATGGTTTTAAATGGTTTAGTATGCTCTACTGCATTAGGCTTTAGTACAAAGCCAATTTTAAATGCTCTATTAGCTGGAGCTAAAGGTTCAGGTCTTTCAGGAAAAGGGCCTGCTGTGGTTGCTATCTGCCATCCTGATAGAGTTAATGGAATAGCTTCAGTTTGGGCTGACTTGCCTGGAGAAATAATATACACAAGGATAAACTATGAGAAGGCAAAAGCGGTGATATTGGATTGACGAGTGTTAAAGTATTCAAAAGCGATCTTCATGGTAGAGTCAAAGCTCCACCAAGTAAGAGCTATACTCATAGAGCATTAGTATTGTCAAGCCTTGCATCTGGAAGATCTAGAATAAATAAGCCTCTTCTAGCAAGAGATACCATTGCTACAATAAAGGCATGTCAAGCTTTAGGCTCATTGATAGATAAAAAGGAAGATTATCTTCAGATTGAAGGAAATCCAAATCTCAAAACTCCCGATGATGTTATCAACGTAGAGAATTCAGGAACTACTATGCGCTTAATAACAGCCATAGCATCTTTAGCGCCAGAGGGTTATTCGATAATTACTGGCGATGATAGCATAAGGTCTAGACCTATGCAACCGTTACTTTCAGCATTATTGAGCTTAGGAGTTGAATGCTATTCATCCCGCCAAAATGGCTTGCCGCCAATAATAGTGAGAGGTGGTGGAATTAAGGGAGGGGAAGCTGAAATAAGAGGAGATGTCTCATCTCAATTTATATCTGCTCTCTTGATTTCAACCCCTAAAGCTAAAAACAAAACAGTGATAAAAGTTCATGGCAAGACTGTATCAAGACCATACATAGATGCAACTTTGAGCATGATGAAGATTTTTGGAGGAAATGCTATTCATAAAGATTATAAAGAGTATGTTATTCCACCAAAACAAGATTACCATCAGTCAGATTTTGATGTGCCGGGGGACTTTAGCTCAGCATCCTTATTGATAGCGTTTGCGCTATTGGCTGGAAAAAAGGTTACAATAGAGAACTTGAACTTTTCTCTTCCTCAAGCAGATATGCGTATTTTAGATATATTAGAGAATATCGAAGCTGATTTTAACGTTAATAGATCAAAAGGTGAGATCACTCTATCAGGAGGTAAGATTTTGAAGGGAGGAGAATTCGACTTATCAGACTCTCCTGACTTATTGCCTGTTTTATCAGTAATAGCTCTAAAGGCTAGGCCAAAGATCATCATAAAAGGCGTTGAGCATGCTAGGTTCAAAGAAACAGATAGAATATCCATACTTGTGAAAGAATTAAGGAAACTTGGTGCTAAAGTGCAAGAGTTACGGGATGGTATAGTAGTTGAATATTGTGAAAAATTGAAGGGTTGCTCATTAAATGCTTATAGCGATCATAGACTCTTTATGGCTTTTTGTGCTGCTGCTACGGCTTCATCCGAGCCTTGTATAATAGAAGGTCTTGAGTCAGTAGACATATCCTACCCTAATTTCATCAAAGATATTAAATCGCTAGGAGCAATCATAGAAGGAGCATAAAATGACAGGAAATATTCTTGGAGAAAGATTCTTAGTATTAAGCTTTGGCGAGAGTCACGGTAGGTGTATAGGGGTAGTAGTAGACGGTTGCCCTGCAGGTTTGCCTTTGAGTGAAGATGATATCCAACATGACCTTAATTTAAGAAGACCAGGCTTATCCATGGTAACGAGCGAAAGGTCTGAGGAGGATAAAGTAGAATTAATATCAGGAGTCTTTAATGGATATACTACAAGCGCTCCTATTTGTGCATTAATATGGAATAAAGATGTAGACTCAAAGCCTTATGAACAGATAAGAAAGACCCCAAGACCAGGTCACGCTGATCTAACAGCCTTTTGGAAGTATGGAGGCTATAATGATTGGAGGGGAGGGGGACGCTTCTCAGGTAGAATAACAGCATCCTTTGTTATAGCAGGAGCCATAGCTAAGAAGCTTATCCGCTATACTCTTGGCATAGAAGTTTTCGCCTATTCCATTGAGATAGGAGGCATCAAAGCAAGAGAAGTATCTGATGATGAGATTAGGCGACTTAGGTACTCTAATGAAGTAAGATGTGCAGATTTAGAAGCAGCAGAAAAGATGAAGATAAAGATAACTGAAGAACAATTAAAGGGAGATAGTGTAGGAGGAATAGTTGAATGCAAAGTTTTCAACGTACCCATAGGCTTAGGAGAACCTGTCTTCTCTTCCCTTGAATCTGACTTGAGTAAAGCTCTATTCTCCATACCCGCTGTGAAAGGCATAGAATTTGGTATCGGTTTTGAAGCTTCAAGGCTAAAGGGGTCTGAATGTAACGATCCTTTTTCTGTGAAGAAAGGGAAGATAATAACATCATCAAATAGAGCTGGTGGAATTCTTGGCGGGATTTCTAACGGCATGCCCATAGTGTTAAGGTTAGCCTTTAAGCCTACCTCATCAATAGGGAAGCCACAAAAGACGGTTCATCTTGACACCTTAAAGAAAGTCGATTTAATAGTGTCTGGGCGCCATGACCCATGCATAGTACCAAGAGCAGTTCCTGTAGTTGAAGCCATGGTATCTTGTGTTATGGCTGATCATTCTATAAGAGCAGGTTTGATACCTCCAGTCATAAAAACTAGGCCTTAATTAAGGATGATGGATGTTGCCAAGTGAATCAGAGCTTGAGGCTTTGCGTAAAGAAGTCAAAGAGATTACAAATGAGATAATAAGGTTAATAGGTCTTCGCCTCTCATTAGCAAAAAAGATTAACGAAATAAAACGTTCTATGAGCTTACCTATCATAGACTATAAAGTGGAGAGAGACCTTAGAAACTCTGTCATAAACTCATGCAAGAAGTACAATGTTGATGAGGGCTTTGGGTTAAGGCTTCTAAACCTTCTGATAGATGAGGCTGTAAAAACTCAGAAGATTTCTATAAATGAAAGCAAAAAAGCCATTAGCGTAGTAGACATGTTCGTTTTAGCCAAAAGAATGGAAAAAGAGGGGAAAAAAGTAATCCATCTAGAAGTTGGAGAACCAGACTTCGGTCCTCCACAGAAGGTGAAAAGGGCAACTTGTGATGCAATATCAAAAGGCTATACTCACTATACAGAACCCTCAGGAATCTCAAGTTTAAGAGAAAGTATTGCAGATTCTGTAAGTGAGCGTTATGGCATAGATGTATCACATGAGCAAGTTGCTGTAATATCTGGTGGCAGATTTTCTATCTACGCTAGCATTTTATCAACCCTCCCCCAAGGTGGCGAAGCTATAATTATACAACCTGCATGGCCAGCTTACATTGATTGCGTAGAAGCTATTGGAGGAAGAATCATTAATATTAAAACCAATCTTGAGAATGGCTGGAAACCAGATATAGAATTCATATCAAATCTCATAAATGATTCTACAGAGTTAATTATAATCAACTATCCTAACAATCCAACAGGAAAAGTTCTTGAGAAGAGAGATATGAAGGCTTTAGTAGATTTGGCAACAGATAGAAATGTAACTATACTGAGTGATGAAGTCTATTCAGATTATTCTTTCCAGCCTTTTGATAGCATATTAGAGTTTCATGACTGCAAATCTATATGTGTATCATCCTTTTCCAAAAGCTATGGCATGACAGGCTTTAGGATTGGTTATGCTATATCTGATACTGAAACCATAAGGAAGATTTCAAGGATTCAAGCCTTGGCATCCACAAGCGTTCCAGAATTCATTCAATACGCTGCAATTGAAGCTCTAAAATGTAAGAAAGACGTCAAAAGATATGCTAATCTAGTCAGAAAAAGGATAAGTTTAGTTTGCAATAGGTTAAAAAAGATGAATTTATCCTATTATGAGCCTGATGGCGCTTTCTATGTATTTCCTAAGGTAAGCAACGATAGGAGTTTTGATGCTGGAAAGTTTGCTCTTGATCTTCTAAAGGACAAGAATGTTTGTGTAGCCCCTGGTATAGCCTTTGGGGATTATCCTAACTTTATAAGGATAAGCGTCTGTCAATCAGAGAACTTACTGTTAGAAGGGTTGAAAAGAATGGGTGAAATGTTAGGATGAGAGTAGCGATAATAGGCGGAGCAGGCAGGATGGGAAGATGGTTTGCCCGATACTTTAAATCAAAAGATCATGCTGTTATTATTTCAGATATAGAAGAGAAGGCAAGAAATATTGCTGAGAAGGAAGGATTTCTATTCGCTAAATCTAATCAAGATGTAGTAAAAGGTGCAGATTTGATCGTAATATCTGTCAGTATAGAATCCACGCCCAATGTAATTAAAGAGATAGAACAAAATTTGAAAGAGGATGCGATAGTTGCAGAGATTTCCTCCATAAAGACTCATGTTATGAAGACATTGACAGATCTAGTTCAAAAGAATGTGACGGCTTTATCGATACATCCACTATTCGGCTCTGGCGCAAAGACTTTGAAGGGGAAAAAGATCGCTGTAATACCTGTTAAAGACCCAGAAAGGGAAGTTAATTTAGTTCAAAAGTTCTTTCCTGAAGCTACCATCAATGTAATAGGCGCAGAAGAACATGATAGGATCATGGCTTTGACTCTCTCTTTACCTCATTTTCTGAACTTAATCTTCGCTTCAACTTTATCCAATGAGGATATAAATGGTTTGAGAAGGTTTGCTGGTCCCTCTTTTACTTTGCAATTGATACTTGCGGAGAGTGTACTGACAGAGAATCCAGATATATATGCATCGATACAGATGATGAATAGGCATACGTATCCATGCTTGGAAAAGCTTATGAATCAAGCTAAGGCTTTAAAAGAAATAATTCGTAATAACAAGCGAGAAGAACTTATAAGATTCTTTGGGAAAATACGTAGTAATTTCTTGAAAGATATAGAAGCGATTAAACCTTATGAGAAGCTATATGAAATCGTAGAAAGATTAGGGTCTTGAAATCGATTAGAAAACTATTTAACAATAACATTTCTCTTAAATATTGAGGTAAAATTTGGTCGCTGAAGAAGAAATAATGAGAGAATTGAGCAATGTTGTCGATCCAGAAATAGGTATGTCTATCGTGGATATGGGTTTAGTTGATGAAGTTAAGATAGAAGGCAACAAAGTTTCTGTCACCTTTCATCTTACAGCACCCTTCTGTCCACCAGTATTTGCTATGATGATCGCAAAGGACATCAAAGACAGACTGTCCAAAATGGCTGGAGTAAAAAATAGCGAAGTCAAGCTAGTGGGTCATATAATGGCAGACCAGATCAACGAGATCATAAACAAACCCTCTTAAAATCATAGGTTCCGCTAAGAGGAATACTTTACAGTAAATTTGCCTAATGTATGTAATGCATAAGAATAATTTATTTTTTGATTACTCTATCTTGATGCGTTTGCCCTTTGGAGTAGGTACTGCTTTCTTGATCTTTACTTCTAATATGCCATTGTTGTAAGATGCTTTTGCACTTGCTGGATCGATTTCTGAAGGCATATCAATTTTCTTATTGTACTTCCTTCTTTCAGTACTTGCAGATATAGTCATGGTCTTCTCGGTTGACTCTATATTTATGTCCGATTTATCAACTCCAGGCAATTCAGCAACTACTCTGATAGAATCTCCTTCATCAAACACGTCCACCAAAGGTTCTCTTTCTTCTTTAACTTCCATTCCCAGTTTTGGCGCTCTAAATGGTAAAGGCTTTGTAGAAGGTTTGACGTTACCAAATTCTCTTATCACAGGTTTACCATCTGGACCTATCGTTACAGAGTAGCCGTAAACAAATGGTCCAAACTCTCTAGCAACACTCCCATCTGGAAGCCTTCTTTCTCTTATAAGGTCTTTAGGAACTTCTTTTTCAATTCCCTTAAAGAACTCTTCGAACATTTTGTCAAAATCTTCAAAGAATCTTCTGCCGAAGAAAGGCATGTGCCAACGCCTTCTGAACCATTCATCTATATCTTCATCCCAAGACATATTGTTCACTTCAGTGTTGATTTGGTAAAACTTGGATATATTTTTTGCTAAATTCAAAGATAAATAGTTGGAATAGTAAATAAAAATTGCATTGAAGAGAACAGGTTTCACCATTCTTCCTTTACATAGGGGACATGCACCGAGATGGCTAATATATAGAATGGAGAATTTGTCAAAAGAGATAATATGGCTTATGATCGATGAGTATGGAACTGATGAAGTTTTAAGAAGGATTTCGAATCCATACTGGTTTCAGGCTTTAGGCTGTGTATTAGGTTACGATTGGCACTCCTCAGGCTTAACCACGGTAGTTACAGGAGTATTGAAGAGAGTACTTTCTAATGAGAATTATGGAATAAAGGTAGCAGGTGGAAAAGGAAAAGCTTCCCTAAAAACTCAACTAGAAATAGATAAGATAGGTGAAGATTTCAATTTATCATCCTCGAATATTGACAGACTAAAATATGCAAGCAGAATCTGTGCAAAGGTCGATAATACAGCCATTCAAGCGGGTTATCCATTATATCATCATGTATTTTTCTTGACTGAGAAAGGAGGTTGGTCTGTTATTCAGCAAGGCATGAACATACAAGACAGGACTGCAAGGCGTTACCACTGGCTCTCCGAGGATCTAGATAGCTTTATCGTTGAACCTCATAAAGCCATTGTGGGGGATGTAAAAAGGCCTTTAGTGCTAAACATGACGGCAAAAGAAGCTGAAGAGAATAGGAACACATGTGTCGATTTGGTAAAAGGAAATCCTAACAATCTAGTGTCTTCCATAAGACGAATAAGCAATCCTTCTACACTTGATCTTTGGACTCAAGATCAGGTCAAAATTGCAAGTATAGAGGGTTTTTCAATGCCAAGAAATCTGAATTGGGAAACCTTCAAAAGATTGTATGAATTTCAGCCGAAGAATTATGAAGAGCTATTATCATTTAAGGGAGTTGGTCCTTCCGTTGTTAGAGCATTGGCTTTGATCTCTGAATTGGTTTATGGTAAGCAAGCAAGCTGGAAAGACCCTGTTAAGTACTCTTTTGCTTTCGGGGGTAAGGATGGAGTTCCAAGACCCATCGATAAGAAAGAGATGGACAAAGCTATCGAAATCCTTTGTAATACTTTAGAGCAAGCTAAAATTGGTCAAAAGGATAAGGTGCAAGCCCTTAAAAGGCTTCAAAGATTTGTAACCATTGGATGATAATCTATAAGACCCTTTATCACTTCAAGCCAAGCTTTGGCAACATTATCAGGATTGTAGCCTCCTCCACCTAAAGCCAATATTCTTCCATCACATAATTCATGTGAGATTTTGTGTAACTTCTTTGTTGCGTATCTATGGGCTTCTTCTGTATAGACTAGATGTGTAAGAGGATCATTTCTTAATCCATCCGCTCCACATTGGAATATTATCAGTTCAGGCTTTATTCGATGAGCAAACTCCTCAATTTCATCAAAAGCTTCCTTGAACTCTTCATCCCCTGCTCCAGGCTTCAATGATATGTTTAACTTCGTTCCTTCAGCCTCCCCAGAACCGGTTTCATGACTGAATCCAGTTCCTGGATACAAATACCTTCCATCTTCATGTATATCAGCGGTGAACACCATGGGGTCATCATAGAATTCGTAGCAAACACCGTCTCCGTGATGGGCATCTATATCAACGTATAATATTCTTTTAAGACCATGGTTCTTCTTAGCATGAATTATTGCTATGGAAGCATCGTTAAAAACACAAAACCCTGCTGCTCTATCCCTTCTTGCATGGTGCATTCCTCCAATAGGATTAAAAATATGATCTATTTCTTTCTTCAAGATTATGTCCAAGCCCAAAAGAGTAGATCCTACAACGTAGCTTGATGCTTCAAAGACCCCTTTGAAGGCAGGCGTATCACCATAATCGAGATAGCCAAAACCATATTCAGAGGCTCTCTTCACAAAATCTACATATTCTTTAGTATGGAAAAGAAGCAAAAGGTCTTCACTCGCAATTATGGGTTCCATGACCTTTATGCTTTCTTTATTACCAAGCTCTTCTCTGAATTTATTTAGGAAAATTTCAACTCTGCTACTCCTAAGTGGGTGATCATCAGGGAAAGAATATCTTGGAGTAGTCTCGCCTAAGAATATTCCAACAGAGCACATGCAGATATGAACATCATTTAGTAATTTAAAGGTTGACTTGTTTTTGATAAGGATTAAACTTAATGGATTCTCTTTAACACTTGTCTTTCTTTAATTTGATGCATGGATAGAGGCAAGTTTTCATGTTAACTAGGTGTTTTCATGCTCAAATGAAAATCCATCATAATCATCAAAAAGCCTTGAACTATCAAATGATCCATTACTTTAACGATAATATTATTTAGGCAGAAATAGGTAATTTTTACTGTGAATATAGTGAAGCCTCTGGCTGATACAGTCTTACGTGGGAATTTAGTCAATGTCTATACAGGTATGATATATGAATCATACATAGGCATAAAAGATGGGATTGTCAATTACGTAGGTAAGAATCCTATACCATCGGAAGAGCAGATCGATTTGAAATCAAGGTATATTCTGCCAGGCTACATAGATGCCCACATACATATAGAAAGCTCCATGATGATTCCTAGCCAATATGCAAGAGTAGTTGTTCCTAGAGGAACTACTTGTGTTATAGCCGACCCTCATGAGATAGCAAACGTAAAAGGCATCGAGGGCATAAAATTCATGATAAAAGATTCTAAAAGAGTTCCATTAAAAGTCTATTTCACGATACCGTCTTGTGTCCCGGCAACTCACCTTGAGACTTCAGGAGCAACCATAGGCATCGATGAAATCAAGAAGCTTAGAAGGTTTGATAAAATAATCGGTCTAGGTGAAGTGATGAACTTTCCTGGCGTAATATTTCGCAACAAAGATGTTATGGGTAAGATTTATGCATGTAAAGATATGCCCATTGATGGTCATGCCCCTGGGCTTAAAGGCTTGGATCTTTGCAACTATATTTCAGCGGGTATTTTATCTGACCATGAATCGACAGAAAAAGAAGAGGCTTTTGAAAAATTCTCTCTTGGCATGTGGGTAATGATAAGGGAAGGCTCAGCATCGAAGAATCTATCAGATTTAATAGGCATAGTGTCAAAAGAAAATTCAAGACGTTTTATGTTAGTGATAGATGATAAGCATGTTGAAGACTTGCTGGCTGAGGGAGATATTGACCATAACTTGAAAAAAGCTGTCAGCAGTGGGTTAGACCCTATAGATGCGATTAGAATGGTGACACTAAACCCTGCTGAATACTATGGTCTTAAGCATTTAGGAGGTGTCTCTCCAGGCAAGTGTGCAGACCTAGTGGTAGTGGATAATCTTAAAGATTTTAATGCAGATTTGGTCATGATAGATGGCAAGATAGTTGCAAAAAAAGGGCAGTATATAGAAGAAGTTAAAGAGAAATTATCTAATAAATCCATAATGAAAACCATTAATTTAAGAAAGATATATCCTGAAGATTTAACAATAAGGTACTCTGGAGAGAAGGATTCTGTTACCGTCAGGGTCATTGGCGTTGTAGAGCATCAAATACACACTAAAGAATTAAGGCATAATTTAGGAGTTAAAGATGGAAAGCTCGTATCAGATACTGAACATGATATACTGAAAATATGTGTCGTAGAGAGGCATAAGAATAGTGGGAGGATAGGGAAAGGTTTTGTGAAGGGTTTTGGTCTTAAAAAAGGCGCTATAGCTTCTAGCGTAGCCCATGATTCTCACAATGTAATCGTAGTTGGAGTTAGTGATAATGATATGTGCTTAGCGGTTAATAGGCTGAAAGAGATCGGAGGAGGAATTATTGCTGTTGATGATAATAGAATTCTTGGCGAGGTGCCATTACCTGTAGCTGGGCTCATGTCCACATGGAAGGCTGAAAACATAATTGTAAACTTGAAGAAACTGTATAAAGAAGTGTCAAAGCTTGGCTGCAGTCTTGATGCACCTTTCATGGCTCTATCCTTTCTAGCACTACCTGTGATACCAGAGCTAAAGATTACAGACTATGGGCTTGTAGATGTAAAGAAATTTGATTTTGTAGATTTAATAGTAAGCTAAGCAATGTTTTTAAAACATAATATACGGATTACCTTCTCATTGGTGTAAAAATTGAGCGCCCTTGATGTTCTAGATATGGTTATCACGGCTTTGATCCTGACAGGTTCTATAATAATAGCCATAGCTCTAATCAGACTCATAAATAGATACATAGCAAAGATAGCTGGAAAGACTAGGACGAGAATAGATGACTATGCTACAATGATAGTGAAGGGTCCTTTGACAATTTTCATAGTCTTATTTGGTATAATGGTTACACTAAGATATTGGGATGCCAGATATCCTGGAACCCTTCCTAATTGGATCATATTGAATATGGACGTTATTACTTCTGTCATAGCAGTATTAATCGCAACATCTGTGATAAGCTTTGTTATCAACAACTACATGGGACGTCGCATCAAAATAATAATACGTGAGAACCCTGACAAAGAAACTACCTTTAGATTAATTCATCGCCTCACAATATACTTCGTGTATATAATTGGTGCGACCATAGTTCTTACTATAATTTTCCCAGGCTTGATAGGCATCATCTGGTCTTTCGCAATAGGGGCTGGTTTCCTTGCCATAGTTGTAGGGCTTGGAGCCCAGAAGACGATCGGAAATTTGTTTGCAGGAATGAACCTCACAATTACACGCCCTATTCGTGTGGGAGATGCTGTGATGATAAAAGGAGAGTTCGGATTCGTCGAGGATATAACCTTGCGCCATACTGTAATAAGAATTTGGGATAATAGAAGGATGATAATACCCAATTCTATCTTGGATGATGAGGTGATAATAAATTATTCGTTAAAGGATCCAACTATGCTCGTACCCGTATTCGTCCAGATAAGCTACGAATCTGATATAGATAAGGCTATGAAGATCATGGTGGATGTTGCCAAAAGGCACCCTAATTGCTTACCTATAGGGAATCTACCTAATGCAGTTATAATGGAGTTCGCAGAATCAGGCATTTCACTTAGGTTATTGAGCAGAGCCAAGGACCAACCAACCGCTTTCATGATGGCTCGTGACTTGTTGTATCAAATTAAGAAAGAATTTGATGCCAATGGGATAGAAATACCATATCCAAGAAGATATTTAATAATGGATAAAAAGATTGAAGAAAGAATATCAAGAATTGAGAATATGTTGGACCAATTTATAGAAAAGAATCAGAGCATGGATTCATAATACTTGAATTAAGTGAGCTTTTGACCACACTCAGGGCAGAACTTAGCATCTATTGGGATTTGCTTTCCACAATTCGGGCAGTTTTTCTGAGCTGATGGCTTAGCAAGTATAGCAGTTCCACAATTTGGACAGAATTTTGACGTTGAAGGGATTTGATTATTGCAATTTGGGCAGACCAACAATGCTACTGCTGGCATTGTTGGGACTGCTGTTGGCTGAGTCATTTGAGGTATGAGAACCATTCCTGTACCAACTGCTGCTCCAGGCGCTTTGGCCATTTCTTTGCCAACTTCCTTCAAAGTCTCCATTCTCAATACTTCTGACGTCGGTGTTGCCGTCTTAAGCCAGAAAAGTCTATCCCTGAACTCTGGAGTTGTATCGATCCCTTCGAACTTAAAATCGATAAGATCTATTCCAAATCTCTTCAAAGCTTCTCCTATGCGTGTCTTAACTATTGTTGATGTCTCGTCTAGCTTTGTAAAAACTGTTGCAAGATCGTATCTTGATAGCTCATCAATGGTCTGCTCATTGATAAAACCTTTAAGAAATTCATTTACTTCTGATGTAATATATGCTCCCTTTCCTCCTACAACTTCGTTCACAAATAAGCTCGAATCTGATATCTTGAACCAGAAAGAGCCATGAACAAGAAGTGGTGCAAGCTCAGTAGTTTGAGCTCTAGCTCCCCACTTCCCTGCGAACTGCTTTGTTGCTACGAATATTACAGTTGCCTTGAAGGGCGTTTCTCCATAAAAGAGTCCAAAAGCACTTCTTAGCAGTGTGACGTTCATAGTTGTGATAGTATGCCTTCCTGGTCCAAATACATCATAAGCCTTGCCATCTCTGAAGAAGACTGCAGCTTCATACTCATGAACGATTAGCTGTGCTCCCCATGATATCTCTTCTATTGGATATTTCCAGACTATGTCTTCAGGTCCAACCGTCTTCCATTCAATGACTTGAGGCATATTTTTACCTTCTAAACTCCAAGAATGACTTCCTTTCTTTGGTTATATACCTTTTCCAAAGCATCTAGGCTTTTATGAAGTTCAAGAATCTTTGCTCTCGCCTTATCAAACTTATCAGATAAAGTTTCTTCCTTTAGTTCAGAGACTGATTTCTTTATATCATTAACTTTTTCAAATAATGACAAATCAAATTTTATCATTCTATCCAAATCTGGTTCCCGCACCTTTTTTACATTGAAGAAGTCCGCATATCCGTACTCTGCGTGATTTATCCTTTCAGATATTCTATCGAATTTTGCTATGAGCCTGTCCATATCATCCCATGCTTCTGTAACACGGGCTTCAACAAGCCTTCTGTAGGTCTCTTTTAGATCGTCTCTTGTTTCTACCAGTGCTTTGTATATCTTATCCCTCAAAAGCTTGTCAGATTCTCTCCTCAGCTCTTTTAATTTATAGCCTCTAAATCCTGGTATGAATAGCATCATCTTTTCCAGCATCGCCGTCTCTGACTTAGCCTTCTCATATCCTTCGGATTTTTCTTCGCCCAAATTCTCTTTGATTAATTTGTAAGAGCAAGCTTTTATATTTTTAAAACAATCCAAAATCCATAGGCGGTATGTCTCCTTTTATAACCTGACCTGTTGCACCGTCTAGAACCAAATTATAATACTTCCTCTTATACTCATAGACTATAAACCATATAGGTGCATGAACATAAACAGCTTTGCCTAAATTGTAATCAGTCTTAAACTCTATTAATCGATCCACATCTTGGCTTGCAAGAAATTTATGGTGAGCTTCTACCTCTTGTCTTGCTTCATCGATCACTTCTCTCTCGCTCAACTCGCTATTCAGAACCTTTGCGTTTCTATCTATCTGGCGAAAGTCAAATGGTATCTTTCCTTCAATAGGAATTTGGTACTCACGTGTAGGAAACTTCGATGCCTTTCTTCCAAGAATGAGCCAATTGTAAGATTTGTTTATGCTACCTTCCTTAACAATAGGAGGAGTAATCCTCTCGAATATGCCTTTGTAATGAGTTGAGGCAGATATTGGAACTATCCAAAAAGGCAAATATTCTAACTCTTTTTCAATGATTTTTGCCTTTTCGGCAAGTCCTCTAGGTTTTAAGAAGCCTGAACCCATCCATGATTTTAAAATTCTATCAACCTCAAGTTCATTATACTTGTTTATTATTAAAGAATGCTCAAGAATGAAAGCTTCTCGTGTAGATATTACGACTGTAAAGCCACAGTACCTGCAGGTAACGACTATCTCTCCAGGCTTAAAAGTAAGGGGAGCTCCACAATTTGAACATCGAATCTCTTCAACAACTTTTGCCAATTGAGAATGCCTAAGGAATCTAAAGATAAAGTATAAAAAAACTTTTGCATCAAAATTAGTTGCGAGAGACTTGGCGGGATTAGTAAAGTTAAAGCAAGCAATGAATTTAACCATTCTACTAGTCTTTGGTATATTTGCAGGCTTGATAACAATTTTGGCTTTTTTGTTCAACCTTTCTTTAGTTCCAAGCTTGATCTTAGGAATAATCATTGCATTATTATTTATGCTGTTTCAATATGCTATAGGACCTGCTATAGTAGCATCATCGTCCAAACTTAGATACCTTCGACAAGGAGAGAATCCTTGGCTAGAAGGAGTTGTTAAAGATTTGTCAAATAAGGCTGGCATACCTCAACCTAGATTAGCAATAGCACAAGATCCAACTCCAAATGCCTTCGTATTCGGACATACAGCCAGTGATGCTACTTTAGCGTTACATGAAGGCCTTCTTAGAGAACTTAACAAGGAAGAAGTTCGAGGAGTAATAGGTCATGAGTTAGGCCATATAAAGCATAAAGATTTCATAGTAGTGACAATGCTATCTGTAATACCACTCATATGCTACATAATAGCTCGAAGCATTTTCTGGGCTGGGGGAACTTCAGGAAAAAGGGAGAAAGGAGGAGCCATAATATTAGCAGCGATAGTAGCATACGTCATATACATAATTTCTATGCTTTTTGTCCTTTACTTGAGTAGGCTAAGAGAACACTACGCTGATTCTTACTCTGCCTACATAACTTCCTCGCCCAGAAGCCTTGAAAGTGGATTGACGAAGATAGCTTGGGGCTTATCTCTCGCGCCAGCGGAGCCAAGTGGTGCTAGAGCGTTCTTTATAGAAGACCCAGCGCAGGCAAAGGCAGACTGCAGTAGGATTATAGAAAATAAACCAAAGTATGATTTAGATAAGGATGGCGTTCTGGATGAGCATGAATTAATGTTAGCCATGGAAGAGGAGGCAAAATCAAGGTGGGCGAATGCCAACGAACTATTCGCTACCCATCCACCTATCTTCAAGAGAATACTTCTTCTTCGTCAAATAGAACAAGAGATGGCTAGCGGGCGATATACTGACAAAGAAGTATACAAATTCGTTTAATCAATAGCGAAACTTTTATAGTGTAAGCCTTGATTTAAATTGATTTGATGGTTTATGAAGAGAGCTTGGAGCGTTCTTAGCGCAGGAATATTTTTGATCGTTCTGGCAATTTTAGCCATAATTTCAGTACTAAGCCCAACTTTGATTCCCTTAGGATGGGTTCTTCCTTTAACCATTGTAATCTTTGGCTTTTGGCTCATAATCTTAGCCTTCATGAAAAAGACTTTGAAAACATCTACTTATGAGACACCGCCCCTTATGGTAGGGGGTTGGGGCATCTTCCTTATAGGAATAGGGATGTTGTGGCTTTATCCAAGTGCATGGATTTTAATATTGGCGATTCTGATATTGATCATTGGGATTATTGCAATACTCTTTAGCTTCATGAAGAGGACTTAAGATATAAACTTCGAATGTAAAGGAATCATATATTCAATTTAAATTAAGATAGTGAAGATTATGCCAGAAGATTTCGGTTTAGGAGAGCGTTGGCATAAAGTTATAGATGCTCTTCATGCTGTGATGCCTGTTTATGATCGTGTTAATCGCATAATATCTTTTGGTCGGGATAGAGCCTATAGAGAAGAAGGCATCATCAATGCTTTACCTTCTGCAGAACTGGTTTTAGATGCGGGCTGTGGTCCTGGCGTAATGAGTGAAGTAGCCCTGAAGAAATTGAAGATCAATAATTTAGTACTTTTAGATCCCATGCTTGATTATCTCAATATAGCTAAGAAAAGGTTAGCAGACAATAGCCCTGAAATGGTTCTTGGGTTGTTTGAGGCTCTCCCATTTAAAACAGGAATATTCGATTTAATCATGTGTGGCTTTTCACTCAGGGATTCAATAAACATGAATCTAGCTTTGGGAGAAATATCGAAAGCATTGAAGAAGGATGGTAAATTCGTCGTAGTCGACTTAGGAAAACCTGACAACTTCTTAAAGAGGTGGATGATAGGGATATGGTGGAGATTTATAGTCCCTTTAATAACTATAGTTCTTGTCAAAAAAAGAGGTTTATTTTACACCGCACTTTATACAACTTATAAAAAATTACCGAAAAATAGAGAATTAAAGCGCAATCTTAGCATCTGGTTTAGTGAAGTGATATTTAGAGTAAGGATGCTTGGAGGTGTAGTTATAGTTACAGCAAAGAAGAGAAAGTATGATTATGATACACATGCTGGAGAAGACTTTTATTTAACTGAGAATAGAAAAATTAGCTAGATGGGGTTATCTTAATGGATTGGGGTTTAAGAAACCGTTTATCTCGAATAATTAAGCCCGATGGTCGAACGGTTATGCTGGCTGTAGACCATGGATACTTTCAAGGTCCAACCTTCAGACTCGAGAACCCGAGAAGAACTATAACGCCTCTTTTACCCTTTGCAGATGCTATTATGCTGACCCGTGGGGTTCTACGCTCATCCATTCCTTTCGAGACTGACGCTCCTATAGTACTTAGAGTTTCAGGCGGGAACAGCGTTGTAGGAACTCTTGCCAATGAAGAGATCATCACGTCTATGAAGGAAGCTGTCCGGCTTAACGCGGCAGCAGTCGCCTTCTCAATATATGTAGGCACAGAGTACGAGCATCAAACTTTGACTTGCCTAGCAAGACTCGTTGATGAAGGACATGAATATGGAATGCCTGTAATTGCAGTTACAGCCGTTGGTAGAGAATTGGAGAAAAGGGAAGCTCGCTACCTAGCCTTAAGCTGTAGAATAGCAGCCGAGATAGGTGCCAGTATGGTGAAGACTTATTACTGTGAGAATTTTAGAAAGGTTTCCGAAGGTTGTCCTGTCCCTCTTGTCATCGCTGGAGGACCTAAACTTGAAACGGAATTAGATGTTTTCCATCTTGTCTACGATGCATTAGAAGCTGGAGCGGTAGGCGTTGATATGGGAAGAAACATCTGGCAGCATGATTACCCTATAGCCATGATCAAGGCTATAAGAGCAATAGTTCATGAAGGAGCTAATGTGAAGGAAGCTCATGAGCTCTTCAACAGTCTTAAGCAAAGCGCAACAACCCAGCAACCCTAGCTTTCTCTTCGCTTGTAAATTATTTATTCTAGTAGATAGGCTACTATTTCTGAGGTTATCTTCTTGAGGGTTGCCATGTATTATAACAATCAAGATATTAGGCTAGAAGAGATGCCGATGCCAAAGATAGGCTTTGGGGAGCTCTTGGTAAGAGTGGAAGCTTGTGGCATATGTGGCAGCGATGTAATGGAATGGTACCGTGTAAAGAGAGCTCCTTTAGTTTTAGGTCACGAAATAGCTGGTGAAATAGTCAAGGTCGGAGAAGGTGTGGAACGTTATAAAAATGGGCAACGGATTACGGCTTCCCATCACGTTCCTTGTAACACTTGCCATTACTGCCTTACAGGCCATCATACCGTTTGTGAAACTTTACGCAGAACAAACTTTGATCCTGGTGGCTTTGCCGAATACGTTAGATTGCCAGCCATTAATGTAGACCGTGGAGTCTACCCTTTACCAGATAGTGTATCTTTTGAAGAAGGAACTTTTACAGAGCCTCTTGCTTGCGTCCTTCGTGGACAGAGAATAGCCCAGATGCAGCCTGGTCTAAGTGTACTTGTTATAGGCAGCGGAATCACAGGTTTACTGCATATACAGCTTGCACGAGCCATGGGAGCTGGCAAAATAGTTGCAACAGATGTAAATGAGTATAGGCTGAAGGCAGCATTAAAATTTGGGGCTGATGCCACTTTCTATGCATCAGAGGAAATACCTGGAAGAGTGCGTGAAGTTAATGATGGGATGCTTGCCGATAGGGTGATAGTTTGCACAAGTGCAAGTTCAGCCATAATTCAAGCGCTTAAATCAGTGGAAAGAGGTGGAACCGTTCTCTTCTTTGCTCCTACCGAGCAAGGCATCACTGTCCCCCTATCTCTAAATGAGCTTTTCTGGCGCAACGAAGTAACGTTAACCTCTTCATATGCAGGTAGCCCATCAGATCATGTGGCTGCTCTAAAGTTAATACGTTCACATACTATAGATGTAAAAGAGATGATCACTCATAAACTTGGTTTAGCCGATACAAGTCTAGGCTTCCAGCTTGTGGCTAACCCAAAAGACTCCATAAAAGTAATAATAGAACCTCAAAAGTAGCCCTTTTTGCGTTTAAACAGTAACCATCGTCTTCGACCCCTTTCTTCCTTCATGAGGAAGAGTGTGAATTCTCCGTCAAGTTTCTTGCCCTTTAGCTCGAATCGTATTTCTTTGGGCGTTTTTGCCTTTAACCAATAGTCACCTCTATCCCATATCTCCACTTTTCCTGCACCATATTCGCCCTCAGGTATCGTTCCTTCGAAATCTGCGTATTCAAGAGGATGGTCCTCAACTTCTACTGCTAATCTCTTGACTCCGGATTCTAACGGTGGTCCTTTTGGTACAGCCCATGATTTTAAGACCCCATCCATCTCAAGCCTAAAGTCAAAGTGATGACGTGAGGCCCAGTGCTCGTGTACAACAAATCTAGGCATACGTGATCCTTGTTTTTACACCTTAATAAATACATAAAAGACTACTCTTAATGAAGCTACAAACAGATACTAGTATGGAAAGAAAAGGGCAAGAAAGTCCCCAAATATCAGCGTTGATACGAATCCAAGAGTTATAAAGATTAGTAAAGGAATTCCAGGAGTCACCCAGATGTCTTGCCCAGAGGTGAACTCTTCGTCTTTTAATAACGATATATGAAAACCCTTTTTGCCATCAGTAATCTTCTCTAAGTTCATGAAGAATTGCCCCTTCTCAACCTTTCTTGCCCTATATCCTAAAAAACACACGAGAATTTTCTTCCAGAGTTTCTCATTCTCAAATCCTAAGAAGATGTCTTTACCAAGGATAAGCCTTACCATGTTCAAAGTGAAAAAGATCACTGGAATGCTTAAGGTAAGAAATGTGCCATTAGTAAGAGAAGTTAGAGAAGCAAAAGGGTGAAGATATCTTGGCGGGTAGTAAACAGGAATAATTAGCGATATAACTAACAGCGCCTTCATGTCAGCCCCTCCAAAGAAGCCAAGGTAGTATAACGTGAAAGAAATTACAGAGCTTAGAGATATAGAGATTATGACTAACATTAAAAGTTGAGAGTTATAGTAAAAATATAGTTCAACTGCGTTAAGGGTTATTCCTATAAAGGAAAATAGTATCCATAGCTTATCGTCAACTTCTCTTGCCTTCCAATCACTAAAGGAAGCATAACTTAACATGATAAAGCAAGTAGTTAACTTCAACAGTAACATTGACATGTCCATGCAAAGATCAATTCTTAAGGGTTTTAAGATGCTTGAGTTGCATCTTGAAGGCTACATTTCTTCTTTTGTGGGAGCGAAAATTTTCTCCTTCGGAAAGACAACTATGCCTTTGTCAGTAATGCGATACAAATGAAAGTCGAAATCATGTTTTACACCTCTAATTTTCTGAATCTGAATCCCTCGGACGAACCCTCCCCCTACCTGTAACATATCAAGAAAGATTACGCCATCAGCGATGAAATGCTCCATCAAAAAACTCCTGCCTAATTCATAAGAGCGATGCTCTGTTGTGATCAATGTTGTACAATCTAAACCGGATATACCTATGAGTAAGCGCACTATCTCTAGCCTTCTCTCAAAATCATCCCTGTAATGCATGAGCAAAGCTGTTAACG
>JARVKD010000020.1 GCA_029775875.1 Nitrososphaeria archaeon
TCTATAGCCGCCTCCTTGTCCGTACCTCGTATCTTCTCAACTCCTAGCGCCTTACTGCGCTGGAAAAGGGTAGCAATTATCACATATATAGCTATTGTTTTGATCAACGCCTATTCTTTAGTAAGGGCTTTAAAGAATTATAACCGAATGTATCTAACTTCTTTTCACCCTATTGTGTGATTTTCTGATATGCCTACTTGAATAAGTTTATAAATTAAAGTGATAATCTTTAGATGAGAATTGAATGGAAAATGAAACTTCCGTCCAAAGTAAGCCTCCGTCAGGTTTCACAGGTTTTCTAGGGAGGCTTGGAGGGACTCTGTTAGAGCCACGTAAGACCTTTTATGATATGATGCAAAGAGAGATGGGCATACTAGAGCCTCTGTTCTTGATCATAGTATTTTTTGGAATTCAAGGTGCCCTTGTTGGTGTCTTCACAGTTAGAATACTTTATTCCTTCCTTGCTTTTTTGAGTCCTATCATTGGCGCTGAACAATTACAGGCTTTTCAGGGAGGTCTTTTCATAGTACCTTTCATCACTGCTATATCTTGGATTGTTTTTGCTCTTATGATATGGATAATATCTGCAGGTATCACCCATCTATGCGCCAAGTATATCTTCAAGGGCATGGGTTCATATACTCAACTTCTCAAACTTTATGGTTACGCTTCTGTTCCAAGCTCTCTAGTTATATTAGGGATGATGCTCACAAGTCTGAACTTTTCTATCTTCTTCGGTCTTTCTATGATCCTTTGCTTGATGGCTGTCTTCTGGACAGTTATTATCCTAGTAGTTGCCGTTGAGAGATGCTACTTGATAGACCCTGGTCAAGCCTTCATATCCTCCTTTATAGTGCCCTTAATTGTTTATCTTGCCTTATCGGCACTTGTCGGGCTAATCTTCTCCAGTTTAGTACTAGGAGGTTTCTCCTTATGAGAGCTAACACCATTATAGGAGGAATGATAATTGCCATTTTATTGGCAAGTGTGATCTTTACTTTTGCATCCCCTATCCTTCTTGGACCTCTTATCAAATTCGAGGAAGATAGAGCCAAAGTCACTAGAACATATTCGTTTACTTCAGATGATGCACCAGGAGTAGATTACGTAAATCTGAACTTTACAGTAAAGGCTGGCGGGATTGATATCAATTTCACTGATGATAGCAGTTTGATCTATAGGTTTGTTTTTAAGCAAGATGAAGGAGCTACAAAGCCAAGCATTGAAAACATAACTGTAGATAGTAAGCTGTTCGTTAATGTAATGGCTGAATCTGGTGATGTTAAAGTGACATTCGGCAATAATTACATTTATAACGGAACGCTGAGAGTAAGCCTAGGCGGGATAACAGCGAAATTATCAAACTATTCTAACATAGAATTTTTCGATCTTGCTACAGTCTATGCTGGTGGCGTCTCAGTAGATGTAGAAGATGATGCGGCATTCGACCATTTGAATATGAGAGTGAATGCAGGAGGAATAATGATGCATATTGGAGCTAAGACTCTTAAGAAAAACTCAAGCATATTCGCCAGAGTTGAACTTGGAGGAATTGTAGTTGATTCAATTCCTAAGGGAACAAGCCTAGGGAGCAGATTGAAGGCATTCGCTGACATAGGGGGAATTTATCTAAATCCTGGAAACTACACAGTAATAAGCCAGACGGTCAATAGAGTTGAAATAGAGACGGAAAATTATCCAACTGCGCCCATTAAGCTTGAAATCGAGATTTTCACAGGATTAGGAGGGACGACAATAAACCAGCCCTTCTTTCCAGCCTTTCCAACTAGCTTCAGCCAAGAGATTACAGCAGGATATTTTATTGAATAAGAGCATTTAAATCATATTGATCCACATATGGCAACTATGGAGAAGCAACTTTACATAATCACCGTTCAAGGTTTGGACAGACCAGGTCTAGTAGCAGGAATTTCAGAGATTTTGGCAAAGGCAAACGTCAATCTTTTAGATGTAGATCAAACAGTAATAAGAAAACTCTTTGCCATGTTCATGATAGCAGATTTCACAGCAGCTAGTAAAAAATTTGAAGGAGTAAAAGAAGATTTGTTCAAAAAAGCTAGAGAGCTTAGGATGAAGGTTTCAATCGAGCCTTATGTATTTGACGAGAGTTTAAAGAGAAAAGAGGAAAGAAATCTTATCTTACTAACGATAATTGGCAAGGATAGACCTGGCATAGTGGCTAGATTTTCTAAGATTTGCGCTGATAACGGTGTGAATATAGAAAGAACAAGAATGATAGCAAGAGGGGAAACAATAGCCCTTGAGATGCTAATAAACGTAGAAGGTTTAAAGACAGATTTTGATAAGTTCAAGGACCTTCTTCATCAAGTAGGCTTGGATTTATCCTTAAGTGTAATAATTCAGAAGCAAAACATTTACCATAGAGCTAAGAAGCTGATAGTCTTTGATCTAGACACAACCTTCATCCAGCAAGAAATAATTGATGAAATTGCAAAGATAGCTCATGTCGATCGACAGGTTAAAGAAATAACGAAAAGAGCTATGAAGGGTGAAATGGATTTTAAGCAAGCGCTGAGGGAAAGAGTCAAGTTGCTCAAGGGTTTGCCCATTTCATCCTTGGATTCGATCTTAAAGGAGATTAGGTTGACTAAAGGCGTTGAAGAACTTCTTTCTGTTTTAAAGGAGTTAGGATGCAAGATAGCAATAGTCACAGGCAGCTTTTCCTACTTCGCTGATAAAATCAAAGAAAAATTTGATTTAGATTATGCATTTGCGAATGAGTTGATAATCAAGGACGGTAAACTCACAGGAGAAATTAAGGAGCCAATATTGGATGCAGAGATGAAAAGAAGATTGATTCAAGATCTGATAAAGAAAGAGGGGATAAAGAGGGAGGAGGTTATAGCTGTAGGAGATGGTGCAAACGATAGATTCATGCTCATGGAGGCTGGTCTTGGAATAGCTTTTGATGCTCAAAAGATCTTAAGAAAAGTTGCAGACGGTGTAATAACGAAAGATAATTTAAGGGGTTTGATTTACTGCTTGAATGAATTTAGGGATTATTGATCTTTAAATCAGACATACTTGAACTCCAAGCCGTACTTATTTTTAAGAAATTCTTCAAATTTCTTAAAAACTGGGCTTGAAGAAACTCCTATCTTCGTCCTTTTTTCTAGATCATAACAGATACAACGCTCAGTTATTCTAGGGTCTGCCTTAAGAACTTCATATGCCTCTTCTTCTAGACCCCCGGCGCAGATAAATGCCATAAAAGATGCCTCTTTAACCTTCCAGAAGTCATCATCATGTAATGTAACTTTTTGTAAACACGCCATGGACTTGAGAGTTGTAATGGCTATCGACTTAGACCAAACAAATACATGATAAGAGTCATCGATCTTGAACCATTGACCGCTCTTTTCGGCTTCCCACTCATCTCGACAGTGCTCTCTAAAAGCCTTAAGGACTTCTCTAACTTTTAGAGTTTCCAAATTTACCCATAATAAAGAATGCAAAGGATTGATTTAAGATTTATCGAGACGCTAAAGTTCACCTGTTCAGTATGCTCTCATAGACTCGAAGAGTTTGTGTAGCTGCCTTTTCCCATGTAAAGTAATTCAATATCCTTCTTCGCCCATTTTCCCCCCATTTTCTGGCTCTTTTTCGATCTCTTAGAACTTCTCTTATGCCCCATGCTATGTCAGCTGGGTCATGACCATTGATATGAATACCATTTTGCTCAGGACCTGATGAGACAACTTGTTCTACAAATCCAACTACCCCTCTTGCTCCTACAACCACTGGCTTCTCCATGGCCATGGCCTCTAGACTGACTATTCCAAAAGGCTCATACAAGGATGGGAAGACGCAAACATCCGATGCTGCGTAGTGTAAAATGCGCTCTCCCTCAGGCACGAATTCGAACCTATAGAGAACTTTTCCCCTTATTCCTAGTCTATCGGCCAAAGCCATTAAATCACGTTGCTCCTCACCTCTACCTAGTATCACAAGTTTAGATTTTGGAAATTCATTCAGAACGAGGGGAAGAGCCTGTATCAGATTTCTAACCCCCTTAACCCATGTCAGCCTTCCAACAAAGAGGATAAAGTTTTCATCCGCTCCAATTCCATATCTATCACGCAGTTTTTGGACTTCTTCCTTGCTAATCCTATCTGGATCATATCTCTCTGGATCGACTCCGTTCCAGACCACATCGATTTTATTCTCTGGCCAACCATGGCGAGCTAAGTCTTGTCTCATTATGTTGCTAACGGTTACTATGCCATCGGCGCTTTCTGCCGTTACTTTTTCCAGATGGCTTACAACTTCTGACCCTGTGTCTCCACTCCTTCCCCATTCTGTAGAATGAACATGAAACGCCAAAGGCATCTTTTCCAATTCTTCCTTGATTATAAGCCCAGCCATACTGCTTAACCAATCATGAACGCTGATCAAATCAAATTTATAATGATCCCTACGAATTAGTTCGTTGACGAACTTTGTAGCAGACAAGATATTGTAAATGAAGACGTCGTTAAAGAATTTCAAATTGGTTCCCCATCTTCTAAGATCCTCTGTTACTAAAAGGGGGAAGATCTTCGTGGCGTTTGCAATCATGGGTCTATGAACCTCTACCCCCTCTATTATCTCTCTCACTGGCAAGCCTCCAGGGTTGAGGGTGAAGACTGAAATATCATGGTCTAGGTCCACTAACTTTCTTGTTATATTCTCTGCATAAGTACCTAGTCCTCCTACAAGAACAGGAGGATACTCCCAGACGAAGAAGGCTATTCTCAAAGGTCTTCACCTAAAGAAGACCGAGCAATTGGTTATTAAAACTATTCATATTCGATTAAAAATCTTTCGCCAGTATATAGATTTTTCAATAGACAAATCAACTATTTGGTGTATTATAACAAAGATTAAATCTTTGTTTTTAGTATCTATTGAAAATAGAGTGACTCATCTTTGAGCTCTTTAAGTATCGAGAATTTAAGCGTCGAAGTTAATGGAAAAAGGATCCTAGAGGGGGTAAACTTAGCGATACCGAAGGGAGAAGTTCACGTTTTATTTGGTCCAAATGCCTCTGGAAAAACATCTCTACTGATGACTATACTTGGTTTCCCTAACTACAAAGTAGTCTCAGGCGAAATCTGGTTCAATGGCGTGAATATAACAAATATGTCTACAGATGAGCGTGTAAGACTTGGGATAGGTGTTGCCTTTCAAAACCCTCCTGCCATAAGAGGGGTTAAACTGGCTGACATCCTTCATAACTTTCTTAAATCTGAGCCTGAAGCTAAGAAAAAAGAGATCGAGCTATGTGAGACCTTAAACTTCACAGAGGATTTCCTTTCAAGGGATTTGAACCTTTGCTTCTCTGGTGGGGAGGTTAAGAGATCAGAACTTTTACAAATCCTTGCCCAGAAGCCTAGCTTCATCATGTTAGATGAGCCAGACTCAGGAGTCGATGTCGAGAACCTTGGGGTCATAGGCAAAGTGATAAACGACTTCCTCAAGGAGAGGTCAGGACTGTTGATAACTCATCTGGGTTACATCTTACGCTATGTTAAAGCTGATAAAGCCCATGTCTTGATCGAAGGAAAGGTAGCTTGTTCAGGAAAGCCCATCAAGATTCTTGATCAGATATTGAAGGAAGGCTACGGATGGTGTGAGAAGTGCTTAAAGATAGAGAAGAAGTGTTAAAGGCTGTAGACAAGCCAGCCAGTTTAGGTCCTGATCTAGAAATAAAAGATTACATCAGAGAAGCTAAAGCCTTGTACTCCTGCCCAGTCTCATCTCTTCCAAAAGAAATTGCGGATCAATCCTTGAAAGTAGGAATAAGAACTGATGAGAAGGATAGGATCGGAACTTACTTTCAGATAGACCATTCAGTCGTTTTTCAAGGCTTTCAAAAGGCTTTTGAAGGGAAGATAGAGTTAATGAGTACAACAGAAGCCATCAAAAAATATGATTGGCTCAAAGATTACTGGTGGAAGCTCATACCAGCAAATATGGACAAATACACTGCCCTATCAGAGCTAAACTGGGATCATGGTTATTTCATCAGAGTCTTAGAAAATCAGAAAATAATGTTTCCTCTTCAGGCTTGCCTCTTCATATCAACAAATGGATTGAATCAGAATGTTCATAATGTTGTGATAATAGAGCCCAACTCAGAAGCTCAAATAATAACAGGTTGTACTGTTCATCCCAATGTTCAAAGAGGACTTCATGTAGGAATTACGGAATTTTATTTGAAAAAAGGCGCTAAGCTCACTTTCACTATGATCCATAACTGGGCTCAGAACTTTGATGCTCGTCCAAGAACAGCAGTGCTTTTAGAGGATGATGCTACATTCGTTAACAATTATATATGCTTGAAACCAGTAAAGAGCCTTCAAACATATCCAGTTGCATACTGTAAAGGGAGCAATTCAAAAGCAAGATTCAACTCCATAATATTTGGAGTAGGAAATTCCAACATAGATTTAGGAGCGAAGATAGTTCTTCAAGGACCTAGAAGCAAAGGAGAAGTTATCACTCATGCCATAGCCTCAGATAGTTCGCAGATATACTCTAGAGGGTTATTGATAGGAGAGCATAGTGATAGCAAAGCCCATCTTGAATGTAGAGGTCTCTTGGTTTCTGATAGAGCTTTTATACACGCCATACCAGAGCTTATTGGCAAAGTTAGCGGAACTGAACTTTCTCATGAAGCTGCCGTTGGTAAGATAGCAGAGGAGCAGATAAGATACTTGATGGCTAGAGGGTTTTCTGAGGCTGAAGCAAGATCTTTGATAGTAAGAGGTTTTATGGATGTTACCATCTTCGGTCTTCCAGATGCTTTAAGAGATGAAATGAGAAGAATCGTTGATGAAACTGCGAAAGGGGTTTTGTAATCACTCTCATATCATTAACTAAAAAGCAAAGATTTTACACTTATTAAGACACTAAATATAAATCAGCGAAGTAAACCTATCTATATTGATACAATTGAGTACAGAGCTTATTCGCCTTGAACACGGAGGCGGCGGAAAACTCATGAGGATGCTCATAGAGAATGTAATCATACCAAGTTTTTCTCTCAAAAAAGTTGAAGGAGGAACAGGATTGCCAGAGGAAGACGATGGTGCAGTAATACCTATTGGAGAAGGCTATCTTGTTTTGACTACAGACTCTCATACTGTAAAGCCTTTGTTCTTCCCTGGAGGAGATATAGGGAGATTGGCAATATCTGGTACAATAAACGATCTGGCAGCAATGGGCGCAAGACCTATTGCTATAACCTCTGCAATTGTCATGGAGGAAGGCTTCCCTATTTCTCAACTTAAGAGAATTCTTGATTCTATGAATAGGACTTTGATGGAAGTAGGCATACCATTAGTAGCCGGCGATACAAAGGTTGTTGAAAAAGGTGGGATCGACAAGATCGTAATTACAACAGCAGGCATAGGATATGCTCATGCTCCCATTTTCGATAGCGGACTAAAACCTGGAGACATGATAGTAGTAACAGGTCCCATTGGAAGGCATGAAGTCGCTTTACTGTCAAAAAGGGAGGGATTAAAGTTTGAGATTCGACTAGAATCTGATGTAGCGCCTCTTTGGAATATGGTAGAAATGGCTTTGAAATCAGGTAAGATCACTTCTATGAAGGATCCTACTAGAGGAGGGGTTGCTGGAACTCTTAACGAGATGGCTCGCAAGTCTAATGTAAATATAAACGTATGGGAAGATATGGTTCCAGTGGATGATGAGATAAGGGGTGTAGCTGAAATGTTGGGCATAGACATCTTTGAGACTACGAATGAGGGGATAATGATAATGGGCGTTGCAAAAGATGATGCTGAAAAAGTGCTAAAAGCTGTAAAATCTACAAAGCATGGGCAAAAGGCAAGCATCATAGGAGAAGTGGAGAAAGGCGAAGGAATGGTGATTCTTGAGACCAGCACAGGTGGAAAAAGAATCATAGAAGAACCTATCGGAAGTCCATTACCAAGAATATGTTAAAGCCTTATGATTAGGTTTATTTGGCACTGAATGCAAATTTACTTTATGTGCCTAGGCGTGCCTGGCAAGCTTGTGAAGATCATAGGAGCAAGGGGCATAGTAAGTTTTGGAGGAGCAAAAAGAGAAGTAGATTTATCTCTTATTGAAAAGCCTATCATTGGAGAGTATGTCATAGTTCATGCTGGCTTTGCCATAGAAAGGATAGATGAAGGTGAAGCTAGGAAGACTATAAAGCTTTTGAGAGAGACTTTTGGTTCCTTTTGAAATCTTTTGTCAAGAGCTTTGATGCACCCAATACTGCTTGACCTAAAGCTAATCCACCATCCCCACAAGGCAAGATTCTATGCCTCAAGAAGGTTAAACCTTCCTTCTCAACTTTACTTCTGATGATTTTAGTCATGACTTCATTATAGGCAACTCCTCCTGAAAATCCGATAAATCCTATGCCTTTTTCTTTAGCCACCCTTGTAGCTATATCTGCCAAGCCTTCAGCCAGTCCTCTTTGGAAAGAAGCAGCCAAGTGCTTTCTTGATTCATCCTTTTGTAAGAGAAATTTTACTTCAGCGAATGCATCAGATGTCATCAGTATTTCTCTATCACCTAAGTTTTGAACCTTGAACGGTAAAGGTATCGAGTCATCTCCTCCAATTGCTAGAGATTCTAGCTTCATAGCCCCCTCTCCCTCATAAGTCCTCTTAAAGCAAACACCTAGAAGGCAAGACAAGGCATCAAGAACTCTTCCAGTGCTTGTAGTTAGAGGTGTGTTTATCCTTTTTTCGATCTGTTGAAAGACTACATCTACCTCCTTCGCTCCATATTTGAATCCATTAAAATAATTTGTCTTAAGAAAATCAGCCAATTCTCTTTTTTCAATGACTTTATAGAGAACGCTTTGAAGCATGCGACCATACCAAATCGCGCTAAGGTCTCCACCAGGCATAAACTGTGGCTCTAAACTAGCAACTCTCTCAAATCGTCTATACCCTCCCAATAGTATTTCTCCTCCCCAAAGCGATCCATCAGTACCATAGCCTACACCATCACATGTTATCGCTAAAATTTCATCTTCAGGATCAATTCTATTTTCAGTCATAAGGGATGCAAGGTGAGAATGATGATGCTGAACCTCAAAGATTGGTGCACTAAATCTTTTTGAAATTCTCTCAGCTACTTTACGAGTATGAAAAAGAGGATGAAGATCCACTACAATCGAATCCAAGCTTTCTATCTTCAATATCTTCATAAGATGTTCTATAGCCTCTTCTAAGAATCTAATGCTTTCTAAACTCTCAACTTCTCCCACATGCTGACTTAAAAACGCTTTATCCTTTTTGATCAAGCAAGAGGTAACCATGAACTCGCCTCCTACAGCCAATACATTGCTATTGAAAGGTAACGGTATCAAAAGAGGGGTTGGAGTGTATCCTCTCGACCTTCTTATGGGCAATGGCTCATTATCAACAATTCTTATGACAGAATCATCACACCTCATGTATATTCTTCTATTGTGGATGAGAAAGTAATCAGCTATGCTCTTCATTCTTCTAAAGGCTTCTTGATTTTCTATAATCATAGGCTCATCAGGGTTATTGGCTGAAGTCATCACGAATGTCTTAGTATTGGCAGAATGGAAGAGTGCATGATGAATTCCAGAGTAAGGGAGCATAACACCAATATTATGAAGTTGAGGCGAGACATTTTCAGCCAGTGGAAATGGTTCCTTTTTTCTTAATAGAACTATGGGTGCCATTAGAGAATTGAGTAACTGCTCTTCTATGCTTGATATGTAAGCAAAACTCTTCACTTCTTCCAAGTCTGAAGACATTACAGCGAAGGGTTTTTGGGGTTTTCTCCTTCTCACCCTTAACTCGTTTATTGCCTCTTCATTGTATGCATCTACAGAGAGATGAAAACCTCCAACTCCCTTAATGGCTACTATATAACCCTCGTCAATTAGTTTTGCAGCCTCTTCTATTGGATTTCCATTAACTAAGCTTTCATCATTTCTTCTCAATTCATATTTTGGACCGCATTTTGGGCAGCACGTTGTTTGAGCGTTAAAACGCCTATCAGGCGGATGGTTATACTCCTTCTCACAGTCTGGGCAAAGAGGAAAGTTTTCCATGGTAGTTCTTTCTCTATCGTATGGTAACTCTTCGATTATTGTGAATCTTGGACCGCAGTTGGTGCAACTGGTGAAAGGATAAAGGTAGAAGCGAGTATGAGGGTCAAAGATTTCTTTTGTACAATCATTGCACGTTGCTAGGTCTGGCGTTGGGTAGGATAGACCCCCGCTGTTTTCTATCGAGCTTCTCTCAATCTTAAAATCTTTAAAATCGCCTTTAAAGGGTTCAAAATCTATGTGCAAGTCTGTGTAATATGCTAAAGGAGGCTTTTCTTCAACAAGACTCTTAAGAAAATCTTTGACGATTTTTTCATTTCCTTCTACTTCAATCCTAACGCCTGCATCTCCAAGGTTTAGCACATAACCTGTTAAGTTGTATCTAGTGGCTAATCTATAAACAAAGGGTCTATACCCTAACCCTTGAACAAGACCTGATACACTAACGATTGCTCTTACTTTTTTGGGCATTTTTCATACGTCCAAATTGTTATAAGCTTGATTTAAATAAAATAACATACAACTTTGTGATAAGTTTGTCGTCCAAGGCTTTGACAAAGGATTACAGAAATAAGGAGCTAATATCAAATTTAGCCAAAATTATCAGAGAAGAGGCTTCAAACGATAACTATAGATTCATGCATGTGTGTGGCACTCATGAAGATACTATTACAAAACATGGTTTGAGGTCTATTCTTCCTAGCAATATAGACGTAGTGGCTGGTCCTGGCTGTCCTGTCTGCGTTACACACCCTGAGAAGATAGAGTTGGCATTGAAACTCCTTGAGGAAAGAAAGAACATAATTCTAACAACTTTTGGGGATATGTATAGAGTGCCATCGAAGTATGGAAGAAGCTTCAGTCATGCCAAAGCCCAAGGATTTGATGTTAAGGTTGTTTACAGCATATCAGACGCAATAAAAATGGCAAAAGATAATGATGATAAAGAAGTTGTACATTTTGCAGTAGGTTTTGAGACTACAGCACCATCTACAGCATCTACTCTTTTACAAGACCCTCCTGAGAACTTTTCAATAGTATCTGCTCATCTAATAGTTCCGCCAGTACTGGATTATCTTTTGGCATCGGGCGAAGTTGCAGTTCAAGGCCTTGTATTACCAGGCCATGTCTCAACCATAATAGGTTCCAAAGCCTACGAATTTCTTGTTGATAAATACAAGGTTCCTCAAGTAGTTGCTGGATTTGAGCCACTAGATGTAATCATTGCTCTGAAGATGTTATTGAAGCAAGTTAAAGAAGGCGAAATCAAAGTTGAGAATGAATATGACAGAGTGGTAAAACCAGATGGAAATTTAAAAGCAAAAAGACTAATGAATGAAGTCTTTAAGCAAGAAGACGCTAAATGGAGAGGTTTGGGTAAAGTGCCTAAATCAGGCCTTGGGCTTAAGCCAGAATTCGAAAAGTTCGATGCTTCTGTTAAATTTGATGTAGAGCCACCTGAAATTGCTAGAGATATAGAGATTGGATGTAGATGTAGTGACGTTATAAAAGGATTGGTAAAGCCTGAAGAATGTAAGCTTTTTAGAAGAGTCTGCACTCCTTATGATCCGAGAGGACCATGCATGGTCAGCATTGAGGGAACATGTGCCATTGCATACAAGTATGGAAGGCTGAAACTTAAAAACTGATATTTGTAATAATTTTAGTCAAGGGGTCTTCACTATTGCATGAACTTGCTTTGGTGGAAGGGATAATTTCAAATGTTATAGACTTTGCTCATGAGCGGAAAGGACATGTAGTAAGTTTCAAAGTTGCCATTGGAGAATTTGCCCAATTCGATAAGAAGTTAATAAAAGATCTGCTAGTAGAACTTGTAAAAGGAACAGAATTGGAAAAGGCTAAGATGATAGTAAAAATTGAGAAAGCAGAGACAAAATGCCTTCACTGTAATTCTAAGTGGGGAGTAAATGAACTATTAGAACCATTATCTAACGATCAAAAAGAAATGATACACTTCTTGCCTGAGTTGTTAAACTCTTTTACCAAATGCCCTAACTGTGGAAAGAGCGATTTTGAGATAGAGAAAGGAAGAAGTGTGAGAGTAGTAGAGGTCGAATTAAGTGTCTAAACCTAATACAAGCTTAGACTTTAGGGATAGAATGATCAAAAAGAGGTTAGATAAGATAGACAGAACAATTCTCGTCACAAGTGGTAAAGGAGGGGTAGGAAAAAGCATGGTGGCAGCGACCATGGCAGCTTCGATGGCGAAGTCTGGTATGAAAGTTGGTCTTTTAGACGCTGATGTCTATGGACCTTCTTCTGCTTTTATATTTAAGGTGAAAGATTTGCCAAAAGAAGATAGGCATGGTCTTTTGCCTCCAGTTTCTAATGGTGTAAAAGTCATGTCTCTAGATTTATTCGTTAAAGGAAAACCCCTCCCAATAAGTGGAAAAGGGGCGAGACAGATCATCAAAGAATTGCTGGCACTAACAGAATGGGGGGATTTGGATTTCTTGATAGTAGATACACCTCCTGGTACTGGCGATGTTTTGATGACTTTGATCAAGACTTTAGGAAACAAGTCAAGTTCTATAGTAGTGACTTTGCCAACAGCCCTCTCCAAATCTGTTGTTCGAAGGGTTATAGATCTATTGCTATCTTCACAAATTCCTGTACTAGGTGTGCTAGAGAATATGTCATTTATAGCCAGTAGCAAGACAAGACCTCTACAAAGTAGTGAAGGAAAATCACTTGCATTAGAATTTGGTATGAAATTTCTAGGAGAGTTGCCCATTGATTATGAGGCATCCAAAGCTGCTGATGCTGGCGATATGCAATCTTTACTTAAGACTAATTTTGCAAGGGCTCTAGTAATTTCATTAGAAAAATCGAACCTCATAAATGATGTGGAATTATCTTAGTAAGATGTTGTTTTAAAATAGAAGAGCAGACAGTTGTTACCAGTTCTTCGTGTCATAGATGTTGAATTCCCAGATGTTGCCTGTTCCAGGTCCATCATCGAATAAGTCATATTCAACATTGTCTTTTACTACATTGAACGCTATGATGTTGTAACTTGTTTCGAACATGCTATCAGGACTGAACCGGACGATTCCTATACCGTTATCTCTTACTGTGTTCCAGACCACCGTATTGTTGCTCGATTCTTGAATATGGATTCCTGCTTTTTCATAAAAAATGCCATTTTGAAAAACCGAATTCATTCTCACAATAATATTATTGGAACCTAACACAATCACGATCCCACCAAGGTCATTATTAGTTAATTCGTTCTCCAATACTTCGCCATATGAGATTCCCTGAAGAAGGATTCCTGCCCCGCCGTTGTTATTAACTGTATTATCGTATATGAAGACATCTCTGGAATTCTTACAATCCTCAGATAATTTTAATACTACGATGCCATCTTCACCGCAATTAGATACTGTATTATTTGTAATCGTTATGTCCTTAAGTTCTGCTTCCTCAGAAGAACTTAATACATATATGCCAGAACCAGAGTTAGTAACTGTGTTATTTATCACTTCTATATGCTCAGTATCAAAAGTACTACCTATTTCAGTGCCAACCCATATTCCAGACCAAAAAGATTCTTCAGCAATGTTGTTTGAGATTACAAAATTCTTTCCATGTGCTACATATATGCCAATCCCGTTTTTATAGACAGTGTTATTGCTGATGAACCAATTTTCATGAAAACCCGTACCATCGTTTCCTACGCTGATGGCGATCCCTGTATCGTGAATAACATTGTTTATGATTTGGATGTTGCTTGTACCATTGTTCCAAGCCGTAATACCATTATCTAGATAGTTTCTAATCTCAAAGTTCCTAACAGTTACATCAGATACACCCTGTTCGATTATTATGCTATCATTTTGAAGAGTAGTCCCTGAGTCAGCAGGTGGAGTTCCATCAAGAATCGCACCATCCCCTATTAGATTGATTGATTTAGTAATAACCACGGATTGATTGTATACTCCTGCATGAACAATGACTGTATCCCTAGGTTTTGCAGAATCCAAGACTGCTTGGATCGATTGCCCAGGGTAGACATCCCATGTATTTGGACTTGGTTTTATAGATATGTATATGAAAACTATGCTAAGAACAAGAATTGCCATTAATACTATTAGTGCTAGAAGTTTGATCGATCTCTTGGTAGAGATATGTTCTGATTTCTCCATTTCACTTCCCCTCATTATCATGTATAAAGTATTTAAGCATTAGAAGATGAGTCTAAATTATCATTATCTCTGAAGAATGTATCAAGGCTAGAATGTTCGCCCTTGATTTCTAATTTTAAATTCTACCTAGTCAATTTATCCTATGCTAATATCCCTTGGTCTAGCATCTAGGATAGAAAATGTGCTATGCTTCCACATCATTATCGATGCGGGGGGTGGGATTTGAACCCACGAACCCCTAAGGGACAAGGTTCTGAGCCTTGCGCCTTTGACCAGACTTGGCTACCCCCGCAAGAATCGTATCAATCACACTATTATATCAAATTAAAGTTAATTAGTATAAGAGATTTAAACATAAATAGCCGGGGTAGCCAAGCCAGGTTAAGGCGACCGCCTCGAGTTTATTAGAATAGTAAGCGGTTGTCCCTTTGTGGACGCATGGGTTCAAATCCCATCCCCGGCGTTCAAATTGAAAATTAAATCCCTTCCCTGCACTTATTTACTAGGTCTTCGGTGTATTTCTTCGCTTTCTCTAGTTCTTCCTCTTTCAGCGGACCTTCTCTACCATTTACGAAAAAACCTTCTGATGATGCTATAAGAACCCCTCCCTTTCTCTTCAGACTGTCAGCAATTCTTCCTGCGGCATAGTCGAGTATGACAAAGGTCATGCTGTTATTGTCCAGCCTTCCTAGATAGTTCCTTAGCCCAATTGCGAATTTCATCCCAGTTGCGCAGGTCATAGATACCTTCTGCAACCTTGAAGCCGTCTTTTTCAAGTTGTGGCTTGAAAATTTCCATACCTTTACGTGCTATGAAGCCCATTTTGTTATAATCAATAACTCCGCCGAAAAAGCCTAACGCTATTGGCTTGAGATTGTACTTTGCAACCCTGTCCTCTAAGGAAATCTTTCGTGTTTTTGTGACGTCATCTATCTTGCCTTCTCTTTCAAAGAACGTTATCATTGTAGAGACAAACAAAGCCAGCTTTTTGCCTTCGAATTCCTTCCTGAAGTTTTTAAGAAAGTCCTCAGCCTCACTTGCATATCTGCAATTTCCCATGCTACTGCCTACAATGATTAAGTCATATTCTGATATGTCTTTGATTTTTTCTTCTTTCAGGTTAACTATCTTGATATCAAAGCCTTCCTCTCTTAATATCTTGGCGATTTCCTCTGAGGTTCCAGTCGTTGCTCCATAGCGTGTGCCGTATGCAATCAAGGCTTTCAAAATATCACCTGAATGCGCGCTTTCCCAACTGACATCGAAATATTGGCAGACATACAGATTCTGTTTGTATTCATACTGAAATTTAACTCTTTTTTACGGAAAACTGTTAAGGTAATACTTAGTCGATCGCCATCTTAATATTGTAAGGTTGCTCACTAAATATTGGACTGACAATAAGGATATAGTATTGGAGGAAGACTTAGATGGTAAAAGAAGTGAAAAGTGGAGATAGAGTATTTTATACTTGTGAAGTTTGTAATCTTGCTTATGAGGAAAGAGTATGGGCAGAAAGATGTGAGGAATTTTGCTCCGCGTATAATGCATGTTCGCTAGAGATCACAAGTCATGCCATTAGGAAGCCTGAGGATTAGAAATCTTTTACTTATTCAACGCTTAAATAACACTTCAAGTATATGCAACAAAACAACAGAGAAATTGTATAGAGATCGGTAGATGGAATTGAGGCTAGAACTCAAACGCTATTTTCCCGCAATCTTTGTAGCCATAGTGATAATTATTCTTCTCTTTGTATGGTACTTTACATTTCCTCCTTCTGCTTGGGAAGGGACGCCCAACTATTTACAAATGTATCTTGAATTCGTCTTTACTAGACCCATAGATGCATTTTTGACTGTAAGCACAGGCGTTAGAGGAGCCGTGGCTTGGGTTTTCGTTCCAGTATACTCTCTAATAATAGCTCACATAATTCTCTATTTTATCGGAAAAAGAAAGAAAATTCAATACACTATCGTGAACAAATACTACCTCATCTACCTTATTGCTTTGGGACTTTTCGCCATTTCTTTTCAAAACGCAAGTCAATATTATGGTTGGTATTGGAACCCAGAACTGAACGCGCCAGGCTTCGTTGACACATGGACTCACATTACTTCTCCTTGGCTTTTAGGAGCCTTGACTGTCCCGCTTGCCCTTGAAAGATACCTTGGTTGGGACAGAAAGTTCATGTGGTTCTTCATATTCTCAGTTCTAGCGATCATAGCATTAGGATGGGAGATTGGAGAAACCATTGACGCGTATTATCTAAGACCTGAACCTGGCTACTTTAACTATCCTTTGGATTCTTTAAAGGACATCATTTTAGGAGCAGGAATTGGTACCATTCTATCATGCTGGATCTATGAACGCCTCGTGATGGATCTAGGGGAATAGGCAAGGATTAATTAGTGAAATCGTTTGCCTCCCAATCCTATACACTTTTCAGCCATTGCGCTATTGCATTTTAAGAGACCAGAGTACTTTGACATTATGGCGCTACTCTTCTCATCTACTTTTGTCGATCTTGAACTTTTTTATTCTTGGCTATTAGGAAAACCTATGTATCATGGACTCTGGCACAGTTATCTCTTTGTATTAACCATCTATCCTCTCGTGTTGAGTATAATCATCTATGCAATGGAAAGAAGATTTGAGAAAAACATCTTAAGGGTTTATGCTTTTTTCAAATTCTTCCCAAGAAAAGTTGCATATTCTTTCAATTTTATCTTTATCTCTTGCGCATTTGGAGGATTATCTCACATATTCTTTGACATGTGGGTTCACGAAAATTCAAATTATGTTCTCTTTCCCTTCTATAAAGGAAATCCATTCTGGATTGGTGAATATAGTATTATAATTTTCATATTAGTAGGTTTGCTAAGTCTATACTCATTCATTCTCTGGTTTAGGCAAATTGAATGATTGGAATTTTGATGCTTACTTCATGGATGATTTTCAATATGAATTTTTATCTTCTAGGAGTGCTCTCACCTGTAATAATGTAGATTACTTTATCACCTATAGAGTTGGCATGATCCGCTATTCTTTCAAGATACCTTAGAATCAAAGTTGCAGATACAGAGCACCTCAAATTGCTTCCCTTACTTTCGATGATCCTTTTTACATATTCTTTATACATATTATCGACTTCATCATCCATCTTTGAGAGAGTTCTTGCCATTTCTACATCTCTTTTTATGAAGGCATCTAGGCTCTTGCGTATCATGACCTTTGCCTTATCTGCCATACTTATGATTGTTGAATGATCACATTTTGATAGGTCTCCAAACATGCTTAGCACAGTGGTTATATCATAGGCATAACGACCAAAGCGGGATAAGCCATAAGTTATCTCCATGGAAGATTTGATGAACCTAAGGTCTGATGCCACAGGTTGATACCTCGCTATCAATTCTATAGCTAACTCACTCACTTCATCCTGGAGGAATCTGAGCTCTTCGGACCATTTAAAAACTTCACTTCTCATATCCTTCCCTTCAGTATATGCCTGAATTGCTGTAGTAACAGCTTTCTCCGATAGCTCTGCCATGTCCAAGATCATGTTGGTGAGCTTGTCCATTCCTAGATCTAGTAGTCGTGCCATAATGAATTAACCAAACCTGCCAGTTATATACCTCTCGGTCAGCTCTTCCTTAGGATATTTGAATATTCTAGCAGTTTCTCCGTACTCTATTATCTCACCTAGATACATGAACGCTGTAAAATCTGAGACTCTGGCAGCTTGCTGCATATTATGAGTTACAATCACTATTGTGTAGTTTTCTTTAAGGTTGACTATCAATTCCTCTATCTTTGAGGTTGAGTTTGGATCGAGGGCTGAGCACGGTTCATCAAGTAAGAGAACTTCTGGCTCTACTGCCAATGCTCTTGCTATACACAATCTCTGCTGTTGCCCACCAGATAGACTTGCCCCTGACTCATTCAATCTATCCTTGACCTGATCCCAGAGCGCAACCATCTCTAAGCTTTTCTCGACCATTTCACTTACCTTCTTCTTGTCTTTAGTACCATTAAGCCTTAAACCAGTTGCTACGTTATCAAAGATGGACATAGTAGGGAATGGATTAGGTTTCTGGAAGACCATTCCCACCTTTCTCCTAATATCAACAGGATCGATAAAGTCCGCATAGATGTCTTCTCCATCTAAAAGTACTTTACCAGATACTTTTGCTCCAGGAACAAGCTCATGCATCCTATTGAAGCATCTAATGAGGGTTGATTTACCACACCCTGATGGTCCTATCACAGCCGTTACTTGATTGCTCTTTATCCTTAATGATACGTTTTTTACTGCATGGTTACTATTATACCAAGCGTTCAAACCTTTAGCTTCGATCTTATCCATCAAAATAATCACCCGTTAAAAAACCAAAAACAAAGTGCATGTCCCTTATTAAAAAGAATTAATCAATCGTAATATATAGTTTGCCAAATGATCAATTTACCAATCGATTAAGGTTTAATCATTCCTTTCTTTTCACAAATTTTCTTACCAAATTCTTGGTACCATTTACAATGGCTTATGAGTCTACATATGTTGCATCTTGGCATGATAGGCTTACAAATTTTTTGCCCAAATTTCACAAAAAGCTCATTTATATCCATCCAATATTTTCTATCGACTTTCTTCATTAACTCGAATTCTGTTTCTTCAGGCTTTTTCGTATCAACAAATCCCAGTCTGTTCATAACTCTATGAACATGAGTGTCGACAGGAATCGCTTCTTTACCGAAACCATACACTAATACACAATTAGCCGTCTTTCTACCAACAGATGGTAATGATAATAATCGTTCAAGATCATCAGGTACTTTTCCATTGTATTGATCCATTATTATCTTCGAAACTTCTTTTATCCTCCTTGCTTTTACACGATAGAAACCTGCTGGCCTTATCAATTCTTGTATTTCATTCTCATCGCCTTCTGCAATTTCTTTCATATTTTTATAGTTTGAGAATAGTTGCCGGAAAGCTCTGCTCGTATTTTCATCTCTCGTCCTGTGTGATAATATTGTTGCTATGAGTACTTCAAAGGGATCGCCTCTTCCACCCCTGTTTATTTCTTCTAGAGCGGTTTCGCTTCCTGGTGCCTCTTCTTGAAGCATCTTTCTTATCTCCTTAATCAAAAAGCCTATGTCCATCATCTCACTATTATTTGCAAAGATTAATTTCCCTTGCTCTTAATCTATTTTTTTATGATGAGAAACTTTTAAAATGTTCTAATGAAAAATTTAGTTCAATAATGGTTAGAAAGACTTGAAAGAATTCTCTCTAGGAGTGTTAGCATCTGGCAGAGGTTCAAACTTTCAATCAATAATTGACCATATAAGGTTAAAAGTGTTAGAAAATGTGAAGATTGGCACTCTAGTTTGTAACATAAAAGATGCATACGCATTGAAGATTGCAGAGCAGAATGGGATAGAAAGTAAGTTTATAGACCATAGGAACAAAGATAGGGAGGTCTTTGATAGGGAGGTCATAAAAACTCTAAGAGATTACAATGTGGATTTAGTAGTATTATCAGGTTTCATGAGAGTACTTAGCCCTTACTTCATAAATGAGTATGAGCACAAGATAATGAATATTCACCCTGCCTTGTTACCTTCATTCCCAGGCTTGCATGCTCAAAGACAGGCAATAGATTATGGCGTTAAGGTATCTGGATGCACTGTACACTATGTGGAGAAAGGTGTAGATGTAGGACCAATAATTCTACAGCATGCAGTTCCAGTTAGAGATGATGACACAGAAGAAACTCTTTCTGATAGAATATTGGTTTTTGAGCATAGGCTTTATTCAAAAGCGATTCAACTGCACGTAGATGGAAGATTAAAGATAGAAGGGAGGAAAGTGAGGATAGATTATAGTGATAATTGGGAGGAGAAATGGAATGAGAGGCAGAGAGCGTTTATTGAGTATCAGAAAGATAAGTGGGCGAAAGAAGGCAAGCCTTTGGATAAGGTGTTATGATGATGGCAGCAATAATAGATGGAAAAAAAATATCTGAAGAAATCAAAAACAAAATAAGAAATGAGGTAGAGTTATTCAAGAAAGATGGCATAGAGCCTTGCTTAGCAACAATTTTAGTAGGCGATGACCCAGCATCTAAGATTTATCTAAACATAAAGCATAAGAATTGTGAGGAAGTTGGAATTAGATCGAGGAATTATCAACTTCCTGAAGATATAAAAGAAGATAGATTAATGAGGCTCATCGAAGATCTTAATGGAGATAAAAGCATCCATGGAATTCTTTTGCAATTGCCTCTCCCGAAGCGAATAGATGAGCACAAAGCTATATCCGCCATATCTCCAGAGAAGGATGCCGATGGTCTTCATCCAGTGAATATGGGCAAACTACTGAGAGGAGAGTCTTGTATAATACCCTGTACTCCTTTTGGTATTCAGCAATTGTTAATAAAAAGTGGCTACAACCCTTCAGGTAAACATGTTGTAATCTGTGGAAGAAGCAATCTTGTAGGAAAGCCACTGGCAGCTTTATTGATGCAGAAAAAAGAAGGGGCCAATGCTACAGTAACTATATGCCACACTGGAACCAAAAACATGAGTTATTTTACTAAACAGGCAGATATCTTGGTAGTAGCAATGGGTAGCCCCAAGGCAATCACTGCCGATATGGTAAAGGAAGGAGCTGTAGTAATTGATGTTGGTATAAACAAGGTTCCAGATGCTACTGCAAAGAGCGGCTATCGTTTAGTTGGCGATACAGATTTTGAGATAATAAAGGAGAAGGTGAAAGCAATTACTCCAGTTCCAGGTGGAGTTGGTCCTATAACTGTTGCAATGCTTCTATACAATACTTTACTGGCTACCAGTATGCAAACAAAGCACGAACTTAGTTATGATACAAAGAATCTGTTTGAGCATGAATAGAGATAATTTTCCATTAAAATGTTTTGTATAAGCTTAAATCTTTTACCTATCTTTTAACTGAATATCAAATTATTAAAGTCTTCACAAGAATTGAGTACATGTATTCGACCCGCTTTAAATAGACAAAAATCAGGATGGAAAAATCTAATAAGTTGAGAAAATAAAGTTATCCAGAATAGTTATGATCAGAGTGATCCATTGTGCAGGCGTGACCTCGAATGGATCAAAGATGAGATTTTCAACCCAAAGCTTAGACGAAGCTTTGTCATATACTGAAAAGTGTAAATTGACTTGGTTGGACTTCGTCGTTAGCGATATTTCTTTAGGTGCTGAAGAAGTTGCAAAAGGGCTTAAGCTCAATTTGGAACCCTCAGCACTCTTTTCAGGTTATCTATCGAACTACGAAGACAAAGGGGATGTTTTGGGGCTTATGATACCAGTGGTAAGATTTGAGGAAAGAAAGGTAACCGCGATACCTCTCTTGATTTACATCAAGCAGAATCTATTGGTTACTATCCGCGATGAGCATGCGGAATATCTACTGAAACTCTCTCAATATGCGGAATCTTTTCTTAAGAAGCTCCCGACCATGGATGAAGAATGGGCCGAAAGGCAGACCCTTTTACTATCAAGGATGATAGACGAAGTAAATGAACATAACTTCAAGGTGTTAGGTTCTATAGTTGAAAGGTCTGAAACAATGGAAATGACGTTAAGAACTTCTCCTGTGCGTGAAATTAGCACTGAGATGTTCGAGATAAGGAGATCGATAGTCACATTCCTAAATATTTCATGGGCCACTCATGATGTAGTGCATTCATTAAGATACGGCGATGCAGAGATGGTTTCAGATAGAGAAGAGATTTTGGCAAAATTCAATCTAATTCTCTCAGATTTAGAAAGACAGATATCACTTGCAGGAAATATGCTTGAGGTACTCTCAGGCAGCGTCAGTGTTATTCAAGCAGACATAACGAATAAGATGACTACACTATTGCTCTGGTTAACGATCATAGGAACAGCCATTCTTGTACCTAACACCCTTGCGACGGTTTATGGCATACCTTTTCTGGAACATGAGAGTTATTGGAGATGGATAGTAACTTCACTTCTCTTAGTTACTATCATATCTACAATTGTAGTCTATTTATATGTGAAGAGATGGTGGAGAAAGCCTATTAGTAAAATCAGCCAATAGAGTTAAACGAAAATCCTAGTCAAAAACACGAATAGAATTGAGAGAACTGCGATTATTAGACCGCCTTTCTTAACCAATGATAAAGATTTGTCGAGGACTTTTGAAAAATTATCGATGAGATTCATACCTATGACTTTTACTGATGAATCAACATAATTAACTTGAAAATTAGCTGAGGTCAATCGTTCCAATGATTTATCAATGAGAGCCTTTATGACTTCTGATAACTCTTTTGATCCTGTTCTTTCTCCTAGAGATATGTAGCCCTTTGAGCTCGATGTCTTACCAGCAGTGATATGAGTATCAGAAGTGCATAACTCTAAGATGGGTGCATTTGAATCTTTAAAATTCGTTAACAATTCTTCTCTTAAACCCTTAATGGAATTGTTCGAATCTACAGCTACTATAGTATACTTTTTACCATCAATTTCTAAAACTAAAACGTCGAGTCCAGCCGGTCCTATGTCGTTTCCTAATCGAAGATTAAGTTCTGAAGAATGGGCAAATCCGACTTTAAAGTCATATTGATTTACAGACTTTAAGTTCGTCAGGGCTTTCTCAGCGCATTTAATAAACTCATCGTAATCCTCTTTGCTTATTGCATCCCCCTGTGAGTTATGAGTATCTATTACCACAGCATGTTTGTAACCGAACTTCAAGGCTAAATCTTCTATCTTCTGCTTTAAATCCAATGGTAAATCTTCCATGCCGAAGGGAGAGAGGGTTAGCATAATCAAAGCTGTCTCACCAAAGGCAAAGCACGTGGCCGTTGCCTTTCCAACTTTGGCTATTACTGGAATGCTGCAAGTCTTTCCTGATGCTATCGTCTTTAGGTTTTTTAATGAAGAAATAAATCGGTCTACCTCTTTCTTAGACGGAAGATTGAGCTCATGCCCTGAGATTCCGTGAAAAATCATAGGTGAGAAACCATTGCTTAAGAACCAGTTTTGGAGATGAAAAGGCAAGTTGCTACTTCCTACAGGATAGAAGGGACCTGGGTGCACCTCTGGTATTACAAGAGCTATTTTCATATTCTTTGAATCTAACACAATTGCGTTTACTCTGACTTTTTCTTGGGAACTTATCTTATCCATAAACTCCTCTATAAATCCAGGATTATTGGCAGCCCAAGCCGAAAGAAAAGCCCGAAGAAGTTCCAAAGAACCCATCCCCATTAATTTTACGCCAGTTCTATTGACAAAGAATAGATAGAATGCAACTGAAGTTACGATAATAACGCCACTTAAGGTGGGGACGGCATATACTGTGACTATTTCGGTAAATGATGAAATAGGGAACAAGATCGGAGCCAATATGATTGGCTGAAATAAGGTGATAAAGGCCTTTTTCAGTGGATTCCCATAAAATATAGAACCTACTACTAACAATCTAAAAGCTATGACGTAAAAAAAGCCTAGAAGTAAAAAAGAGATATAATTCCCGTGATAAATTGACAAAAGGATGGAAAGTAGAAGGCCAAGTATTAACGCGAATAACCAAACTAGGTAAGAGAAAAAAGAGATTAAAACGAGCCTCCTAAAGGTGGCCAAAGGATTGCCCATTAGAACTATCTGCTCTATCATTATTGAGACAAAAATTACAGCCTCAAAGATAATTAGAGTCATAAGCGCAGATAGGTCCAATTTGTAAAGCAGTGAATAAGAAGTAATGAATAAAAAAGCAGATGTTACTATAGCTAAAACTACTGCCACTTTAATAGATGGTAAAGTGAAAAGATTCTGATACCTTCTAGCTATGCGCGACTTAGAATCCCTCTGCAGTTGCATACTACCCAACTACGCTGGTAAGAAAACTCGCAGAAGAATGGAGAGGGTAGCTATACTAACTGCTAATGCGATAACTATCTCTGGACGAACTTTTACTCCTTTTGTCTCATCCTCGAAAAACCTTAGAAGCCCAGCACTAGAAGCTGGCATAGGGGCTCCGCGCTCCTTTTTCTTGCTACTCATAGGGATCTGCCAAATTATTATTCGGATAAAGTTGTTAAAATGTGTTACTTTACCAAATTGAGACATAACTTTTAACTTAAATAAATGAACGATTTAACTAATTAAGGAAGAATTGGCAGAATTCGATAGGCTCTTCGATGAGTTGCAAAAGCGCTCAAGTATGGATAAGAGCACCTTATCGAAGCTGATAGATGAGAAGAAGAAAAAGGTAGGAGCAGGATACCTAACAGATATGGGCGCGCTCTTCCTTGTAGCTTCAGACCTAGGCATAACTTTGGAGTATATGATGACTTCAGATCTAACCCTAAAGAATCTCTACGTTGGAGCCAACGAAATAACGATAATATCTCGTGTTTTGAGCATATATCCTGTTCAGAGTTATACAAGGAAGGATGGGTCTCAAGGTTTTTACAGAAAGATCATTCTATTTGACAAAGATGATTTCATAAAGGCTACATTATGGGATGAAAAAGCCACTTTAATAGATTCTCTTAACATAAACCCAAACACTGTTGTGAGGATGATAAAAGGCTATGTTAAAGCAGACTTAGACGGGCGCCCTGTATTACATTTAGGATTGAGAGGAGGCATAGAAGTTGTGAATGATCAAGAACTGATAAGAAAATTCCCGACTATAGAGGAAGTGACGAAGGATGTTTCATCCATAAAATCTCCAGCCTCTTACCTTTCTGTTCGTGGTTCGATAAAGACTGAACCAAAATCATCTCAGTTCACAAGGAAAGATGGTAGCCAAGGTTCTGTCATTCATTTTTACATAAACGATATAGAGAGTGACCAAGCAGTTCGTGTTGCCATATGGGATAGCGAATCAAAGGCTGTAGAGAGTTTACAGATAGGTTTCATCGTACGCTTGATAAATGTAAAAGCAAAAATGCTATCTTATGGTGAGATAGAGTTACATGGCGATGCAGGCACCTCACTTGAGGTCATCTCCAAGAAGATAATTCATAAAGCATCTCCTATGAGTTTTAGGTTACTATCCATAGGTCCTACCCAAGAAGGGAAAAGTTCATCGGCTTTATTGATAGATTCTGTGAAGAGGTTCTATACTCTATTAGCAAAAGATTGTACTTACAATAAGCTATTGTCCATTAAGCCTGATAACTTGATAACTTGCTACCCAAAAGAGATCATCAACTCAAAGATTGTTTGTGATGATGAAAAATCGATAGTAGCAAAGACTTT
>JARVKD010000021.1 GCA_029775875.1 Nitrososphaeria archaeon
TTCATAATTCAAAGATAAAAAAGAGGGATTTGTTAAAATTATAGGAATTATGCGTAATATGTAGGTATGGGTGAAGATCTTGTTATGAACCTATCAGGTATCTTGAAGTTCTCCATTTCTACTGTATAGTATTCACGGAACTTGTTAGCAAGATTGCTTTCCATGGCTTTCATCAAATCTTCTGGTACATTGGGCTTCACCCAGTAAGTCCTTCCCTCTATGGATTTCACTATCTCTCCATCCTTTACTATTATCTCTCCATCCTTTATGGTGAAAGCAGCCTTGCTCAAAGCTTTGCGAACCTTCTTATAATCACTTGATGGATTTATCTCTCTTGGATTTACATCGTATATGGCAACATCGGCATCTGCGCCAACTCCTAGATGCCCCTTGTCCTTTAAGCCAAGGATCTTGGCAGTTGCAGCCCTCGTTGCAATCGCTATTTCATAGAATGAATATTCACGATCCATATTGTCTAGATCACTTCTAGATCTTGCCCTCTTTGAAATCTTATCGAGAGTTCTCTTCCTAGCCTCCTTGCTCATAAGCCAAGCCATAACCCTAGGATAATGAGTAAAAGGTCCACCGTTTGGATGATCAGTAGTCATGAAGATTCTCCAAGGATCTTTTGCAAGCAAGGCTAACTCTAACCCTATAGTCCACATGGTTGCATGGACAAAGTTGCTCTTCTTATAGTGTATTGGTACAAGACCTGCACCCTCCTCAGTTTCCACATCCGCGTTTGTCCACTTGTTCTTAGTCAGCAAATGCAACTTGTACTCAAAGGGTCCATCACCTGTCATCGTAGTGGTGTCGGTGAAGATGATTTGACCAAGATCTAGGCTTACATGCTTATTGGCATTGACATACTTCATTATTTCGTAAGCTCCTGACCTCATGGTGATCCAGTCTGAGCCAGCATATCCATTGAACTGAACGTGAGTCAGATGTATTGTTGGCTTATCTTCTTCAGCAAGATCCTTGACACTATCCATAGTATCTATGGTAGTCTGATAGTTGCCAGGTGTGCCTAGACCATTCGCATGAACATGGATTGGATGAGGTAGATTGAGAAGTTTGTTGACCTTACATAATCCTCTAACTATCTCTTTTGCAGTTACACCAAAGCGAGGGACTGGTTCATCTATTTCTTCAGGTCTTCCCCATAGCACATCCAAGAACTCTACATCTCCCCATTTCCAAGCTTCAACACATCCTGGGTCTACAAGCTTTATTGCATAGCCCTTCGTTGCATCCAGAGTCCAAGCTACATAGGCTGCGCACTCATCAAGTTTGTTATCCCTCAAATACTCCATTACAGACCAATTATTGCCAAACATAACAAGGCAACCCTTATCGAGAATAGGTATGTCTTTGAATTCATGATGACAGTGTAGCATCTTCAAAGGTGGGTTGGCAGGCTCAAAAACAGTTGTATAACCAAGTATGGCATATCTATAACCTATAGTGAAGCTTGATGGGACAGAATATCCAACACCTGAACGCTTTACTTGAGTTTTGGGTTCAACATCCTTATAGTGATCCTCAGGGCGAAGCATCCTTCCTGTGTTGCACTTTGGTCCTGCTATATGTGAATGAAGATCAACCCCCCCTGGCATGACAAGCTTGTTCGATGCATCTATCACATAAGCGTTAGATTCATCTACTTTTTCCACTATCTTGTTGCCTTTTATGGCTATATCCATAATTTCTCCATCAATGCCATTTAAAGGATCATAGACAACTCCATTCTTTATCAGCAAATCCATCCTCTATCACCTCCTCTTCGATCTTATAGCATGTAATATCATGCCAACTAATTGTTCATCAGAGTTTATTCCCGAAGGGGGGTCGACGACCTTCCTGAGAGGCAATGGAACTGTATCCATCCTGTAGGCAGACCCCTCAGCTTCTATACCTGTAAATGCACAAGGCATGACAACTTCTGCAGCAAGAGCCGTCATTGATAAATGAGGATCTATGACAGCATAAGGAATTTTACATAGGTTTTGAGCTACATTTTTGGGGAAATGCGCCAAAGGATCTGAAGCTACGATAAGGGCAGCATCACACTCTCCTCTTCTCAATAAATCTGTGAACGTTGTTTCCCCAGGGCTATACCATGGATAGCCATGGCTCAAGTCTACTGCGTAAGGATATCCCGTCTGCCAAGCAGTTACCTCGTTCATACCAGTTACGTTATAATGCCCTCTCATGGGCATGATGACGAATTTTGTCCATTTGTTCAGATCGCGAACAAGAGAGACAGCCATGTCTATGTTTCTCGCCTTTCCTCTGCTCATGGTTAGACCTAGCCCATAAAATAGAACCCCAAATTCACAGCTTCTCATCATCTCTGCTAATTCCTCGACTTGTTCAACTGGCAACCCAGCAACACTTTCCTCTTCTATATCATCATATTGTAGAGCCATCCTTAATGCTAACATGAGCTCATAATCCTGACCCGGAGCTACAGGAATGAAGAGATCGGCAAGCCTTGCACTTGGGGTCTTTCTTACATCTATGACCACGAGTTTTCTTTCTTTTCTCCCTTTTCTAAATCTCCCTTCTGATGAAGCGGAGTATCTTGCCAAATGCCTTGGATGAGATTCTTGGAAGTTGCTCCCCCAATAGACGATAAGATCGGCTCTATGTCTGACTTCTCCAAGAGTGCATGTAGGCATGCCTTGGTCATGTAATCCTAACGCACTAGGACCATGGCAAGTAACAGTCTGATTGTCTATGATTCCCCCTACTTCTTCAGCAAGCTCTACACCTACAGCTTGGGCTTCACAACCTGAGCAAGCAAAACCATAAATGACAGGGAAATCTGCATTCATCAAGATTTCAGCAGTCCTATCTACAGCCTCTTCCAGACTTACAGGTTTCAGCTCGCCATTCTTTCTTATCAAAGGGGAGAGATTTCTTTCCTTATAGTAGTTCAAGAATTTTGTAGCCGAAACAGAGCATGAGTTTTTGACTTTTGTTATCTTATTGTCCTCAACGGTAGCCTCTATATCATCACACAAACAGCCACATATCGGACAAATAATGTTCTTAATTACTACCAATTTCTTCACCTTCTCAAGTATTGGCTTAACAACTCCTTCACATTCAAAACTCTCTCTCCTGGCGCTGGTTCCACTTCGGCTGATAAGCCTTTAAAGGAAGGCATGCCAGTACTATCTGTATCTGGACCCATGACCATGTTAGCATAAGGACCGTAAGGGATGAAGATGATCCCAGACTTAGCGATATTCTGTGAAGGATTGCATTTGACTACAATACTACCGAATTGTGTTGTGACGCGTATGGAATCGCCCTCTTTAAGTCCTAATTCCTCAGCATCCTTTGGATGAACTTCACAAATGGATACACTCTCCATGTATTTATCTGAAACCTTACTCAATTCTTTTCCTATTCCTTGCTTTAAGCTCCTTCCTGTTAGCAATATCGCCTTAAATTTCATGGTCTTTCAGGAAAATTGAAAAACCACTCCCTTAACTATTTTTCTTCTTTTATATTTCGATTTTTTAGCGTAAACTGGAATTAGAATTGGAGATTTTGATAACTAACCTTAATTATTTTTGAAGTTTATAATTGCGAAAATAATTGATGTATATAAAACTGGTCGTTTAATGATTTAATGGCTTTATGTATTCCATGCCTTTGCCTTCAAGAGAACCTACCAAAACCTGGTAATAGACTTCTCCACTTCTCTTATCGATAACTTTCTCTAGCCTCCCCTTAGCAACTATCTTATCATCAATCTCAAATATTCCGCCGTACAAGCCTTCGTATGTAGTAACCTTTTTAATATCTTGCACTTTCTTACCCTCTTCTACTATAACTCTTTTCAACGAATAAGTGTGGGGAAGGAAGATAGATTCCGATGTATCAGAAACTACTGCTCTAACCTTTACCATGCCTATGGGAGAAAAGACTTTGTCGCCATAATTTTCAGTGATCTCCGAATCTAGCCTTGCTGGATGTATAGAAAAATTTGTTCCTCTAAATGAGCCGTAGTTCCACTTTCTACTGTAGATCTTTCTAGCCTCTTCATAAGTTAAAGGATAATCCCGTGCCTTCCCTTTGATCCAATTATGCAAAGCATTCCCGTGAAGTTTTTGAAAATTGTTCTTTTTTTCACCATATAAAGACAGGATTGTTTCTTTAACCCTAAGAGAATTATCCCTTCCATAAACAACAAGGTCTATGTCTGAGAACTCTGGCCTGTAGATGTTTATAAGAATAGATCCTGTTACACCTATACAGCTTAGAGGTATGCTACTTTTGTTTGAGATTAAAGTGGCCAATCCTATGACTTTCTCCTGTAATCTATCAGGCTTGTCAAGTTTTAATATTCCATCAAGTCTATGCTCTGGTCTATAATGCTCCTTTATCTTATTGTGAGGCACAGATGACATCTGTGTGTTAAAAACATCTGAGTAAAATACGTAATCTGAAAAATCTTTTTTTAACAACTCTATATTCTTGAGCAAGTAACTTATAGTGTATGATGGCATGGCTCTTGCATACCTTTCTGAACCATGCCCCCACTTCCCAGCAGGATTTGGAAAATATCTAAGGTAAGATAATACCCTATCTTTGGGATGCAAGTAACCAACGACGCAGAAGAAAAAATTTTCAGGAGTTCTTATGAAATCCTTGTCTTTGAAACCTCTTGTAATCATAAAAGAGATGGTGAATATTACCTATTTATTCAGATCGTTTGTAAAATTTTTAGGTTATAGTTACCATGAAGTCTGTTGGCTTGCTTCCCAAAAGAATTCTGAGATAATCTTTGTTGCGAGTGATCACTCTCTCAACCTTGCCTTGAGCGATCACTATCTCATCTTTCTTCGCCTGTTCACAGAATCTTCCTCTAAACGATGCTATCTCTTCTAGTCCATCTAGTCTCTGCCCTTCCATAAATTCAACATCTGTCACTTTGTAGACACATGGTGTAAATATAGATTCAGAGTCATCTAGAACCTTGGCTTTTATCTTTGCATATCCTTCAGGCTTATAGATTATTTCGCCATACTTCTCTTTAACTTCATTCCAGTCTTTGACATATCTTATGAAAAATTCTTTACCTTCAAATACTCCTTGAAAATTCTTTCTAATTTCATGCCTTAAGAAATCTTCAAAGGACATTATCGTATCTTTTACACGGAATTGATACAATCTTCTTAAACCTTCCATCTTGTATCGTGAGACATAACGCTCTGATGCCAAAAGGCTCTGCATAGTATCATGAACTCGAAGGCAGTTTTTTATACCGTAGATTATTATATCTATGTCAGATTTATCTGTACAGAGTCCCAACAATATAGAACCAGTTATGCCTATCTTCTTCCAAGGTATATTTGCTTCCTTCTTCAAAATTTTTGTGAAGATCAGAGCTTGCCTCTCCAATTTACTCATTTGAACGTTCTTTCTTAACTCGCCTAATTTATCATTTGGTCTATAAACATGAATAACGCTCGAAAGATCGACTTCTGGCATATATTCGCCAAAGGCATCATCAAAGATTAAGAACTGAGGATATCTCTCCTTTAATATCCTGTATCTTTCATCTATGGAGTAGACTTTTCTATATGGTATACCATCAAGCTCTCTATCGCCTTTAGGGTCTGGGATATACCTAATGAGAGCAACTACCCTTTCTGAAGGATGGCATGATCCCTTTACTTCGAAGATAGTTCCATCGTTAATCTTGATAAAGTCTCCTTCACGCAATGTATGACGGTCTGTCACTACTCATCTACTTTGCCCAGTTCTTTAAATTTATCTAAAAAATAGGGGGTAGCGAAACTTGGCGAGAAGCACCATCTTTGGCATTCCTACTGCAGATGGCTTTCTCATCCTGATGAAGATGTAAATAGCTACGACAGCTACTACTACAATGCCTATGCCTATTGCCAACCAGACCCATAACTCTAACGGTGCAGGCCCTAAGAGATTAGTCTCCATCAATTTCATTCTCATCATCAATTGCTCATCTGACCTTCTTTTCTGTAGCTCCATGACGCTACCGCCAACACTAGAAGAATAATATTGCTCGTAGATAAAATCCGATGTTCTATAACTAACTACAAAAGCATCGAAAGTTCCTGCATCTACCGTTACTCTATCCAAAGTGTTGCCAACAGTATAGTTTCGAGCAAGATGAGTAGTCTTCGTATCTGGAGGTTCTCCAGGAAAAGTTACTGTCTCAGTCTTTGATAGACTGACATTCCATTTCTTTCCTTCTGTTAGAGGGAAGTCGAGTTCCTTAAGTGGAGGATCATAGGTTATATTAGAGATTTGATAAAGAGTAAATTCTTCCCCTGTCTTTAGCCAATATTCCATATCTTCCTTAACAGTACGCAGATCTGACTTAAGTAAGTAGACCATACTTTTGATATTAAAGCCCATTGTTGTATGATTCGTCATTACTACGAAGCAATTATATGTCGTTGTATCGATAGTAACATTGGCTTCTCCAATGATCTCTCTAATAGTAGTTCCATTCGCTACAACATTTCCTGTGTCAGGATCGAGGTATTCGACTTTATACGTCCAACGGTTACCTACAGAAAAGGATGGTTGTTGCGCTTCAGTAGCACCAACTTGGGGCGTCAATATAGCAGGTAGTATCATCAAGAAGACGAAAGCCATGGCAAGGGTTTTCCTAACTCCTTTTTGCATTGTTATCACGACGCTTCAACTTATATACTGCAGATATTTAAAGAATAAGTTGCTCAAACGAGTTAAACGATCTAGTCAAGAATTAAAACATAAAACATATCTTTGAATATTTCTTTTAGCGAACATAATGAAGAATTATTACAAAAGAATGGCTGACGAGATAATGATGGCGGCTCAGCTTGCTTCAGCTTTAGAGGTAAGTGGCACACCAAAGCCTGGTAATGTCCATAGAAATGCAGACTTCATAGATACAAGATTTGAGCATTACTTGGCTGGCTCTATAGCCATTGGACCTCACATAAGGGAGGTTGCACTAAAGGGCATTGATGCAAGCCTAAATCTAATTAAGCTCAGCGAAATGAGGATTGGAAAGCATGTTAAAGAAGCTGTTCATGAGGTGAAGCTATGGCACAGAGGAGGAAATACCCACTTGGGCATAATCTTGCTCTTCATCCCATTGGCAGCAGCGGCAGGATTCATGATTACAAAATCTAAAATAGAGCCTAATGGATTGCGTACAAATCTATCCAAGGTTATGAAGGCAACTACCTATCAAGATGCCATAGATGTTTGGGATGCCATTCTCGAATCTAGCGTCTCAGCCCTGGGTAGATTAGAGGCAGAAGTTGCACCAGACCTTATGAGTATTGATGCAAAGAGTAAGATATTGGAGAAAAAACTCAGCCTATATGATTTGATGAAGATTTCTTCTAAATGGGATAATATAGCTAAGGAACTAACAACAGGTATGAGAATTTCTTTTAATTTAGGCTATAGGACCCTTTTAGATGTCTATGAGAAGACAGGCGACATCAATATAGCAACTGTGCATACTTTTTTAACTATATTGGCAAAGCATCCTGATACACTTATCGCTAGGAAAGTTGGACTAAAGCATACACAAGACGTAAGCAAAGCGGTTAAAATAGGGTTGATGAAAGCCAAAAAGATTTCAAGACAAGCTGAGATAATACTAAGATTGGGAGGGTTAACTTCTAAAAATGGTAGGATAGAATTAGATCGCTTTGATAAGAAGTTAAGAGATCCTAGAAATAAATTGAATCCTGGTACAACTGCTGATATTGTGGCTTCATCCTTGATGATTGCCATTTTATGTGGAATAAGGGTAAAGTAGATTATGTTATAGAATAGAATAAAAACTCCTTTTATTGACTATGCTTAAGCGGAGTTGGTCTAGCCTGGTTAGGATGTCAGCCCCCCAAGCTGAAGGTCGCGGGTTCAAATCCCGCACTCCGCATTTTCATGAGTTATTGTCAACTAAACATTAAGAACTGCTGTCAAGATATCATAAGGAGTGATTCTAGTCTTTCTTCTTCGAATTAGTAAAACAAGGGCTATTGCAACTGCTATTATGGCTATTAAGATAAATATGGAAAGACCTGCTCCCAGTTTTGGAATTGAGGCAGAGGGCATGGTTAGTCCAATTTTGTTGGTTCCGCTAGCCTCACTATGTCTTCGTAGCCCTGAAGAAATTTGTCGAAATAAGTCATTCTTGGTGGAATCGTTAGACCAGGATTCACTCTAGTCTTTACAAGCCTGCACCCTTCTTTAATATGCGCAGCATTGCCTATGACAGAAGTTGATTCAATATACGTAGGGCTTTGGCAAGTTGAATCTATTACAACCTTTCTACCTAGTATGCTATCTGATATTTGGGCGCAATCTCCAATCCTGGCTGCGTCCATGATGGCTGAACCTTGTATGTCAACTTTTTCACCGATTATGCAAAAGTTATCGATGTTTGAGTCTATGATTCTTGTGTAATCTCCTATCCTTGTATGTCGTCCAATCAGGGCTCCTCCGTCTATGTATAACTTATTCTCTCTACACTTTCTCAATATATCCTCCCTTCTTTTTATGGATTCCTTGCTGTATCCTTGAACCCAGATATTCTTTTCTGGGTATAGCCTCTCTTCTGCAACTCTTATGTCCAAAACACCGTAGAGAACGTCCTTCATAGCCTTGAGGTAACTTTCTGGGGTGCCTAAATCATACCATGTCTTCAATTCATAACCATAAACTGGCAGACCTTTATCCACTAGATAGGGGATTAAGTCATAGCCGAAGTCCAGCCTCTTTCTTAGCTCCCTAATTTTCGTCACCTCCTCACTCTCCACCTCTTTTCTTATTTCTGGTGAAAGGAGGTATATGCCTGCATTGATGTAGTTGCTGGGAGCTTTTTCTGGCGAAGGTTTCTCGACAAACCTTTTGATTCTCATATTTGGTCCTAGATCAGCCACGCCATAATCCTTCACATTCTCTACTTTAAAGAGGGCTATGCTCATTATAGCCCCTCTTTCTTCATGCTTTTCCAAAAAGTCATGGAGATCGATCTTGAAGATGTTGTCACCCTGCACAACGATTACTGGATCGTTTACATCATAGTATTCCATATTCAGCCTGTACGAATCAGCACTCCCTAGATCGTCCAGATTGGGCTGATGTTTGATATGCACCCTTGGCGTAATCCTATACTTCGCAGAAAAACCAACCCCTTCACCATATTGGTCAAAGAGGTTTGTGTAGTTTATGTAGCCGTTTTCACCAAAGATAAAGTTCCTTATACCCTGCTCAGCCAGAGTAATCATCGCAAATTCGATGAGAGGCCTATTCAAAAACCTGAGACAAGGCTTCGATACATCTTGAGTTAAGGGTCTTAACCTTACCGCCTTGCCTCCGACAGGAATAAAGCACCTTATGTCCTCAATTTTCATAGCTTCAATAGATTGGAACTTGGATTTAAATCTAAGTCCCATTCATTTTTGAGAAATCTAACATTCACGGAAAATTTTTATACTAAAAATATCTTTTAATGTAAGATTTGTCTTGACAGAATTTGTTAGAATAGCTTCAGTTAGGGATTTGTCTGAAGGAACGATGATTGGAGTAAAGGTCGACAAAAAAGATATTTTGATCGCAAATTTGGACGGAAAGTTCTTTGCAATAGGTAATCGTTGCACTCATCAGGGATGCCTTTTGTCTAAGGGTAATCTTGAAGAAGATAAGGTAACCTGTCCCTGCCACTTCTCTGTCTTTGATGTAAAGACCGGTAAAGTGATAAGATCTCCTGCCACAAAACCTGAGCCGACCTATGAAGTCAAGATTCAAGGATTCGATGTTTTGATAAAGATTGGTTGAGTACGCTAATTCAAGTTCCTAGTTAAAATTTGCTTAGTTAGAGCAATAAAAAACTTTATTAGTGCATATTTTTTCTTATTATAAGGTGTAGCCATAGGGATTGCGTGTATACGGAGTAAGAACCAAAGTCCTTCCTGCTAAGGATGCCCTCTTTCTTTTCCATGAAAGATTGTTTCTTTCATGTTTAGCAAACCGCATTTTCAAAACGGGTGTGGACTTTGGTTAAAGCCATTTTAGCCCTAGAAGATGGAACAATATTAGAAGGCAATGGTTTTGGTTATCCCCGTGAAGTTTCAGGAGAAGTCGTTTTTAGCACAGGCATGACTGGCTACACCGAATCGTTAACGGATCCATCTTACTTTGGCCAGATATTGATTCAGACTTATCCTTTGATTGGAAACTATGGTGTACCAGATTACTCAATTACCGATGAGTTTGAAATTCCCCTGCATTTTGAATCCAACAGAATTCAAGTCAAAGGCTATGTGATATACTCTCTTACCAGAAAACCTAGCCACTGGTCTAATAAAAAGACATTAAATGAGTGGTTATATGAGCAAGAAATTCCTGGCATAGAAGGCATAGATACTAGAGACCTCACCAAGAAAATAAGAGCCAAGGGTACCATGCTAGGCATTCTTAAAGTAGCGGAAGAAATAGATCTTAGAGAAATCGAAGCAAGATTAAAAGAAATAGAAGATCCCAATGAGAGGGATTTAGTAAAAGAAGTGACTATAGATAAGCCTGTCGAGTATGACTCTGAGAAATCACCAAAAGTCGTGTTAATAGATTGTGGTACAAAATTTGGCATAATAAGAAATCTTTTACAAAGAGGCATGGATGTTGTAAGAGTGCCTTACGATTACCCTGCTGAAAAGATTCTGGGATTAAACCCATTCGGCATAGTCATCTCTAATGGTCCAGGAAATCCTAAAAAATGTGATAAAACAGTTCAAATTGTTAGGAAAATTCTAGAGACAGATCTGCCTGTGATGGGAATTTGTCTTGGAAATCAGATTCTTGCGCTTGCAGCAGGCGCAGATACCTATAAACTGAAGTTTGGACATAGGGGTCAAAACCATCCTTGCGTAGATCTGTCCACTGGTAAATGCTACATAACGAGTCAAAATCACGGATATGCCATAGATGACGAAAGTTTAAAAGAAACTGAATTTGATGTGTGGTTCAAGAACGTGAACGATAAGACTGTAGAGGGCATAAAGCACAGAAAAAAGCCTGTGTTTGGGACTCAGTTTCATCCAGAAGCCTCTCCTGGACCTTACGAAATGGGTTTTCTTTTCGACCACTTCATAAAAGAGGTGAAGAAGTATGCCAAAGTTTGATTGGATCAAAAAGGTCCTGATATTAGGAAGTGGAGCCATAAAAATAGGTGAGGCTGGAGAGTTTGACTATTCGGGCGCACAGGCTATAAAGGCTCTGAAGGAAGAAGGGATAGAAGTAATACTAGTTAACCCTAACATTGCAACTATTCAAACTGACAATAAATTCGTTGATAAGGTCTATTTTCTTCCAATAAACCCAGAATTCGTTGAGAAGATAATAGAAAAAGAGAGACCTAATGGAATACTCTTAGGGTTTGGAGGTCAGACTGCCCTAAATTGTGGCGTAGAATTAGCTGAGAGAGGAATTTTGGAAAAATATGATGTAAAAGTCATAGGGACTGGTATTGAGGCAATAAAGATCGCTGACGATAGAAATCTCTTCAGAAAAACCATGCTGGAAAATGGAATACCGATTCCAAAAAGCAAGAAGGCAAATTCTATCCATGAAGCAATACAGGCTGCTAATGAGATAGGCTATCCTGTAATGGTAAGAGTTGCTTACACACTTGGTGGACAAGGATCAGGAGTAGCGCATAATAGAGATGAATTGGCAGATATAGCAACAAGAGGTTTAGTTCACAGCAGAATAAAACAAGTCTTAGTTGAGGAATACCTTGGGAAGTGGAAAGAAGTCGAATACGAAGTGATGAGGGATTGTAATGATAATTGTGTAATAGTCTGCAATATGGAAAACTTTGACCCGATGGGCATCCATACTGGAGAAAGCATCGTAGTTGCCCCCTCTCAGACTTTGACCAATAGAGAATATCATACTCTAAGAATGGCGAGTTTTAAGGTAATAAGAGCTTTAGGAATAATAGGAGAATGCAATATACAATTTGCCATAGACCCTAACTCTGAACAGTATAAAGTAATAGAGGTAAACTCTCGATTATCAAGAAGCTCTGCCCTTGCATCAAAAGCTACTGGTTATCCTATAGCGTATATAGCTGCGAAGCTTGCTGTTGGCTATACCTTACCAGAGTTGATGAACAAAGTTACAGGAGTTACTACTGCTTGTTTTGAACCTGCGTTAGATTACATTGTAGTTAAAATTCCAAGATGGGATTTCCAGAAGTTCAAGCGTGTGAATAGAAGAATTGGGACTCAAATGAAATCTGTAGGAGAAGTTATGGCCATTGGTAGGACCTTCGAGGAGGCTTTGCAAAAAGCGATAAGAATGCTCGACATAGACAAAGAATTGACAGACGTTGACGATTTAAAAGTTGGCAGGGATGACATCTTTGCCATAGAGAGGATAGAACATGAATTGGAGAATCCAACAGATAAAAGAATATTTTACATCGTTAAAGCACTGCAAGTTGGCATAGACGTAGAAAGAATTTTTAAATTGACTGGCATAGACCCTTGGTTCTTAAACAAAATCAAGGATATAGTAGAATTCCAAGAACTGATGAAAAAGAATTTAACTCCTGAGATCATCAAGAAAGCTAAACAGCTTGGTTTTTCAGATAAAAAGATTGGCAGGATAGTTGGGAAGAGTGAAGCAGAAATCAGGAAGATAAGAAAATCTTTAGGAATATTACCGGTGATAAAGCAGATAGACACTCTCGCAGCAGAATGGCCAGCTGTCACCAACTACCTTTATCTCACATATAATGGTCAAACAGACGACATAGAAATCTTAAGAAAAAGCAAAGTCGTTGTTCTTGGTTCTGGTTGTTACAGAATAGGCTCAAGTGTAGAGTTTGACTGGTGCTGTGTGAATATGGCTTGGGCTCTAAAAGAAAAGGGGATAGAAGAGGTCGTAATGATAAATTACAATCCAGAAACTGTCTCAACCGATTATGATGTTCTAGATAAGCTGTACTTTGAAGAATTAACCTTGGAGAGAGTTTTGGACATAGTTGAAAAAGAAAAACCTGATGGAGTAGTTGTAAGTGTAGGTGGGCAGATACCTAACAACTTGGCTATGAAGCTCGCAAGCAATAACGTCAAAATATTGGGGACATCTGCTGAAGACATAGATAATGCAGAAGATAGATCAAAATTTAGTACGATACTCGATGAATTAGGAATAAAGCAACCCGAATGGAGCAAGTTGGGAACAATAGAGAAGGCAAAGGAATTTGCAGAAAAGATAGGTTATCCAGTATTGGTAAGACCATCTTATGTCCTTTCTGGCTCTGCCATGAACGTAGCTTTCTATGAAAAACAATTAGAGGATTATTTAAGGAAGGCAACAAGAGTATCAAAGGAGCACCCTGTAGTTATATCGAAATTCATCACTAATGCTAAAGAAGTAGAAGTTGATGGTGTTTGTGATGGAAAGAATGTCTTCATAGGTGCGATAATAGAGCATGTAGAGAATGCAGGCGTTCACTCAGGGGATGCTACCATGTGCATACCATCTATCAATATTCAAAACTATGTCAAAGATAAGATAAGAGATTACACGAAGAGAATAGCTACAAGATTGAATATTAAAGGACCTTTTAACATTCAGTATATAGTAAAAGATGGAGAAGTCTATGTGATAGAATGTAACTTAAGAGCATCAAGGAGCATGCCCTTTGTCTCAAAGACTACTGGCATAAATCTGATGAACATAGCTGCAGATGCCATACTAGGAAGAGAGATCAAAGATGGCGAAGCATCAGTAAATAGATTCAGCGTAAAGGTCCCTCAATTCTCTTTTATGAGGTTGGAAGGTGCAGACCCTATAACTGGCGTTGAGATGGTCTCTACTGGGGAAGTGGCTTGTTTTGGAGAGAATTTTGAGGAAGCTTTTCTAAAAGCTCTTATTGCTGGTGGGCTGAATTTGCCTAAGAAAGGAGATTCAATTCTTATTACAGTTGGAGGACATAAAGAAAGCATAATTCCTATAGCTAAGAAATTCTTGGAGAAAGAGTTCCAAATATATGCTACAGAGCACACGGCAGAAGCATTAATCGAGAACGACATAGAGTGTGGAGTCTTGCACAAAGTAAGTGAGAGCAAAAAGCCAAACATCCTCGATTATTTGATAAATCAGAGGATAAAATTGGTGATTAACGTTCTAAAATTAGAAGGGGCCAGTTCTCTAAAAGCCATAGATGACGATTATTTGATAAGAAGAAAGGCTGTGGAGTTCGGAATTCCTGTTATAACGAATCTTGAGCTTACAGATGCTTTAGTGAAAGCAATTAAATGATATGGGATCAAAAGAAATTGACCTAGAAAGCACGTTTTAAATCCAAAAACTATAAATAACTTTCTTGACATATAATTTGTGCTTCCCAGCCGGAAAAGGCATGGGTCTGTCGATCGAACTCGCATGTCAGGGGAAGCCTTGGCATGTCGCGCGGGTCGGCAGTCGTCTGATCGCTTTGATGTGAGGCTTGTGGACAACCACAGGACCCCCCATAGCGATCAAGCGAGGGCCAACCAGTAAGGCAGCGCGGGGGTACAAACCACATGCGCTGCAAGACTGGAAAGCCACATCCATTCCGAGAGCTGGGTAGCTTTTTCTCCTTCTCATTTGGGAATTGGGCTATAAATCACAAAGGTTCAATGAACCCTAGGTTTCAGTTTGCCTCAAATAAACTAGTAAGCTTCATAACAAGAACGATAAAAAAGAAGGATTACCCAGTTGTAGATATCTACTGATGGAGACATAGTAGGTGTTTTGACTAATGGCGGCAGATGCAAACAAAAGATATCAAGCGAGGTAACATTTATTGAAAATACAGTTTGAGGTTAATGCAGAATCACTTATGGAGATAGTGAAGATACCACGCATGGAAGATAGGACTTTTGTTTAACGGTAATTTTTCTGCTAAGTTTCACTTTGGTTTTGAATAAACCGAATCTATAAAATCAAAAAAAGCTTATTTAGTAATCATAGGTTAAATGGGGCGAATATATTCATGGTAATCCCCAAAAGATCTATTTTCTTACAGGGTGCAAATTTAGGCGCCTTACTTATGCTGATAGTAGTCAATGCACTAGCCAATATATTGCCCTTAAATGGAAAAACTACGGCTGAGATATCGGACTCATACCCGAATCTGTTTACTCCTGCAGGATACGTTTTCTCAATATGGGGACTCATTTATGCATTATTGTTGATTTTTGCGGTCTATCAAGCTTTGCTCAGTCAAAGAGAAAAAACCTTCTTGCATAAAATTGGTTTCTTTTTTGTGTTAAGTTGCATTGCAAATATTTCATGGATTTTTCTATGGCATTATGAGCAAATTATCCTTTCTCTCGCACTTATGTTTGTTCTTCTGATTACCTTGATCGTAATCTATCTTCGCCTCAATATAGGTCGATCTGATGCTCCTTTGAAAGAAAGATTGTATGTGCATCTGCCATTTAGCGTCTACCTGGGTTGGATTACAGTTGCACCTATAGCCAATGTTGCTGCTGCGCTAACCGCTATTAACTGGGATGGTTGGGGAATTAGTGATGTTACTTGGACTATTTTGGTAATCATCATAGCCATGATCATTACCCTATCAGTCATCATCACACGAAAAGATATCGCCTTTAGTCTTGTTATCGTTTGGGCTCTGATCGGCATTATCATCAAGCAAATAGAAAATCAAAGTATTGTTATAACTGCAAGTATAAGTGCAGCCATAATAATGATAGCGTTAGCTTCAAGACTGGTCAAGATAAAAGGTTAAAGCGAATCAGAAATCCGATTCTAAACTGATAATATTTATTGGAGGTATCTTAAGAGGCATGAGGGGCAAGAAATTGCATGTCAATTTTCTCTTACTTTATTTCATCATAGGAGGGGTCGTGGTCAGTGCTACTATATTCATTGGTAGCGAAGGAAAGGGTTTATTGGCAGCATTCATAGCCCTTTTCCCTTCTGTAACCTTCACTACCTTCTTGATAATATACTTAGAATCAGGCATGAGTGCTACTCTCTCTTATGCAAAAGGCTTAGCCTTTCTCACCCCAGCATGGATACTTTACCTACTCGTCTTCATCTACTTCTTGCCAAAGATAGGATTTGCAGAATCTATGGCTTTAGGCATATCTCTTTACGTAATATCCTCCCTTATTATAATACGCTTAATAGAATGAGAAATACTTTGATCGATTTCTACTTCATATCAAACTCTATCTTTTCATAACCAGAATATTTGTCGCCCCTTCTTGCCCTCATAATAAGGATGTTCTTAGTGATAATCTCATATTCCATTGAAGATTCAACGCTCAGAATTCTTGTCCTTTTTGGAAAAAGCCAGTAGGCTTCGTAATCGTATTCGACTATGCCCTTCTCATAAAAATTCTCATATCTGTTTAACCCATCTTTTGTTTGGCCTTTGAAAGTTACAAAAAAGGTAATACAGGGAAGGTTTTCCAAGCCCCTATGGTCGAGGCTTACGGTAAGCACTTTTGGCTTGCAATTAATACCATTTATTATTATCTTCTCTTGATCAAGAAGGTTCTGCATAGAATAAAAGAGTCTCGTCATTTCTTGCTCATATTCGTCAGGCTTGTGTAAAAGGGAGGCATAGTATCCCTTATCATCATAATAATCAAATATGATGGTTTGATTAACAATACCTTCTCGAGAGAACCAAAAGAAACCATGAGCATGAATAGGCTCAACTTCATTTGTCATATCAGATACCATATTTTTGTATCGTTAAAGGAATATTTGAAGTCTTTATTTAACTAGAATTTGAGATAGAAGAGTTAGAGAAAGGGGAGCATTATTAAATCAGGCAAAGAACATAGAAGAATAGGCTGTATCAACTGTCCTGAGACGATCATTTATCAGAGATTGGATAGTTTCCATATTTCCTTGCAGCTTCTAAAATTGCAAATAGGTTTTCATCAGGAGTTCTATGTGATATTTCGCATCCCGGTGCTAGAATGTAGCCTCCACCTTTTGCCGCTATTTTAATGGCTTCTTTGGCTTCCATCTCAACATCGACTGGAGATCCAAACAGTAATGTTTTGTTTTGATCAAGGCCTGAAGAAAGGCATATTTTATCCCCGTATTTCTTCTTGGCTTCACTGAGGCTTAGGTTAGATCCCTTATCCCACCAACTAAGTATTTCTATTGGAGGGTACTCTCTAAGACATAGATCTATGAAAGGCTTACGTCCACAAAAGTGAGCAGTCACATGTAACCCTGTTTCTTTCTTTAAAATTTCAATTAATTTAGCATCATATTTAATGCCGAATTTTAGTGCTTGTTCTTGAGTTAAAACACCTCCATATCCCCCAGGAGCGATAAACAATCCATCTGCGCCAGCGTATGCGCATTCCTTTAGGAATTCAGCTATTGTTTGGGTAACGGTTTCAAGAGCTTTATGCAATAAAGCTGGATGTAAGATTATGTCAGCTAACCCCCTCTCTCTACCTCTCAAATCTAAGAGAGTTCCTAAAGGATGCATGTAACCAACTGTTACAGGAACCTTTTTCTTCATCTTCTTGGTCAGCAATTCAGTTGCTTTTATGATTGTGGGCATTCTACCTCCTTTTAACGGATCTAATACTTCGAGTTTCTCATAATCTTCTAACTCGTTTATTATGTGTCCTGCAACAGACGGTGAGTTATTTGTATAGTATCTAACTTTACAACCATAAGCTTCAGGTACGATACAGAGATCCGTGAAAACCAATAAGGAATCGAGATGGAACTTATTGTAAAAGGAAAGCTCCCCTTGGCTAATATACTCAGGTTTCTGGAGGTACTCTTGATAATTATTTATTCCTAATAAGCTTGCGCTCTTTAATGAACAGAAGAAGTGAACAGGAACCCTATCGGGCTCTTCATGATTCAGTGTTGCTTGAACTCTTTGATATGAAGACATTCTTTCCATCTTCATCGCCTCATCTCTGACATTAGTTTATCGACAACTTCAATTGCTTCTTTACCCTCTCTTGCGTAACCATCAGCACCTATCCTCTTAGAAAAGTCAAGATTTGTGGGTCCGCCGCCAATAATTATTTTGACTTTATCCCTTATTCCCGACTCCTTTAGAGCTTCCACGACTTTCTCCATATTGAACATTGTTGTAGTCATTAGTGCACTCATCGCTACAATGTTTGCGTTTGACTCCTTAGCTTTGCTGACAAATTCTTTTGCAGATACATCAACTCCAAGATCGTAAACTTCGTAACCAGAAACAGTCAAGAAAGTCTTAATGATGTTTTTTCCTAAATCATGAATATCTCCTTCTACTGTGCCTATTACGATTATGCCTTTAGGTTTAGCTTTTTCTAAATTCTTAAGAAATGGTTCAAGCACTTCCATACCCTCTCTAAAGGTCCAGGTAGCTAATACAACCTCAGGCAACCCAATTTCATCTTTATTGTATTCTTCTATTACAGCTTTCAACCCTCCAAGCAGACCCTTTTCTAAGATTTCGCTTGGGAGTAAACCTTCATTCAATGCTTTACAAACATTTTTCTTTGTTTCTTCCCTTCTATAGTTAAGTATATCTTCTCGAATTTTTTCCAACATTTCATCCCTTTCTACATCCTAAAGCTTTAATAAAGATTATCGGATTCGGAAAGATTTAAAATTTGGAGATAGTTCATTTGTTTATATGATAGAGGTCGAAAGTGACAAAGAGTCAAGCCATAGCTTTCAGAAAGTTTCATGAGTTAAAGGATAAGTAGGTCGATAGTGTTGGTTGACATAAATTTTTTGGTTAATTTAATCAAGTCTTACGGGGGAGTTAAAAGAAAGTTAATCATCGGCGAGCTAGCAAGATTAATAAGTGAAGAGTGTAAGTATGAGGATGCAGGTTGGTTCCCAGTAAACGGCAAATATGTTTTGATTTCATCTGATGGCATAGCAGAAGACTTAGTAAGTATAGATCCTGAATTATCTGGGTTTTATTGTGTACTCGTGAATGTTAACGATGTTGTGGCAAAAGGAGGTAAACCTATAGCGCTAAGCGGGGTTGTATCATCAAGCTCTCCAGAAATTAGAAGGCAGATAACTCTTGGCATAAAGAGGGCATTAAAGTCTTACGGGTTGATTTTGGCAAAAATGCATACACATCCAGATTCGCTGACTCACGAAGTCAGTGGGACAGTTGTAGGTATAACTGAGAACCCGATACCAAGCTCTACAGCCCAGAATGGAGATAAATTGGTAGTAGCTGTAGATGTCAAAGGTAAATTCGGAGATAAGAAATGGATCAGAACATTTGATACAGTTTCTACATTGAATAAAGATGAAATAAGTAAACGAATCGAACCCATGATTTTGTTCTCCAAACTAAAACTGGTGAACGCTGCAAAAGACATCAGCATGCCCGGAGTCATAGGAACCGTTGCTATGCTGTGTGAGTCGAGTCGAAAAGGAGCTGTAATAGATGTTGAGAGAATCCCTAAACCGTCAGGAGTTGATCTTGCAACATGGTTATTGGCTTATCCTTCGTTTGGCTTTATAGTCACAACAGACGACAAGAGAGTTGCAGAAGTCTTGAATATTTTTAGAGAAAGAGGCTATTTTGCAGAAATCGTAGGCGGGATCCTATCTACCACAGAAGTATCAATAATATACAATGGCGAAAAGAGAACAGTATTCGACATTGAGAAAGACAGAATATTCGGGTAGACTGTATATGCACATTGGGATGACTAAGTTTTGGCTAGTCATGCCATAATAGACAGAGATTAGAGCAGTGTTTTCATAGTATGTCCAGACGTTGTAATTACTCTTTGACATATAATTTATTAATTGGTCGCATGATTTTGGATGTAAGAAATGTTAAGAGCAACATTATTTGATTTTTATGGTACTCTGGCTGAGGTGCCTCGTGAAGGCGGTTATCAAACTATCAACAACTGGTTAGAAATAGTAAGAACTGCAGGAAAGGAAATTACCCTAAAAGAAGGAGCCCGTATTGGAACACAGCTTTGGGAGGATTATTCGCTGGGTAGAATGCAAAGCGACCGCGAATATGTTGAAAAATTTTTGGATATAGTTGGAATTGCCAAAAGTGAAGATATCATCAATAAGTTACTTGAGACATGGGTAGCTAGAAGACTTTTCGTGGTCTATCCAGAAACGATAAGCGTTATCGCCGAAATAAAAAAAATTGGATTGAAGATCGGAGTCATAAGTGATTCACCAGTTCCTTGGTTTAAAAACCATATAATCCAAGCAGGGATCGAGAAGCTAGTTGATGCTACAGTTGTTTCAGGAGAAATCGGTTCTAAAAAACCAAATCCTCAAATTTACATGAAGGTTCTAGAAAAATTACAATTAGAGCCTCTTGAGACGGTGTTTATAAGTGATGCACCTTCGGACTTACTGGGTGCGCATAAAGTAGGTATTGAGAGATTAGTGTTAATTTCTCCATCAAGTAAACCATATCGTGTAGGGGAACAGGCTAAGGACAGTTTCAAAGAAAAATTCATGGAACTTGAAGAATTGAAAATAAAGCCGATAGTTGTCAAAAACTTAGGAGAAACTCTTAATGTCATCAAGGGCTTCCTTAAGCCGTAAGATTGATAGTATATTGTTGATCATTAAATAGAAAAGCAAGTATATGATTTAGCCTATTTGCGAGCTCAGAACTCATGATTTAACAGATAGGCTGGATCACTACTAAACTAGCGAATATATATCTGGTGCCCATTCTCCTTACGACGATTAGCAATTCTTAAATATTACAATCTAGATTGTTACAATCATGATTCTACAATTCGTGGATAGGGACAGCGAACTTGAAGCGCTTAATAGGCTCCTCGACAAGAAAAGTGCAGCGCTTGTTTTGCTCTATGGCAGGAGGAGGGTTGGGAAGACTAGGCTTGTTCAAGAATTCTTGAGGGGTAAGCGCGGTCTCTACTTTTATGTTCCTAATGCTGAGGAAAAGACGATCTTGACTGAGTTTTCTCGTGTTGTGGAAGGCGAGTTTTTTGAGGGTTTCAGATTCACGAACTTTGCTTCTTTTATGGAGTATCTCGTGAAGAGATGTGGAGACGGCATCATCGTGGCTATTGATGAGTTTCAAAGGTTAACGAATATTGACGGGGCTATGTCATTATTACAGAAGTATTGGGATGAGAAACTGTCTAAAGCTAGGTCTTTTCTGATACTTTCAGGCTCTTCAATAGGTGCCATAGGGAGAGTGGCTTTAAGTGGGGACGCGCCCCTCTATGGTAGAAGAACAGCGACACTGAAGATCGAGCCGTTGAAGTTTCTAGACCTATTCAACTGGTTCAGGAAGTACTCAGCCGAGGAACTTGTAAGGATCTATGGGAGCTTTGGTGGAACACCGGCCTACCTGGAGCATATAGACGAAAACTTAAGTTGGGAAGAGAATATTGTTGAGAAGATTTTGAGCAAGCGTTCGCCCCTGTATGATGAACCCGAAATGTTGCTCATGGAAGAGATTAGGGCCCCGCAACGTTATATGGATATACTCTCAGTCATAGCCTTGGGTAAGAATACCCTAAGTGAGATTGCAGACGCATCTGGGCTGAGCCGAGAAAACGCCACCACATACTTGAAGACTTTAGAAACTCTCGACTTGATCGAGAGGATTACGCCCGTCACCGAGCCCGAGGCAAAGAGAGGCCTATACAAGATAAGGGATCCCTTCTTCAGTTTCTGGTTTAGGTTTGTAAGGCCGAACAAGAGGCAGATCGAGCTGGAATTGGAGAGGAATGTGTGGGAAGGCGTTAGAGAAGAGTTTAACGGGTATTTGGGGCAGGTTTTTGAGAGGATCTGCTGTGAGGTTTTAGTCGAGATGGCTAAGAGAAATCTTCTCCCAATACAAGTTGAGAAGATTGGAAAGTGGTGGTGGAAAGAGACGGAAATAGACCTATTAGGACTGGAGAAGAAAGAGAATAGGGCCTTAGCAGTAGAAGTGAAATGGACTGACCTAGACTATCATGAAGCGAAAAGGTTGCTGTTGGAGCTGACGGAAAAGGCTCAAAAAATACATGATGCAAAAGAATCCATTCTAGGGATAATAGCTAAGAAAATAGAAAATAAAGAGAAAATACGAAGTGAAGGTTTCATAGCCATCGACCTTCAAGACATAAGAGAAAGACTGCGGATGTAGAGCCAGAATTAACCCAAAGTATTGTTGCAGGGTTTCTCATTGAAGATTTCTACCGCAATTTGGCCGATTTATGGATTCGCTTAGGTTCGGACACCTGTCCATCCCCAAAGGTGTTCTTTTATTCTTTATAATATATCCTACGGTTGTGAGAATACGGTTCGACGATATCAAGAAAGTCGCTAAGAGGCCAAGCCATTACAATAACACTTATATATGTAACATTGTTATCTATTCTAAAGGGAAAAGTAAGAATGTGTGGTTCTAATCATTGCTGTTATCGTCACGGCTATCCTGAACGGGGGTGGATACAGTTCCTCATACTTAGAGTCTTATATGAGAAACCCATGCACGGCTATCAACTTCTGGAAGAGATTGAGGAAAAAAGTTGTGGATGCCACAAGCTGGAATCAGGTTCCATTTACACGCTTTTAAGAAGGATGGAAGAGAGAGGCTTGCTTGAATCAAGATGGGAGAAAGTCGAAGGCGGACCTGAAAGGAGGGTCTACACGGTAACTAAAAATGGAGTTGAAGCTCTAAGAAGAGGTCTTAGTTCCATTGTTAAGAGAAAATTGCTTTTCGACGATTTGACAAGGTTTTATGAAGAGCATTTTGGAAAAGGGGAAAAATGAATGCATGAAGGAAATTTCTTTTGCGGAATTGAATAATTTGGGTTTGGTGACACAATATGGAAAACGCGATAGAAGCAATAAACTTGACAAAATACTATGACGCCCTTTTGGCAGTGGACCACATAAACTTTGAAGTAAAAAAAGGCGAGATTTTCGGGTTCTTAGGACCCAATGGTGCTGGCAAAACCACTACAATAAGGATGCTCACTAGCTTGACTAAGCTAGGTGAAGGAACTGCAAGGATATTTGGGCATGACATTCAAAGTGAAACTATTGTTGCTAAGAAATACATGGGAATTGTGCCTGAAATTTCCAACATTTACGATGATCTTTCTGCTTGGGACAACCTCATGTTTACAGGCGAACTTTACCAAGTCGGCAAGACTGAACGGGAAAAAAGAGCCAAGGAACTGCTTGAAATGTTCGGGCTCCATGGCCGAAGGAAAGAGAAGACAAAGGGTTTTTCAAAAGGGATGAAGAGGCGTCTAACAATTTCTATGGGCTTGATCAACAATCCGCAGCTGCTTTTCTTAGATGAGCCAACGTCTGGATTGGATGTTCAGAGCGCCTTAATCATTAAGGATGTAGTCAGAGAGCTCAATCAAAGAGGCGTGACGATATTCCTGACTACGCATAATATCGAAGAAGCCAGCGTAACATGTGACCGAGTGGCCATAATAAACAAAGGAAAAATAGCGGCAATAGACACTCCCGAAAGGCTAAAGAAAATCATACAGGGCGTTCAATCCTTAGAAGTGGCTTTTGATGAAGTTTCGCCAAGAATAATGAAGGAACTTGAAAAAATTCCATTTGTTAATGAAGTGCGCAAGGAAGGAGATAAGTTTAGGCTTTACACTCATGACCCATCTAGTGCACTATCAAACCTATGGGAATATGCTAGATCGAACAATCTTAAACCAACAAGTCTGAACACGCTTGGCCCAAGCTTAGAAGATGTCTTCGTTAGGCTGACCGAAATAAATGTAAAAACAAATAGGAGGAAATTCAATGAATAGAAATAGACTACCCCTAGTGCAATTAAAAACTGATCTAAGTGCTGCTTGGGCAATTGCAAAGAAAGACATGCGCATTTATTACATTAAACCCGGAACGCTCATGTTTGGAATACTGTTTCCTCTTTTCATGTTTCTTTCATTCGCAGTAGGAAAAAACGCTCCAGCCGCAACCCTAATTCCAGGATTAATCTCCATTACCATACTCTTCAGCGCATCATCTATCGGTCCAATGGTCATCCCCACAGAGAGAAGGGCGAAAACCTTTGAAAGAATACTAGCCGCACCAATATCATTTTATTCAATCATATTGGGCAAGACTCTAGGTGGCTTCCTGTTCAGCTTAGCAATAGGAGTCATACCGCTACTGATCGGACTTGCATGGTTTGGAACACAAATAATTAGCCTTCTTGGCTTGATCCTAGGTCTAGCATTGCCTTCGTTCTGCTTTGCCACGCTGGGGATAATGTTTGCTTCCTTCCCAACAGAAAACCCAGGCGATGTAATGATGCTACTTAATTTCGTTCGACTTCCATTAATATTCATCAGTGGAATTTTCATATCTGTTGAAGCATT
>JARVKD010000022.1:0-23717 GCA_029775875.1 Nitrososphaeria archaeon
GCTGATTAAGAAGCTAGCATCAGAGGGAAGAACAATCTTTCTATCCTCTCACCTTTTAAATGAAGTTCAGCAGATCTGCTCCCACGCTACAGTAATCAATAGAGGTATGAAGATCATAGAAGGTAGCATCCCAAATCTCCTCGAGAAGCTCTCCAAATCCCATGAATTTACCGTCGAGTTAGAGAAGATAACTCCTGATATCATCAACGCCATAAAAAACCTCAGCTTTGTAGAGAAGGTGAACTTGGTTGGCAATAAGGTTCAGATTTTCTGCTCGAAAGCAGGTGATTTTAGAGTTGAAATATCAAGAGCCATATCTGATGCTGGGGGTCTTATAATAGGTATGAAAGCAGAAGAGAGAAGTCTTGAAGAGCTTTTCTTAGAGCTTATGAAAGGTGGGTCTTAACTTTGGAGAGAAAGAAAAAGGCAAGCAGTTTGAGCAAGTTCAGGGCTCTTTTAAAATATGAAATCCTTTGGAATTTAAGGAAGAGGAAGTTTCAGGCAATATTGCTGATAATCATACTCGTTCAGATGATTGCATTCGTAGTTCCAGTAATCTTCTCTTCCATAACCGGTCAAGCAATTCAACAAGATCCTTACAAAGCTTTGTCTTCCCCATCAGGCTTCTTCATATTTTTAATTGCAATAGCCATAGGCATGAATTCGATTCCTGAAGAATTCGAGCATGGTAGGGCTCACATCTTATTTTCAAAGCCAGTATCTAGATCTATGATATTTCTTGCAAAGATAGTCGCTGCTCTCATAATACTAACTATTGCATACACGATCCTTTACTTAATAGGTTTGGGTCTATCCTATGCTATATATGGTCCCCAAGATTACGTAATATTCTCTCCAATTCTCATTCTAGGAATTCTTCTTTCTACAATTTTATATTTGTCCATGGTCTTCTTCCTAGGAGCAGTATCTAAAAGTTCTATAATTGCGGCTTTGGGCTCCTTCGGCATTCTTATTGGACTTGGCATTACAGTAGGAATATTAGGAGTCTTTGCAGGTCAGGCTTGGATAGCTGACTACATACCAAGCGGAGGTCAGTCTGGGATGATAGTCGATAATGGAATGTTCATCCAAACAGGGACAGATAATCTTGGAGTAATCCTAAGCCAACTCGCTATAAACCCTAATGCAAATGTTAATGTAACTTATGTTATTGGTTATCAGCTAGGACCACCCCCTACCATATTATATGAGTCTCAGATCATACCTATATCCCAAGTTGCCCTTAGAGCGTTAGGGGTAGCGTCAGCATACATATTACCTTTAATGCTTGTAGCATGGATATTGTTCAAAAGGTCTGAGATCAAGGAATAAGTCGATTTTAATCATCTTCCTAAGTTTAAATTAATAGTCTCTTTTTCTCTAGAGTATTGGGTTGAGGGATGGACCTAGAAAGGATTGAAGGCTACATAGAGCTTAAAGGTCAAAAGCCTATCTTACTTACGGCTTTGCATGGTTTCGGAACAGATAGATATAGGTTGCTGGTGAAGAAGCTTAAGAGGCTTGGTTTTCATGATCAGATGAGAAATCTTTATCGTAGCTCATCGGCCGTCGATCTCTTCTCAGGTGAGATAGTTGTGAAAGTTGGGATAGCCAAAGATTGCTGGGTCATGCTTCCCACTCTAAGTAAAGTAGACGCTCCAGAGGGCATGAATACACCTGATGCGAACCTCAACAAAGAATATGCAAAAGACAGTTACTTCTGGAAGAGAATAGACCAAATTATTGACTCAGGCGCAGTAAAGGTCATGATAGACCTACACGGAATGAAGAGCATTAAAAAATGGCCTGATGTATGCATAGCATGTGGAGGCTATACTACAGCGTCAGAGAAACTAATAAGAAGCGTAACCGATGCTCTGAAGAAATATGATCTGAAAGTGGCTGTTGATATGCCCTTTAAGGGTGGGTATTTCATAAGACGGTTCGGCAATTCCTCAGGGATAGAAGCCTTTTCGATAGAATTGAAAAGAGATCTGAGAACTCTAGGAAGCTCTATTGCCATGAAACTGCTACAGACTGTTGTGGACAAAGTCCATGAGCACATTTCTGGTAGATGCTTAATTACTTAGTGTTTTTATTATGATTTAGATGCCCTCCAATAAGAAAAAGCTTGCTAAGCATTCTGTGAACTGCCCTAATTGTGGAAAAGGTCCTGTGATAGAAGATTACATACGTGGCGAATTCTTCTGTGAGAACTGTGGCTACGTCGTTAAGGAAAGTGTTGTCGATACTCGCCCAGAGTGGAGAGCCTTCACAAAAGAGCAGAGTGAGGAAAAAGCAAGGGCTGGTATGCCTTCATCTTTGGCTATTCATGATAAAGGTCTTGCTACAAAGATAGGTGCTGGTAAAAAAGATGTTTTTGGTGGAAAGCTCAAACCTCAAGAAAGGGCAAGGGTACAAAGGATGAGGACGTGGGATAGGAGAACTCAAATGCAATTTTCTTCCCAAAGGAATCTTTTCCGAGCTTTTAACGAGCTTGACAAATTAATTGATAAACTTAAAGTGGGCAGTAACGTTGTTGAGAGATCAGCCTACATCTACCGTAAAGCTCTGAAGAAAGATCTCATAAGGGGTCGAACGATCTCATCAATGATGGCTGCCTCTTTATACGCTGCATGTAGAGATACCGACACGCCCAGGACTTTGAAGGATGTGGCAAAAGCGAGCGGGGTCAAAATGAAAGATGTTGCTAGGAGTTACAGAATTCTCCTTAAGGAATTGAACCTGAAGATGCCTGTAGTGAATCCAGTAAAATACGTATCAAAGATCGCCAGCAAGGCTGGAATTCCAGAAAAGACTAGAAGAAAAGCTCTGAAAATTCTCAAGAAGGCAAAAAGAGCTGGGATATCGGTAGGAAAAGACCCAATAGGGCTGGCAGGCTCGGCTTTGTATGTTGCTTGTATTCTTGACGGAATAAAAGTAACCCAGAAGAATATTGCCGACGCAGCAGGTGTTACCGAAGTAACTGTTAGAAATCGCTATAAAAATCTTAAGAAAATCGCTAATTTGAAAATAGCCAACTAAAAGTCAAAGGCTCAAGATAAGCGGGCCCGGCGGGATTTGAACCCACGACCTTCAGCTCCGCAGGCTGACGCCCTAATCCATACTAGGCCACGGGCCCTTTATCAATTCGGTCACAGGATAAAGATAAGCTTATGTTTCAAATTAATCATAATTGCTCTAATAGGAGTCTAGCAACATCTTCTCTTCCTATGTCTACTATGTATCTTCCTAGCCTTGGGCCTCTATCAGAGCCTATTAGAATCTGATAGATCAATTTAAACAGAATAGGAGGATCTAATTCATTCTTTCTGGCAACTTCAAATATCTTTTCTTGAATCTTCTCGGCATCATCAATTTTTGCGATAATCTCAGCCAGCTCTTTTATGGCTCTTTTCTCATTGTCTTTCAAGATCAACTTTCTCTTCTCTACAGTCTTAAAGTCATCTGCCCAGTTAGAAGCTAATTCTATCCTTTGAATCAAATCCTGGCTAGTCTCTTGTATCATCTTATAGCTATAGAGCCTGTTCAAGATGTATTCTAAACGATTCTTTTTAGGGGCTATAGATGCAAGTTGGACTAGCATCTTGTAAGGAACATGAATGCTCGGTTTTTCTTTTGGCTTTAATAAGTTAACATATTCATAAAGTCCTTTTAACTTCATCAACTTTGATGGATTTTCTATCTTTAACTTGCCAAAGTATATGTCTTCAAGCAGATCGTGTTCATCCATGTAAGAAGGTATATCGTCTATAGATATGTTGCGTGAGCCAGCAACCCTCTTGAACATGAGTAAAAGAAGAGATTGTGGTGAGCCATATCTGAGCCATGTTTGAGGGGTAAAAACGTTACCCAAAGACTTTGATATCTTCTTTCCAGATTTGTCTAGAAACATCTCATACTTCACATGGTATGGATGAGGAAAATTCAATACATAATCAGAGACCCAATCGTTTACTTTTACTGAGTCTGCTATATCCTTGCCATAGGCTTCAAACCTTATATCAAGGGCTGACCATCTTGCCGCAAACTCAACCTTCCAGCTTAACTTTCCTTGTCCATCCGTTATCGATACCTCTCCTTCATAACCACATCCATCGACCCATTTGCCGGCTATTTCAGCTCCTTTACACTTGTATCGAACCTTTCCTTCATCTAAGTATTCATAGGCCTCTGCAACGTATATTCTATTACATTTATTGCATAATGGGAAATATGGCAACGCTCTCTCAAACTTCTTTTGACCCAGCATTTCTGCTATCTTTCTTCCTATAACATCGGCCTTCTCTAGCAGTATCTTTGCTTGTTTGTTCAATAATCCTCTTTTATAAGCTTCTGTCCCAGACTGAAATTTGTATTCAATATTGCACTTATCTAGAGCGTCTTTGAGCAAAGAGCTCATATGCTCACCGTATGAATCATGACACTTGAAGGGGTCTGGTATCATAGAAACAGGAGTTCCAATGAATTTTGATAGGTCTTTTGGCAATCCAGCTGGAACCTTTCTCAATCCATCCATATCATCGGAGAAGGCTATCAATTCAGATCTATAGCCAATATTCTCTAACCCTAGCTTTACACCATAGGCTCTTATGGCATCTGATAGGCTTCCTATATGGGGTATCCCAGATGCTCCTATCCCACTTTCAACGCGAAGAATTTCTTTATTTCTTTTGAGTTTATCCTCTCTCTCAACTATCTTCTTACATACTTTGTCTATCCAGGTGCCTCTTCCTATTATCTTTGCTAGGTCCTTCTCCATACCTTGGCACTTTAAGCTGATGATTGTTTGATGAGAATGGCTTAAAAAATCTACCTATAGTATGGAACAGTGACTTTCTCCATGGTCTTGCCTTCTCTTGAGCTTCTTACCTTCTTTATAGCCTCTTCTACATGTTTTGATGTTATCAACGCTTCATTTACATGCTTCTTTGCATCTTCAGGGTTGGGATATTTGTTTATGAATTCTTGAATAGACAAGGAAGTGGCTGTGTTTATTATGGCAGCTAAGTCTGCGCCACTGAATCCTTCTGTTACTTCAGCTACTCTCTCTAAATCGACATCTGTAAGAGGCTTCCCTCTTGCATGTATTTCCAATATCTGCTTTCTCGCAGTTTTATCAGGCATAGGTATGTAGATGAGCTTATCAAACCTACCAGCCCTCAGCAAAGCTGGATCTACCATGTCTATTCTATTAGTGGCAGCCAAAACTACAACTCCTGTAAGGGCTTGAATACCATCCAATTCTGTCAATAGCTGGCTCACAACTCTCTCTGTGACCATGCTATCTCCGCCCATGCCTCTTATAGGTGCAAGAGAATCCACCTCATCGAAGAATATTATACAAGGGGCAGCCTGCCTTGCTCTTCTAAATACCTCTCTAACTCCCCTTTCTGATTCTCCTACCCATTTTGAGAGTAGCTCTGGTCCTCTTATGCTTATGAAGTTAGCCTCACTCTCAGTAGCCACAGCCTTTGCCAAGAGAGTCTTTCCAGTGCCAGAGGGACCGTAAAGAAGAATCCCCTTCGGCATGGTGTAGCCCATCTGCTTATACAGCTCAGGATACCTTAAAGGCCACTCTACAGCTTCCTGAAGCTCCCTCTTAACATTTTCTAAGCCACCTATTTCGCTCCACTTTACGTCCGGAGTCTCAAGGTAGACCTCTCTCATGGCTGATGGCATGATATCCTTCAACGCGTTTTCAAAATCATCAGCATTGACTTGCAACTTGTTCAAAACGTCTGGCGGCAACTTCTCTTCTTCTAGCTTCAGCTCAGGCAAAACTCTTCTTAAGGCCTTCATGGCAGCCTCTTTACACAAGTATTCAAGATCTGCACCAACGAATCCATGAGTTACTGAAGCTAGCTTCTCAAGGTTTACATCGTTGGTCAAAGGCATGTTTCTTGTGTGAATCTGTAGTATCTCAAGCCTTCCCTTCTTATCAGGAACTTTTATCTCTATCTCTCTATCAAATCTGCCAGGTCTTCTCAATGCTGGGTCTAAAGCATTTGGTCTATTCGTGGCTGCAATGACTATGACCTTTCCTCTGGCTTCCAACCCATCCATCAAGGATAGTAATTGACTTACCACCCTTCTCTCAACTTCTCCTGTAACTTCCTCTCTTTTAGGAGCTATCGAGTCTATCTCATCTATGAAGACGATGCTAGGAGCCTTCTCCTTGGCTTCTTTAAAGATCTCTCTAAGCCTTGCCTCAGACTCTCCGTAGAATTTACTCATGATCTCTGGTCCGCTTATGCTTATGAAGTGGGCATTACTCTCAGTAGCCACAGCCTTTGCCAAGAGAGTCTTTCCTGTTCCAGGAGGACCATAAAGAAGAACTCCCTTAGGTGCTTCAACTCCGAGCTTTTCAAAGACTTCAGGGTGCCTAAGAGGGAGCTCTATCATCTCCCTTACTTTCTGTATTTCGTCCTTTAATCCACCAATGTCTTCATAAGTTACCTGTGGAACTCCTCTAAGTATCTCTCCTTTTTCTGATATGACGAAGATGGTTCTTTGAGTTACCAAAACAGCATCAGCCGTAGGATTGATTCCAACAACCTGAAAAGTCAACCTCCCTCCAAAGTAAGGTATCATTACGTTGTCTCCTTTTGTTATAGGCACGCCCTCAAGGGCATCTGCCAAATACCTCTCATCTATTGGAGGTATGGCTTCTAACGGTGCTACTACTACTTTCTCAGCAGGCAGAGCCCTTATCTTCTTGAGAATAACTGTGTCTCCTATTGCAACTCCAGAATTGTTTCTTATAAGCCCGTCTATTCTTATTATTCCTTTTCCTTCGTCTGAAGGATACAATGGGAGGCTTTTTGCAACAGTCCTTCTTTTTCCTCTGATTTCTATTATATCTCCTGTAGAGGCACCAAGAGCATCCATGGTATCATAGTCTATCCTCGCAACTCCTCTGCCAACGTCCTTGGTATAGGCTTCCAAAACCTTTACAGATATGTATTGTTGGCTCATGTTGTTCCTTACTCCAATTTTATCTTCTTATATCTTTTATTAGATTTATCCTTTATCTTAAACGTTACTTCCAGTATCCCGTTACGATAAGATGCTGTTGCACTTTCAGGCTCTACTGGTGCTTTGAACTTTATCTTCGTCTTATACTTCCTATCGCTATGAACTGCTGATAGCGTCAATTCATCTTCCAAAGCATTCAAATCTATATCTTCTTTCTCCACGCCAGGAAGTTCCACGACAAGCTTTAGTTCTCCTTTGTTTTCATCCACGAACTGATCATAAAAAGGCTCTCTGAAACCTTCTTCCAAAAATTTTCTATCGCCAAAGAGCTTTAGAACTGGCTTGCCATCAGGCTCTATCTTCATCGAGAATCCATAAATCATGGGTTTTGAAAAGAACTTTGAACCAGACTCATACATACCCTTCAAAGAATCTTCAATGTCTTTCTCTATGTTATCTATTAGTTTGTCGAGTTCATCGAGAATATCTCTAAACCTTTTCCTTCCTTCGAACATTGCTTACCTAGGGTTATTAACCAATGGTTAAACTTATAAACCTTTCTTTGCAATATGTTTGTGATAAACATGGAAAGATATGAAAAAATGCTTGAGATTTCGAGTTCAGTGACAAGAGTTCGCCTTATCAAACTACTGATGCAGAGGCCAAGATGCTTATCGGAGTTATCAGATATACTTAGCATTACTCCTCAGGCTGTAATGAAGCATCTTGCAATTCTTAAAAAGAATGGTCTCGTTGACTTCGTAATTCCTGAGAAGAGTATAGGTTTAGTTAGAAAGGTATACCGCTTAGTAACTCCTGTTCAAATTAGTCTGGACAGCGAGGGAGGGGTTGATTATTTTCAAGCATTCAAAGAAGAGGAATTGGTCAAGCGTGAGGTTAGCATGCCTAAAGAAAGATTTTACGATGTTCTTCAAAGGTTAGAAGATGAAAAATTTGATCTTGAAAGAAGGCTCAAATCTATAAGGAATAAAGAGATAAGAATCATAAAAGAACTTCTCAACTTAGAAGTTCTTGAAAGGCAAATGATTAGAAAAGCAAGCGATACTGCTTTTGAAGAGATTCTTTTCTACACCTCTCTATCCCCAGAATTTGAAAAAGAATTGGATAATCTCTCAAAGTATTTTGGATTGAGTATAGATGTGGCTAAAAAGGCAATCAAGAACCTTTTAGAAAAGAATAAGAAGTAAGTCTATTCTGTATTCATATCTACTAACAATAACTCTGCTTCCTTTAAGCTATCGCAAAGCTTAACTTTAAATCATAATTACAAAAGAATCTCGTTATGTGCAACGTTGGGATGATCTTGGGAGATGAATTCAAAAAGTACTCCTTCCCAGACTCTCCACTGGCCAATGAGAGGCTAGAAGCCTTCCAGCAGATGCTCGAAAAGGAAGGTATCTTCAAAAAAGGAAAGGTCAAAATCGTCAGGCCAGTTCTGACAAACGATGAAATTCTTCTTCTATTTCATACAAAAGAGCATGTAGACTTTGTTAAGAAGGCTTCAGAACAAGGTTTTGGTTACCTGGATTATGGAGATGCCCCAGCATGTTTTGGTTTAAGGGGTTATGGAGAGACTCCGGCCTTCAAGGGCATCTTCGAGGCAGCGAGTTATCTTGTAGGTTCTACTATTCTTGGCTTAGATATGCTCATGAGAAAGGAATTCGATCACACATTCAACCCAATAGGAGGAACGCATCATGCAAGGAGGACCAGGTCTGAAGGATTATGTGTATTCAACGATGCTGCGATAGCTATAATCTATGCCAAGAAGACTTATGGTCTTAAGAGAATATTGTATGTTGACATAGATGCTCATCATGGGAATGGCGTCTTCTATGACCTCAATAACGACCCAGCTGTATACATTGCTGACATACACGAGGATGGGAGATTTCTCTATCCAGGTACTGGCTTTAGCACAGAGACTGGTTCTGGGGAAGCGATAGGGACAAAGATGAACCTGCCATTAGCTCCTAAATCTGGAGACAAAGAATTCAAAGAAGCTTTCAACAAGGTGGAGAAATTTGCCTACAAGGTAAAGCCTGAACTGATAATATTCCAATGTGGAGCAGACGGGCTAAAGGGTGATCCCCATACACATCTAGTCTATACAGAAGAAGCCCATAGATACGCAACAAAGAAGTTACACAAAATCTCACATGAATTATGTGATGGAAGAATATTGGCTTTAGGTGGAGGAGGCTACAATCCTGATAATGTTGCCAAAGCTTGGCTTGAAGTGATAAAGGGTCTTATAGATTGATTGTCTTCACATTACAGTAATCAGTTATTATATGAATTCTTGTGAAGGCTTGACTCTGCTAAAGGCCTTGATCAAATTTTGCCATTGCTCTTTAGTCTGTCTCATTAGTGCAATCTCATGCCTAACAAAGGTTCTATCATCATCGTTTTTGATTTCTTTCAACAAAGATTCACATCCTTTTATGCAAAGATTCATTATTGAGCCAAGGTCCTTCTCATTATCATCAAGATTGTATTTTATCACTCTACGACCATCAGTCCTAAGAATTGCAAATTTGGTCATAGATCAAGAAGAATCAGACTTATATTTATATTGAATTTTACCTTCACTTCATTCTTGATTTCCAATATGAATTTTTTCTGATGGTATGATTATATATCAGTTTAATGATATATGAGCCATTGAGTGATAATTGGATCAAAGATGAACTATTGAACGAATCCTTACCATACAATATAAAATTAACTGGAGAGGCATCAAAATTATGCTTAATCTGTAAAGGAGGAAGAATGTTATGTGGAAAGTTAAGGTGCCCTATCATAGCTAAAGCCAAATTAGTGGTAAAAAGCTCCTCCCTGATATCATCAGAGAGGGTTGAAGGCTCAACTCCACCAGGATCTTTTGTAGGGAGAATAGGATATCCAAAGGTCTACGTTGGTCCTATGCTGCCTCCATACTTTGGTAATACTAAGATACTCGATACTCCTGAGCTTTGGGTAGGTAAGTCTATAGATGAAATCATAGAATATCGCCTCAGTTTAATCAGGGGTAAGATCAGAATGAACATATTTGATGCTATTAAGGGTAATCGTTTGCTTGATTTAGTTCAAGAGTTATCTATGAGCATATCTTCTGTAGATTCCGAGGCAATATTCAAAAAAAGACCTACAGGCGTGATATCTTTTAGCGAGGATGCTCAACCTTTTGGCCCTTCATCATTATTAAAATCTTTTAAAACTTCTAACACGAGAGTTGATAGAAGAATAGAAAAAGCCTACTATGATAGAGATATGAGGGCTTCTGAAGCTATTGTTAAGTTGTATGATGATGGGGTTCTGGTCAGCAGAATTCAACGTGCGTTAAGTGTCGGCATGTTAGGAGTTGGGAATAGAAGAAAGTTAGTTCCTACAAGGTGGAGCATTACAGCAGTTGATGATACAATCTCCCTTTGGCTAATAAAGGAAATAAAACAATACGATAGTTTGGATGATTATGAAGTGTACTTTTTTAGGAACTTAGATAATACATTCTTAGCAATATTCATGCCAGAGGAATGGGGATTTGAGTGGATAGAGGCATGGTTCCCTGGAACTGTGTGGAATGTTGGAGGGAAGACTCCAGCCATAATGGGTGACTATGAAAGCTACATGGGAAGGTCTACTTATGCTAATGTAGGTGGATGCTATTATTCTGCAAGGTTGGCAGTGGCTGAGAAGCTAAAAGAGATGAAGAGACAAGCAAAGGTCCTTGTTTTAAGAGAGATTCATCCAGGCTACATCTTACCTGTTGGCGTTTGGAATGTCAGGGAAAGTGTGAGAAGTGCATTAAAAGGGGAACCAAAGAAGTTCGATAGTCTGCAATCTGCTTTGAATTCTGCTTTTAAAGTTCTCACAGTACCTCTTGACAAATGGATAGAGTATAGCGTAATTTTGAAGGAAGCTCTATTTCAAAGGAAGATTACAGATTTCTAATTGAGATGATGCCTTTGGTCAGTTATTCTAATATTGTTTGCAAGAATGCTATTTCACGCAGTAATTTGCCTAACTTAGATTACTCGTTGAACCCTTACTTTGGCTGCGAACATGGTTGTATTTACTGCTATAGTCCATCTGTCTTCCGTGATTATAAAATAGCAAAAAACTGGGGAAGATTCGTAAAAGCAAAGATAAACATGATTGAAATTCTAGATAATCAATTGAAGAAGATTCCAAAGGGTATAGTTGGCATAAGCACAGTCACGGACCCTTATCAACCATTAGAAGGAAAGTTACAACTGACGAGGAAATGCATTGAACTATTATCAACCCAAAAATTTCCAATTTCCATACAGACGAAATCTCCTTTAGTCTTAAGAGATAAAGACTTGATCAGGTCAGAAGGGTTTGATGTTGGCTTTACTATAACCACTCTTAAAGATGATCTCGCTAGGAAATTACAGCCAAGGGCTCCATCGCCCAGTTCTCTTGTTCAGGTTATAGAGGAATTCTCTGATAGAGGAATAAATACATGGATATTTTTAGGCCCCATAATACCAGAGATAAATGACGATGAGGACAGCTTTTTGCAGATAATCGATTTGGCTGAGAAGACAAAGAGCGAAATAATCTACGATAAACTTAACCTGAGACCTTGGGTATTAGACTCTATGACTTCATTTTTGGAAAAGGAGAAGCTTGGGCTTAAGGATCGTTTACCATCGCTTGTTACAAGAGACTCAGATTATTGGCATAGATTAAAAGTTAAATTAGAAGATTTATGCTTAAAGAGAGGTGTTCGCTACAAAGCAGCATTCCCTTAGCTTTGTAAAGTATTTATTTATGACTAATAATAAATAGTTAAGCTTCAAGCAAATGAAATCTGGTTTAAAAGACCTTAAGATGGTTTTTATCATGCTAAGGGGGTTTATTTGGTCCATCGCATAGCAGTACTGGATAGAGAAAGATGCCAGCCTAAAAAGTGCGGGTTAGAGTGCCATAGGCTCTGTCCAGGCGTGAAAATGGGAGACAAGACTATAGTATTTGGTGATGATGGGAAGCCTATAATAAGTGAAGAGTTATGCACAGGCTGTGGTATTTGCACTAAGAAATGTCCTTTTGATTCAATTATAATAATTAACTTAGCTGAGGAGTTGAAGGGAGATAAGATTCACCAATACGGTTTTAACGGATTTAGGCTCTACAGGTTGCCTATACCGAGAAAAGGGGCCATAGTTGGCTTAGTAGGAAAAAACGGGACCGGGAAGACTACTGCAATAAACATCCTTTCTGGAAGGATTAGACCGAATCTGGGCAGAATAGACAATCCTCCTGATTGGGATCTAATAATAGATCGTTTTCAAGGAACAGAACTTAAAGATCATTTCGAGAAGATTTATGGTAAAGAGTTAAAGATCTCTTATAAACCCCAAACAGTATATGAGCTAGCCAAAGTTTGGAAGGATGACGCTTTATCTTTATTGAAAATGTTTGATGAGAAGGGAGCCATGGACGAACTGGTTGAACAACTAAACCTCGAAGAATCTTTGCATAAACTTGTAGTAGAACTAAGCGGTGGAGAGCTCCAAAGGTTAGCAGTAGCCTTATGTGCCTTGAAGAATGCTGATATATACTTCTTTGATGAACCATCGTCATACAACGATGTATTCCAAAGATTAAGGGTAGCTAGGGTAATATCTGGCTTGGCTGAGCAAGGAAAATCTGTCATACTTGTTGAACACGACTTAACAGTTCTAGACTATTTGAGCGATTATGTGCATATTCTGTATGGCGATTCTGGGACTTATGGAATAGTATCTGGCATAATGTCAGCAAGAGTTGGAATTAATACCCTACTCGATGGATATCTGCCAGCTGAGAACGTAAGGTTCAGGAACGATCCTATAACATTCGATATTTATGCTCCCGTAGGCGATTCCTTGCAAACACCTAACATAATAGAGTATGCAGATCTTTCGAAATCCTATTCGAACTTTAAGCTAAAAGTTTCAACAGGATCTTTAAAAGAAGGAGAGATTCTAGGAATTCTAGGAGGAAATGCCTTAGGAAAGACAACCTTCATGAAGATTATGGCAGGGGTGGAAAAAATTGATGAAGGTGAGGTTTACTGCAAAGCAAAGATATCATACAAACCCCAATACCTTAGCACTGAATTTAATGGAGATGTTAAGAGCCTTTTAGATGCAGCATCTGGAGGAAATTTAGAGACAGGTTTGATTCAATCCTTGATAATAAATCCATTAAGAATTCATGAACTATACGATAAGCAAGTAAAAGATCTTAGTGGGGGAGAATTACAGAAGGTTGCTGTAACAACATGCTTATTAAGAGAAGCTGATATTTATGCTTTGGATGAACCATCCGCCTTTATGGATGTAGAGGATAGAATAGCTTTTGCAAAAGCAGTTCAAAGGTTCATAAAGGCTCAAGGTAAGTCTGCAATAATCGTGGACCATGATGTTCAACTTATAGACATAGTTTCTGACTCTCTCATAATATTCACTGGTCAGCAAGGCATTAGAGGTGAAGCTACATCTCCTATGGGGAAAGAGAGGGGCATGAACATATTTCTCAAAGATTTAGGGATAACTTATAGGCGTGATGTAGATACTGGAAGGCCGAGAGTCAACAAGCCTGGTAGCAAGTTAGACAGAGAGCAAAAGGAGAGAGGATCATACTATTATCTATCAAAGAGAGAATAATTTTTCATTATGTATGAAATTTAAGGTATTTTCCTTCAAAGTCTATGCTAACTTGCTTCCTTAAACTCAAAGCCTTTTTTGATAATCTATTCATACTCTTAACATCATTCAATTCTTTCCAGCAAGATAAAGAATCTAATAATGCATGAAGGGCAAGCATCTTTAACTCTTTTCTCATATAGTAATTGGCTTCATCCTCAAAACTCCTTCCAGCTAATTCCAGATACTTTTTTCCAAAATTTTCACAAAGTGATAAAGCCATGATAGATATCCAAAAATGAGAGTTTTTTAAATCGTCTATGAGATTAGGGTTTAAATTCTTACTCAATATGGTTTTTACAACCTCTTCTATTCTTTCTATAGAAACCCTATTAGGATAAATTATCTTATCCTCTTTTATTCCATTATTTATTTTGATTCTCTTTTTAATGCCAATTTCTTCAGGGTAGTTTATGTTGAAAAAAGAGTTCAATTCTCTATCAGTCTCTCTCATATTTTCTACGCTGATAAGATAAGATTTTCTGCTGGCTCTTATCAAATCATCAGGTCTCCATCTCTTATGGCTCAGAAGGGCTTCATAACATAACAATACATGCTCTCTTCTGTAAATGGAAAAAAGTGGTTCAACCTTACCATCTGGCCATAAAGGTGAGATAACATCATAACTATTTGCTTTATTTATTAACAATTTGAGAACATCTTCTTTTACATATGGTGCATCACAAGGCAAGATCAAAATGAAATCATCTTCGATTACTTTAGCGCTAGTTGCAAGGCCTACAAGGGGGCTATGCCCAAATCCTTCCATATCAGATACTATGCTAATGCTAGGGTAGTTCTTGGAGAAAATATTTGAGTAAGTTTCCGCTTGCTCTTCATCTCTAACTATTACAGCAACTTTATCCGAGACTTTATAGGCTGTATCTATAACCCATTCTATCATTCTTTTTCCATTTACAATTTCCAAAGCCTTGTCTCTTTTAATGTAGCCTGGCTTCTGAAAACGCCTACTCTCCCCGCCAGATAAAATGGCAACACCTGTGCTCATCAATCGCGCCTCTAAGCATATAATTACCTAACTTAAATTAAATTTAATACTAAATAGGTCAAAATCTGATTTATATTTACTGGCGCGCAAGATTTTTATAATGAAGCCATAAGTTGATGCAAGGTGAATCTTTGAAAGAATTCGTTAAAGTTGCTTCAGTTAAAGACATATCTGAAGGAAGGATGATTGATGTTAAGATCAATGGCAAAGAAATCATGATAGCAAAACTAGATGGGATATTCTACGCTATAGGTAATCGCTGCACTCATATGAAATGTTTATTGTCCAAGGGTATCATCGAGGAAGGTAAAGTCATTTGTCCTTGCCATTTCGCTTGCTTTGACTTGAAAACTGGAGAAGGCTTCTGGGGAAGAGAGATAGGGGCAATACCATTAAAGCCTGTGCCAATTTATGAAGTCAAAGTCCAAGGAGAAGACATTTTGATAAAACCCGATTAATGCCAGAGTTCTAACATTTTGTTGATGAACTCCTCCGCAAACCTATGTTCCCTTTCCATCTCCTTGCCTCTTAGTATCTGTCTTTCAGCATGTTCCAAGGCATTTTGAAGGGCATGTGAGAAGCCCCAGCCATTGCTTATGCCTACGTACTGTCCTCCTTCGCTCTTGATCATAATTCGACAGTGAATAAATGGCAAGTTCCTCCACTTCTCTCTATGTTGCTTAAAGTAGACTGTGATTACACCTTCGCCTAAATGATCTGAATACTTTCTAGCAAAGGACTCCATATCAGCCAGCATGCGCTCATGCTCTGTACTGTCGATGCTCATGCGGTTAAAAGAGAATTGGACTAAAAGTCTACCCTTAACTATTCTTTTTCCTTGAGCTATCGCACTCAGTATGTCGGTTTTAGTTACGATGCCTGCTATCTTACCCTCATCCAAAACGATTAACGAAGCTATATTATGCTCGAGCAGAAGTCGAACCGCATCCTTAAGTGTGGTATTTGGGGAGATGGTTATTACAGGCTTTGTCATGACGCCCTTGACAGGATTGCTTAAAGGTTTAGGTTTATTTCCAGCAAAGTCTCCAAACCTGATCTTATCTCTTGGTAGAACAACCTGTTCTACAATATCATGTATGCTGATAATTCCCACTAACTTATCGCCTCTAACTACAGGAAGTCTAGATATGCCTTCTTCTCTCATTAAAGCCATGGCACTGGCTATGGAAGCTCTTTCTTCAATGACTTTAGGTTCCTTAGTCATTATATCCTTTACTAGTTTTAAGCCGAAAGTTCCCTTGACAGCTATCTCTAAAACATCTACATCTGCAACTAAACCGACAATATTATCATCTTCAATTACTGGAATGTGTTTGATATCGTTCTCAATCATCAATATAACAGCTTCAATAGCATCGTCTTTTGGATTCAGTTTAGGTGCAGGTCTATATACTGCCTTGACCTTCGTCTCTTTGGGATCAAGCCTCGACCTGATTATCATACGTTCAGTAAGTACACCTTTATAGCTGCCTTTAGAGTCCACAACTATGAGTGCTTCAGTAGGTTTAGCCTTACCTTCTTTGAACATGCCTACGACCTTTGAGAGGAATTCATCTTCTTTGACGACGTTAAAGGTCCTGGACATAATATCCTCGACTTTACCGAGTCTTTCAGTTATTTCCATAAAAATCAACCTAAGTAATGCTTACGCTATCTTTCCCTATATTAATAATCTCATCTTTGATCATTTATATATCTTCTCATAACACCGAATCTAAAATTTGACTACTCTGCAAAAATTTAAATGAGTTCTCAAGAAATTATTATTGAGAAAGATGAATAAAGAGGGCTTAGAAGGAAAATTAGTAAAGAAAGCAGAAGAAAAAGAGAAGGCTAAAAAGAGGAAGAGAGGACCATATAGAAAGTCAGCTCCTATTCCTGAGATGAAGCCAAAAAAAGAAGAATCTTAACTTTGTTTTACTTTTCTCTTGCCTGGCTCAGTCAGAGCATAAGGATCGAGGATTTTATCTACTGCATCTTTAGGAAGCAGTTTTTTCTCCAATACAACTTCTTTTATAGTCTTACCAGTGGCTATGGCTTCTTGAACTACCTTTGCAGTAGCTTCGAATCCGATGTATGGGTTTAATGCTAAAGCTAAACCAGGGCTGCGCTCTACCATTTCTCTACATCTCTTCTCATTAGCAGTAATCCCTAATACTAGTCTTTCAGTAAATACATGAATAGAATTCTTTAATATATCCAATGACTGTATTAAGTTAAAAGCGATTACAGGCATCATAACATTGAGCTCAAGTTGCCCTGCCTGTGAAGCAAGAGTTACAGTCAAATCGTTTCCTATTACTTGAAAGGCTACCATGTTCATCGCTTCTGCAATTACAGGATTTACTTTGCCTGGCATTATGGATGATCCTGGCTGGACTGCAGGTAGGTTTATCTCGTTTAATCCAGTAACGGGACCAGAGCTCATCAATCTAATATCATTGGCAATTTTGATCATATCTATTGCTAGAGTTTTGAGAGCATTTGACAATTCTACAAAATCGCTCACGGATTGAGTTACAGCTATTAAATTCTTAGCGCTACGGAGTTTGAAACCAGTATGAGTTTTTATTTTCTCCACAACAATTTTGACATATTCAGGGTCTGCATTTAATCCTGTACCAACCGCTGTTGCTCCTATGTTCAAGTCTTCTAAAGCTATAGATGCTCTCTCAATTCTCTCGATATTTTCAGAAATTATTGAAGCGTATGCATTGAAAACTTGACCCAATCGAATAGGCGCAGCATCCTCCAGATGAGTCCTTCCAGGCTTGATAATTCTGTCAAATTCTTTAGCTTTCTTCTTAAATGCTTCCTCAAGATTCTTTAGCTTAGGGATTAATCTTTGAATCAAAGAAAGGCAAGAAATACGCATTATAGTTGGAAATACGTCGTTTGTAGATTGGGCCATGTTCACGTGATCGTTAGGATGGACGATTTTGTAATCTCCTTTTTTACCACCTAGTATCTCTATGGCCCTATTGGCGATGACTTCGTTAGCGTTCATGTTATGGGATGTTCCTGCTCCTGCTTGAAATACATCCACTAAGAACTGATCATGAAATTTACCATTTATTATTTCATCAGCAGCATTAACGATGGCTTTTGCAATTTTAGCATCTAAATCTCCTATCATCATGTTTGCTTCAGCACAAGCTTTCTTTACAATGGCAGTCGCTCTTATGAACTCTGGGTTAGCTTTTATCCCGCTTATAGGAAAATTCTCTATTGCCCTTAAAGTCTGAATTCCATAGTAAGCATCCTCAGGTATCTCTTTTTCACCAAGATAATCCTTCTCTACTCTCTTTTTATCCATGCATAAAATCGAAAGTATGTTGCGTTTAACCTTTTTTACTTAGAAAAAACTGGAAGGTAATGGTAAAGCGAAAAACCGCTACCACAACTAAAGTCAACAGCAACGAATTCAGGCTTGATTTCCACTACTTTAAGAATTTCTTCAAATGCCATCACAATTTTGATTCATGAACCTTTTAGGACGAATGAAAGAACCTTATGGGATAGATCTAACTTGCTCAAATCAATCTCAAATAGAGTTCCCCTTTCTGCTTTTTCAAAGGATGATCTACAATCTGATAACAATTCATCTATCTTGGCTAATCTTTCTAATGCTTGTCGATCTTTGCTTGCAGGGAAGTCAAAAGTTTTGAATATATTTGGGGCTATAAGTTTAGCTGATGCAAGCATTGCCCAGCATACATCTCTAATCTCCCATTGCGCTGCACTATCACATCTTTGGCTGAAGATGTGCCTAAACTCTCTTGGATTCGCTGTTATGGTAATATTGGTTTTACTTGCAGATGGCACTATGAACCTAGCATCCTCTTTATGGAGACCTTTTTCTGAATACGCTTCATAAATCTGCTCGCTAATAGCCATGAAATCATCATAGCCAATCTTTATCTTAGCGTTATCAACCTCGACCTGAACTTTTTCATCTTTTAAAGAAGGGGGCTTCACATACCATTCATTTTTTCCTATTCTTACGTATCTTTGGCTTTGCTGAGAGAAAGATGCAAGTCTATGTCTTACGAGCTGATGAGTGAGAACTCTGGAAACGTTATTTAGACTATAGGTCAAAGAGCCATGCTCCATTACGTCATAATGCCCTAGCTGAAGAGCCTTTTCTAACATTCTTTTCACATCAGCATCGCCCAAGAGGTCTTTTCTAAGATAAAGCTCAGATGCAGGATATTGTGAGTAGCAAGACCTCATGGCTGAAGCGCACACCCTCTCAAGATCAGGGGTGTATGAGATAAGAACTACTCTCGCTTCCATGATCCTAATACAGACTCTCGAATTATAAAAGAATTTGGACTTAACCTAATTCGTAGTTCATTGCTTTGACCATGCTATAGGTTGCCTTGCACTTGTTTTCTTGATTAATTTTTCAATACTTAATCTTAAAGCTCTTGTAATTTCTGTGAATGCCAAGTTTGAATAATCCTCGAGCTTACCTTGATCTGATAATCTAGAAATCGTAGAGTCTACTGGAACTTTTCCAAGGAATTGTATTCTAAAATCTTTTGCACTTTCATATCCTTTTGAAGGTCCATAAAGCTCTATCTTCTCTCCACATTTAGGACATTCGATATAGCTCATGTTCTCTATTAGACCTATGATTGGGATGTTCATATGCCTAGCCATGTTCATGGCCTTTTTCACAACCATAAAAGCAAGGTCTTGAGGAGAAGATACTACTATCACTCCATCGAGGGGGAGAGACTGAAATACAGTTAGAGGTGCATCGCTGGTACCAGGAGGAAGATCAATTAATAGATAATGAAGCTCTCCCCAATCAACATCTTGGTAAAGCTGCCTTATGGCACTGTTGATAAGAGGTCCTCTCCATATTATTGGGGTTGTAGGATCGTCGAGTATAAGGTTCATGGACATCACTTTTATTCCTAACTTTGTCAATGCAGGGTTTATTCCAGACTGTCCTTTTGTAGGCCTTTCACTTAATCCGAAAATCTTCGCTATGCTTGAACCGGTTATATCAGCATCAAGTATGCCAACTTCATGTCCTTGCCTTCTCAATTCTATAGCCAGCATTCCAGTCACAAAGGATTTTCCTACTCCTCCCTTTCCAGATACTATTGCTATCACATTTCTTATGCGACCCTTTTCCAGCTTTTCTATCATCATGCTTGCCCTTTTTGCCTCTCCCCTTTGCTGAATACTCTTTGCAAGGGCATCCTGCTCCTCTTTTGTCATAGAAGTCAATTCTACATCAACAGCCTTTACTTCCTTTACATTCATCAAGGCTCTAACTACATCACTCTTTATAGTGTTGGCAAGGGGGCAGTTAGGCACTGTAAGAGCGATGGTAACATTAACTCTATTTCCATTCATCTCTATGCTTTTTACCATGTTCAAATCTACTATATTGATGCCTATCTCTGGGTCTATCACTCTCTTCAATCCATCAATTATTGCCTTTTTGCTCAACATATCGCCAAACCTTCTTTCTGACCGAACCTCTCCTTTTCCCTCTTTTATATCCTCCCTTTGGTCATCATCTATAACAATTGTTATAAGGTTATTTAAGCTAATCTAAATAGGCAGTATTGATAGTTAAGAGTTTGAAAAAGTTTAATTAATAAAAATTCAAATTATACTATGAGAGAATAGGGCAACATTGACAACTAAAGTAAGAGTAGACCCAGGCGCATGTCAAAAGAAGGTTTTTATTGAAGCAGAGGAAACTGGTTCAACGATCACAATAAACATAGAGTCAGACTGTCCTAGCGTAATGAGAATCTCTGAAAAGGTAAAAGAAATGAGTCTGTTTGACATCATAAGAAGAATGGACGACAACATCGTCTATAAAGCTGCATCTGAGGCAAGACTGCATCCAACGTGCGCTGTTCCTTGTGCCATACTAAAAATAGCCGAAGCCGAGTTAGGGTTGGCTGTAAAAAAGGATATCAAAATCTTGTTTCAGAAAGAAATGGAAAAGTCCTGATTAAATCGAACTATTATTTCCTTGAACGCTTTTTAGAGAAAAGATAAATCAATAATATCATCATGACTAGACCAAGGATGGCTAATAGCAAGAAAGTTGTAGTATCCAACCCTCGAGGATTTACTTCAAAATATACAATCTGACTTGTAACCCCATCGTAACTCGCTCTGACTGACCAATTACCAGCAACCGTTGGGCTGAAAGTATAGCTATATGATCCTGTAGGGGCTGAATTTAGAACATGAGTCAAAATTTTTCCATCAGGTTGAATGAAGGTCAGAGTTACTTGAGCTGTATGAGAAGGTATTATTGAACCACTGACTTCAATTGAAGAGCCTAAAGTTAGAGTGGATGCTGATAAGTTTATGGTGATTTCAGACTCTGTCTGAGCGAATTCAGCGCTTTTGTAAGCACTATAGAGTATTTGGGTCAAGTTTCCAACTGCAGCCTTAATGTGTAAAAGGGTTTGCTGATAGAGTTGCTGAGTATAGCCCCTTGCTCCTAGGTATTCTATTCCAATATCATAGTTGCTAACATAATCTGTGAGCATCTGAGCATAAGTTGAACCTACTATGACATTCCCTCCAACAGGTGCATCGTAATACAATACACTTGTATTGTCATGGCTATTAACCCATTCTGCAAGCTGAATGGCATTATTTTTTGGATTTGCTATAGTTACATTAACTTTAAAGTCATAAGCGTTTAAGTCATACAAGAGTTGATCGAGAAAGGCTGTATCTATTTGGCTTGATTCATAACTGTTATGATAAGTTCGAGAGTCAGCATATTCATGATCCTGTTTTGTGTAATATGTATGCCCGAATTGAGTCATATCAGAAAAGTAATGAGTTAGTAATCCTGCTGCATAGGCAGCCTTGTGCTCATCTTCAGACCTTTCAGGTCTATCATCCCTTATCCAATTGGTCAAGTTTCCCAAAACCCAATCATAGAGTTGCTGTATCCTATCAGGCGCTCTTCTCTCATCATGACTCCCATAAGGATGAACGTAATACATATGATTACTATAATCCTTGAAGTATGAATCAGGATCATCAGTATAACCAAGCCAATTGTCTGAACCATAATTGAAGGAATATTCATAGTCTCCCCATTTTTCACCATTTGAGTTAAGATAATAGTCTGTAATCCATTGGGCAACAGTCTCATTATAATCCTTTAACTTCTGATAAGCAACATCAGCTATAGCGTCATGGATGCCATAGTAAGGATAATCAACATTATTTGAAGAGCCATTTCCCCAAGCGTGAGCCTCTGAGTTAGGCATAATGGCAAAAATAATTAAAGATATGCACATTATTGCTATCACATTCTTAAGAAGTCTCATCCTAAATCCATAAGATAGCATCGAATATATTGTTAACTTATGAATACGTTTAAAATAGAATGGAATAAAAAAGAGATGAATAAGATTGGCGGAGTATAAAGTCCTTGTATCGTTATCCGAGAGCGTCGATGCTCCTTCAAAAAACCTTCTTTCTAAACAGATATCAACATTGTTAAGATTCTCAGGGTCAAATTTCTCTAAAAAAGAAGTGAAGAAAAAAATCATTCTAATAGATACAAAGGACCCTGTCAACGTTTCTGAAATTATATCGAAGATACCAGGAGTGGATTATACTGCAGTGGTAGAGACTACTTCATCTAATTATGAAGATGTTGTTGAATCTATTGTGAGGGCTGGAATTAAGTTGATATACCCTGATGAGACTTTTGATGTAAGAGTTGATATAGAAGGTTCTTTGCCTTACCTTAGTAGAGATGTAGAATTCGCAGCCTGTGCAAGGATCATAGGAGAGCTTAGTGATAAAAACGTAAGGCAAGATAAAGATAATCCTTCAAAAGTGATCTATGTGAAGATAGAAGATGATTTAGCCTGCATATTTTACTACAGATATGATGGGCCTGGAGGAATGCCTGTTGGGTCAAGGGGAAAGGCATTATGTCTATTATTAGGAGATAGTGATGCTGTTGCAAACTGGATGATGGCTAGACAAGGCTTCTTTCCTTATCTTTTATTCTTTGATGCTAGCCCCTATTTTGATGATTCTTATGTGAAAAGAGTGATAACTATAGCAACTATTCTAAGGGAATTCTTGCCCGTTAGAAGATACAATCTCATTACTTTAAAGACAGATTTCATCATAGAGAGATTAAAAAGAATCTGCTCACCTGGAGTATTACCTTCCGTGTACAATAGGATGGTTATTCGTATTGCTTGTGCCTATGCCAATAAGATTGGTATTAGCACTATAGTCATTGGTGAGAGCTTAGAAAAAAGTGGCTTTCAGACCATCAGAGATTCTTTTGAAATATCTTCAAAGTATAATAAGCAGATTCTATTTCCTTTGATTGGATTAAGCAGAAAAGAGATCATCGATTATTCTAAAAGGATTGGGATCTTTAGGTTCACAAAGGGTTTGGAAAAGGTTACAAACGAACCGAATAGAAGAGCCATAATAGAAGCGGAGAGAAAGTTAGAAATAGAAAAGATTGTTGAGGAAGCCTTGAGCAAAGTTGTCTTAATCGATCTTAAGAGAGGGTTCGACGACGTTCATAACATTCTGAATCATTACTCTTCTCAAAAGCTTAAATAGCGTAATAACGATTGTTATTAATAGACTGATACCCTGTTCATTGCAGAAAGATGAATTGGGTGAATCTCTTGTCCTATTTTTTGGGCAGGAGAGCGCCTCCCCGGGTTTTTCTTACCCAATTCATCCTGCAAAAGTTTTGGATCAAGCTTATATGTCCTTCAGACTTTATAGTTAATGCGGGCAATGAAGACAATAGCCCTGGCGATCGATGAGCTAGATCTTGAGTTCTGAGCTCGCAAATAGGCTAAATCATATACTTGCTTTTCTATTTAATGATCAACAATATACTATCAATCTTACGGCTTAAGGAAGCCCTTGCTGACATTAAGAGATTCTCCTAAGTT
>JARVKD010000022.1:23727-24131 GCA_029775875.1 Nitrososphaeria archaeon
CGCCTATCTTATAATATTACGTAGATTATTAGACCAGCCTCTAACCCGCTTTTCGAGTTATTAGTACAGTAGCCCTAATTCTCTCCATTCTCAGAAGCATGAAAAATCTAAAGAAATCTCTGTGTAGCATGTCTATGACATTCAACTTGTCAACTGACTCTACTTCTATCGCTACCCCATTTTTAAACCCATTGCACCTATAGCCACCTAGCAAAGGAACTTTGGTTGCCTAACCCTTTGAGAGCGAGGTAACTATTTACATCTTGAATCAAAGACGCCAAAAGATGCAAGTTTATTAAACCATAATCTTCAAGTTAGATTGGTCCACGGTAGTATCTAGTTGCTGGACAACCTAAACACTTCTTCTCTTGATAACGCATACACTTACCGCAGTTTATTCCGCA
>JARVKD010000023.1 GCA_029775875.1 Nitrososphaeria archaeon
TACATCTTTTGTCGAGGCTATGTAAGATGCCTTCTGAATTATGAAGCCTCTCCCTGATCTGACCTGAATGCACTCAATATCGCCCAAAGGAGCGGATACCAAGCCTATCTTGCCTTTTGTGCTTCGAGCAGTATAATCATTCACAAAGAAGGATTGTTGCCCTAAGACTTTTAGACCTAAAGTTCCTAAGATTCCCTTCTCTCTCATATGAGTCTTTGCCTCTATGTTAGGGCTCATGTATGTCATCGCTCCAGCTTCTCCTGTTATAGTCTCATTAGGTTCGAGGCGAATTTCTAGGAGAGAGTAAGATGGTCTGTACTTGATTTCATACTCCAATATTTCACCATGATACGATCAAATTAATAGAATACTTAAGCTTTCTCAACTTAATGAGAAACAATAAGACCTTAACATCGAATTGTTGATAAAGATTTGAAATTCCAGATCAGTGATCCCAAAAGCCTCTTGTTCTCACAAAGGTCTTCTCAGCCATATAGATTTCTTTTACTAATTGATCAAAACTAGCAACATTTCTCAAAATTCTTGCAGCAGTATCTGGACCAACTCCATATCCTGAAAGCACGAGGAGAACTTTATTTCCAAAGTTTTGTATAAGGGAAGAGACTTTCCAAGCCTTTCTAAATCTTACTTCTTCATCATCATTTATCTTCTTTCCCTTTATCTTTCTAGTTATTATCTTGTACAATTCATCATCTGATAGATACGTGGCAGTGATTAGACGAGACTTGCACAAAGGGCAGATGATAGCATCATTAGCATCTTTTGTTTTTATGATGCTCTCCCAAGTACAATTCATGCATATCAATCTATGCCTTGTATTCCTCAATCTCTCTTCTACAAGATCAATGATTGCTTTTTCAGCACTTGCGGAAAGGGTTACAGAACTTGAAGAATATTCTAATATGGGCTTGGCTAAGGGAGAGAATTCATCTACTTCTTTTTGAATCACTCTTATCTTGCCATTTCTGATCTTTGAAAGAATCTCTTTTGTTGCTTTTATGCTATATTTTTCTAAGAATAGCTCTCTTAGCACCTCTTTGTATAAGGCTGTATTTGCGTATACATCTTGTATTAAGCGAGATGCCTTTCTATCATACTGAGCATCTTTGCTGATTACGCCAAACTTTTTTGCTACATGCCATGTCTTCCAATTCAAAGGATGAGTCCCTATTATAGAAGCAGATAGTACATCTTCAATTTCGAATTCATCGTTTAAAGCGTCTATTATATTCTTAACCTCTAATCTTCCAAAGGATGATATTAGAATTCTATAAGGATCGAATCTAGATTCAATAAGATAGCCTGTAGAAGAAATCAAAGTAGACAGTATTGCAGCAAGAGTCTGATTTACCTTTGAGCCAAAGCAGGCATGAACTACAATGACATTGGATGCTTTTTTCTTCTCTATTACTATTGTATTCTCATCAGGAATAACTCCTAAAATATTTTGTGAATCTAATAATCTCTTCTTTTGCTTCTCGTTAACCTTTAATTCATCATTGATTATCTGCCTTCTAATTTTTCCAACCTCTTTTGCAGTATTCAAATCTATAGGGATCAATTCACCAGTCCAGTAAGGTATAGTTGCTAAATCCTTGGATATAGGCTCCACGTGAACCTCCATCTTTTCATCATCCATAGATAATATCCTCCATGAAGAACCTTTTAGAACAAAGGTCTTTCCTGGCTCGCCATACTCTCCTACAAAGAAATGATCAAGCCTTCCTATAGTTTTATTTGATGGTAAATCTATAACATCGAACTGTTGCACATCTGGTATCGTTGATAAATTCTCATAGTAATAATCATAACTTCTCTTACTTCTTCTTACAATTTCTCCATCATAATTTACTATTCTTTGATCTTTTAGGATTTTTAAGCAAGAATCTAAATCTTCTAAATCAATGTCTCTAAACGGATATGCTCTTTTGAAAATTTGAAGAGCATCCTTCAATGAAAAGGAATTATCTAAAGATAATCCGACAAGATGGTGAGCCAAAACATCCAAAGCTCCTTCATGCAATTCGCTATCCTCTAGCCATCTTTTCTTGACTCGGTCTATTAGAGCGATTCCTTCTAATTCATCGTCAAAACGATTTGTGATTATCATTCCTAAAGCGGTCTCGCTTAGTTTATGCCTGCTCCTACCTACTCTCTGCATCAACTTCACGCTTTGTCTAGGAGAGCCTATCTGAACTACAAGGTCTACACTTCCTATATCTAGACCCAATTCTAAAGATGATGTGCAAACAACTATTCCAGCTTCTCCACTTCTAAGCTTGATCTCAGTAGATTCACGAACCTCTTTTGATAAAGAACCATGATGAACTTCAACAGGAATATCTGGAGACTTTGCCTTCAGTATAGCGCCAATGAACTCAGCCTCATCCCTCGTGTTTGTGAAGATGAGGATAGTTTTATTCTCTCCATTCATCTTTTTGAAATAGTCTAAGATGAAGTCAGCAACTTGTAGAAAAGAACCATCAACATATTTACATTTTATATCATAATCTCTTATGGAATTATCCACTAATACAGCGCACTTTCTATCAATTCCTGATAGAAATTTTGCAGCAATGCTAAGATTGCCTAAAGTTGCAGACAATCCAATTCTTTTTACCTTCTCATTCGATAAAGCTTCAATCCTCTCCAAGCTTATGGTTAGATGAGAACCTCTTTCATTTCCTATTAGCTCGTGAAGCTCATCCACTATTATCCATTCAACGCTCTTTAGATGAAGTTTAAGCCTTTTTCCAACCAACAACACGCCCAAAGTTTCAGGAGTAGTTATGAGAACATCGGGAGGCTCTTCGACCATCTTCCTCCTTATCGATAAGGGTGTATCACCATGCCTTATCTCAGCCTTTAGACCTTCTCTCTCAGCATAGTTGATAATTCTTCTGAGTATGTCTCTGTTCAAAGCCCTTAAAGGAGTTATGTAGAGCACTTTGATGCCTTTTCTTGTTGATTTTTTATGAGATAGCAATGTGAATATGGGTATGACTACAGCCTCTGTCTTGCCAGAACCAGTTGGAGCTACAACTAGAGCGCTTCTTTCTCTCAGTATGACTGGAAATGATTTCTTCTGAATTGGAGTTAGCTCTTTCCAGCCTATCTCACGAATTCTATCTTCAACTTCTTTCTCTAAATCGTGGATTCCTAACATGTTAACTTTGACTACCTTTCATTTGATCTTACTAAAGACAAGAATTATTGGCAAAACTTACTAAAAAATGATTTTGATTCTTCACTCCTCTTTCTGAGGGTTGATTCCTGTAAAATAGTCCTTCACAGCCTTTGGGTTCTCATCCAACACTCTAGCCTCCACTTCATCAGCAAAGGTCTTTGCAATTCTTCTATCTAGAGAAATATCTGCATCTATTAGATCGAGAGGGAATGGAAGACCTGTAGCAGGATTGCACAGTGGGATAATTTTCTCAGCTATTTCCTTGATACTCATATTTGCTGGTAGCTCAACTTCAAAAGGAGCAGTTTCAAAAAAGGATCTGATATAGCCTCTCTTCAGTTTGGGAGGGGACACTATTCCGAGTCTTGTCTGATCTCTCTTAAGAATCATTCTTGCCCATTTAAGAGCTTCCTCCCCCTTTAGCCCTCTTACCTGAGCTCTTGAGATAGCTCTCGAGTATACCATAGGATCGTCCATTATAGATTCGTAATCCCAGTGTGTAGAATGAGGCATGAGGCGGGTAAGAATGTATTTATCCCTCATATTGGTCACTAAGTCTTCTTTTCCTTGAGTAAAGAGCCAGCCATCTATAGCCCTTAAAGCGCTTCTTTTTATAACCCCTATCGCTTTGCCTGAAGCTATAATTTTTGAAGTTGACCTCAATATATCTTGCACTATCTCTATTCCTTCAGGAACGTAACGGACAACCCAACTTGGTGGGTAAAGAAAGGAGAAAAAAGGACCGTCTATGAGCAATAGATCAGGATGCCTCTTTAAGGCTTCTAGAGCTACTATGCGCTCCATTCTGATCATCTTAAGACTGCTCAAAATACTGAACATATGTCCCTCGATAGAACCCTCAGAAAAAACATCTCCAGAGAATCGCTCTTCGATCAACTCTTCCTTTCTGAAGATCTTGTAACCCGCGCTTAAAACTGCCATCCTAGTCCCTAATCTATTGCTCGATCTCGGGCTGATAGAACCATCTACAGTAGCTATGGTCAGACTAGTCTCTACTGGTTTGATAGGTTTTGATTTAATGTATTTAGCTATCTTTTGAATTCTGGCTTCAGCTTCTCTAATTTTTTTTAAAGTATTTGTTGCATGTTCCTCTGCCAACTGAAAAAAGGTATCCACTAGAGGTCGAGGCATTTGAAGCAAAGGATTCTCTTCTTCCATAACTGATCACGTAACCTTGAAAGAGATCAGAAGAGGGGTAGGAGAAGGGTTCATCTTTCCAATAAAGTAAAACTGACCTGGTTCCATACGAAGAAGCCTTTCAACCGGAATGTGATATGGATTTAACCAGTTGCTTGCTTCCTCCATATCAAGAGGATGAATCTGACCTATAAAGTGAGTGTTCAAGTTTCTTCTAATCGCTGCGTTTATGCCTATGTCTCCTGCCATGCCTTGGGCTATCATAGTTATAGATAATCTATGCTTTCTACCTAGAGCGCAAAGGTCTTGAATGAGATCAGTGGTATCAATTTGTATCCCTCTTGGTTGCCATGGTGCATACTGGGGGCCTTCATCTATTATCAGAGCGAGATCAAGATCCTCGCCCTCTTCTAAGCGCTCTCTTATATGCCCACCAAGGCTCTTAAAGAAAGCAAGCTTTTCATCACTGCCCACTGCAGCCATATCGAGAATTAGCAAGCCATCACTCTTTGCTCTTTCCACTAGATCCTTAGGCTCCATCTTTCCTAGGATTGTGGCCCAGTGTTTATTCTCAATTCGCTGCAAGCCTGCTGCAACTCGAGCCTTATACATCTGAAGATAGTCAGCCCTTTTTCCTTCGCTCATTTCCAAATGTTGCTTTACTTCACTCTCTAACCAATCACCAAGCTCGAATTCACTTTTCATCCTCCAGCTTTCTTCACCACTCTCATAAGTTCGTAGCAAATACTCTAAGGCTTGGCGGATTCTATTGTTTTCCCTTTGAGAGCCATAATAACCAAAATGGTTGGCTCTTGAGCATATATAGGTCACAACCGTATCAATATCCATCTTAACTTGGGAAACAAGGACTGTATTTTTTGGCATGTATCTTGCATAATCGCGCCCTTCCCAGTCTAGGACTAGGACTCCACAGCCTGCCTGCTTTAAGAGAGGAATTAAGAGGAAACGAGTTAGAAAGGATTTACCGCAACCTGTTGTCCCATAAACACCTATATGATAAGGGATAAAATCCTTATGGAAAGGAATTTCCCAATCCTCACATTCCCAGTAGTTTCCAGCCCAAAGGTAATCACTATGCTTAAAAGCTGAGAAAGGGTTCCTATCCTGGACAAGGTAAGCAGAAGAGCCAGGATGAATTACTTGTCGGTTTTCTTCAAGGCCGTCATCTTTTACCTGACCTATTACAGAAAAGGTGTAATGAAAAGACCTTCTTGCACTTGAGGGTGCATGACCCCTTTTTGCATAGGCTATGCCAGGACTGTAACGCCCTGATTGAAGATTATCATCTATCCCTGTGCCAGCCCTTATCACTCCTAGTAACCATCTGTCTCTATCCCTTATCATGGAAAAGGTTTCCTCTCTCACTTTGTCTTCTAAACCCTCCACAAGAAGAATTGTGCATGTTGTAGCCCCGCTTCCACTAGCGACAAAGCCTATCAAGGGTCCAGGAGCTTTCTCGACTTCTTTCATGCTCAATACCTTCAATATAGCCTTAGAATCATCTTTCTGCTCTGGACAATATTGTGTTGTAATCCTCATCAGATAAAGGTATTATGCTTCTCCTAAAGTATTTTCTCCATAAATCCTTGTTCTTAATAAAAGCCAATTCTTCTTTTAAATCTACAATGGGCAAAGGCTCTTTCCACATTTTGATATCTTTCAAGCTTACTGAATGGCTGAACATAGAAGACGGATAACCTTCGATCTGTCTTTTCTGCTCAGAAGTTAGTGGGTAAGGCTCACTGGCTAGAGTGCATCTGCCCATTAGCTTCTGTCCTTCGCGCCCTCCCATGTAAAAGATTACTTTATCACCCTTTCTTATGCGATTGAAGTTGCCAGAATTTTCATTAAGAGACCAAAACTTTTCCTTTACTCTATCTTTTAACACGTCTATAGCCTTGATGATTTTGTCATCCGTTCTATGATCTACAACTACGAATATCCATTTATTTTCCATGCTGATTAGAATTTATTTAAGAACTGCCATTTAAACTCTTATCAAAAATCATTCTTTTTCCTTTCTCAGAGCTTCATATTCATAGATGAAGATTATTGCTAAAGCGAGGATGAATAAGACGGGCAAAAGATTAGTCATCAAGTTGAAGAATTCGGCTGGTGTTATTAGAGGGCACCCCCACAGCATTAACCTTAAAGGACTAATTAAAAACTGTTTGCTTATAAAAATTCTGTTTATTTTCTACAGCCTATACTCAAAACTGAAACAGAACAGAAAAATACTAGTGCCCCAATTAGAAAATCGATGGAGAAAGGGGCAGAAGAGAACAAGGATTGGAGAGAAGAGGTTAGCAAGAACTTAGAATATTATCTTGACACAAAAGAAGGACGCAACGAATTGATGGAAATGATAAAGACTGAAGCGATGCGCTTGCTTCAACAGATAAAAGGCAGGCAGAGAGTAAAAGAGTTCATTTGGCTTTCAAGATTCTGTTTAAACTGTTCACATTTTATGAAAGGAAGAAGGGGCTTTATGAGATGTATAAAACTAGATGCGAAGATAGTCAAACCGTTTCATGGTAAGCCTCTATGGGCCATCATGTTAACTGCAAATGGAGAAGAATCATTGATAGTGGATATCGATTGGCATTCCAAATCCCTCAATGTTTCAGACATTCTTGTGGAAGAAGCCATTAATAGAGTCAACAACGGTTTTCCCTATCCATGCTTTGAATATGGCCAATGATCTAGACTCGCTCTCTATGTCGGTCTCGAAAGTCCCAAACTTGATGGTTTGTATTTGTAAGGATTGGAAATGTATTCATCGTGAACAAAATCTTCGATTCTCCTGCGTGGAGTAACCTCAGGCTCTTCGTCTGGATATCCTATAGATATTATGGCTACTGGTATTAAATCCTCTTTTGCATTAGCAAGCTTCATGATAGGCTCTTCGTAGAAAGCACCTGTCCAAACACTCCCTAAGCCTAAAGCTGTTGCTGCAAGTTGAGAATAAGCTGCGGCTATAGTTGCATCTTGCAAACAGTATAGTCTTATGCCTCTTTGCCCATACCTTTTTGCAGACCTTCTCGGGTTGATGAAGAAAACAAGGTTAAGGGGAGCCTGAGCTATGAAATCTTGGTTAAGGGCTGCTTCAGCAAGGGCTAGCCTTCGCTCTTGATCCCTGATAACGACTATTTCATAAGCTTGTAAATCGCCAGCAGATGGTGCCAAGTTAGCAGACTCCAGTATAATATTGATCTTCTCCTGCTCCACATCTTTTTTCTTAAATGCACGAATCGAATGCCTATTCCTTAAGACTTCAAAAAAATCCATATCCATTCATTTTATAGAAATAATGACGAGTTAATTAGCATTCTTGATTTACTTTCTCATGCATATCCCAGATTTGATGATTTCCAAAGTCCTGTTTAGGACAAGATTTTTATCATAATAGAAGTTTGAGTTATGACCAAGATAATCATGGAAACTCCCATAATAGATGTTCACACTCATGCCTTTCCAGATGATTTAGCCCCAAAGGTTATCGAAGCCCTTAGAGCGAAGTATAAGGTGGATAGCGTCTATCCTTGCACTATAGGAAGCTTGTTAGATGTTATGGAAAAGACTCAAGTAGATGTAAGCATAATCCAGATATATGCAAACTCGCCTAAAAAAGTCCGTCTCCTTAACGATTGGGGCTCAGAAGTTGTAAAGAGAAATAGACCAAAAATTTATTGCTTTGGGACTATACATCCTGACATGGATAAACCTTCAGATGAGCTAGAGAGAATTGTCCAAATGGGTTTAAAGGGCGTGAAGTTTCAGCCTACTGCCCAGTGTTTTCGCCCAGATGAACCCAGACTATTCAAAATTTACGAGAAGATGGTAGAGCTGAAATTGCCAGCTTTGTTCCATGCAGGAGATGAACGAAAGCATATCGATCCAATATATGCACCACCTAGAAGCTTTGTAGAGATTCTATCCTCATTTCCTGATTTCACTGTCATATTAGCCCACCTTGGAGGTTATAGAATGTGGGATCAGATAGATGCTCTTCTAGACTTCAAGAATGTTTACTTTGATACTTCTGCGACTAACAGCGAATTAGATGAATTTAAACTAAAAAGGATGATAGAATTGTTAGGTATTGATCGAGTAATGTATGGGAGTGATTTCCCATGGTTTGATTGGGATCAAGAGTTAAAAGCGATCAAGAAGGTTTCCATTTCAGAAGAGGAAAAAAAGAAGATTCTAGGAGGAAATGCCTCTAGAATTTTAGGGATTCCAGATCTTTTATAGTTAAAGCGTCTTAAGTTATTCAAAGTCTTTTTGTGTTAAGACCTCAATACTGTTCTCTTTCAAAATCTTCTCTGTTCTTTCTACATCGTTTACACGGAGAATCAATGCTAGATTTCCGTTTATTGGTATTGCAGATGTGTAAGCATAATCGATATTCACTTTTTTACTCCCCAAGAGATTTGCAATCTTCGATACGCTAACTTGCTCTGTTATTGGAACTACAACTACTTGCATGATACTTTCGGCGAAACCCTCCAGTGCTTTTCTAGCTAGTTCAGGTTTATTCACTATAAGCCTAATGATGCCAAAGTCTCCAGCATCAGCTATGCAAAAAGCAAGTATCTTAACCTTGACATGCTCTAGTCGAGTGGCAATTTCAGCAAACCTTCCGGGCTTATTTTCAACGAATACACTAATTTGCGTAACTGGCATTAGGTTGACCTCCTTAAGTCCACTACCCTTTTTGCCTTCCCCTCACTTCTAGGCAAAGAACCTGGTTCAACTAGATCGACTTCAACGTGCAGATTCAGAACAGAGTAGATTTCACTCTCTACTTTTTTCTTAAGTTCGACCATATCCCAAGGCTTATCTGAAACTGCGCTAGACTTGACTTCTACCTTTACCTTTAAGTCGTCTAAAGGACCTGATTTTGTTAAAATGATCTGATACTGATCACCCAGCTCTTCCATTCTCTCCAAAACATACTCTATCTGACTGGGAAAGACGTTAACGCCTCTTATCTTCAGCATGTCATCATCCCGACCTTTTATGCGTGAAATTCTAGGATGAGTCCTTCCACAAGCACAAGGTTCTATGTCTAGGCATGAAACGTCTCTAGTCCTATACCGAAGTAACGGCATTGCCTCCTTGTCAATAGTCGTAAATACAAGCTCACCTTCCTCTCCAGGTCCTAAAACTTCTCCAGTCTTTGGGTCTATGACCTCTGGTATGAAATGATCTGCCCAAACGTGCAGACCGTTCTTTAAAGGGCACTCGGCAGCAACGCCAGGACCACAAAGCTCACTCAATCCATATATATCATAGGGTTCAGGGCACAGCTGATTGATCAATCTCTTTCTGACTGATTCGGACCAAGGTTCAGCCCCAAAGACCCCAACACGTAAGCTCAGATCTTCTTTGGGATTTAATCCCTCTTGAATCGCAGCCTCAGCTAAGTATAAGGCGTAGGAAGGTGTGCAAGCAAGCACCGTTGCATGCATATCCTTCATGAGCTTTATCTGCCTTTTCGTGTTCCCAGCACTCGATGGAACTATGGCAGCGCCCAATCTTTCAGCACCATAATGAATTCCTAAGCCCCCTGTGAAAAGACCATAGCCATAGGCAATCTGAATTATGTCTCCTCTCTTAACTCCCATCATATTCAAGCATCTGGCATTTAATTCGCTCCATTTATCAACATCAGACTCTGTGTACGCTACAACCGTTGGGTCGCCAGTTGTACCAGATGATACATGAAACCTCACAACTTTCTCAATCCCTACATTGAGAAGACCGATAGGATAATTGATCCTCAGATCGTCCTTTGTAGTGAAAGGTATCTTTGCGATGTCTTCTAACTTGTTAATATCAGAGGGTTTAACTTGAGCCTGTCGAAGCTTTCTCCCAAAATATGGATTCTTTTCATAAAGAATTTGCAAAGTTGCTCTCAATTTCCTCAATTGCAACTCTTCCAATTCTTTCCTATTGATTCTTTCAATTTCGCTATAATATAACGCGCGGCTCTCCATTGGAACGCGCCCCTTTAACTCAGAATCGTCTGTCTTATAATTCTTATTATTAGAGTATTCTTGTATCAAAACAAATCTAATCAACCGTATGAATAATTAAAGAAGACGATCATGAAAGGAAATGTATATTAATAAAATGCAAGGAAGAATTAACGCCCCTTGACAAGACCGCTCTTACTCAGTGTAGAGAAAGTAACGAAGAGTTTCGGAGGTTTGATAGCAGTGAAGAATGTAGATTTTCAAGTAGAGCAAAAAGAGATAGTTGGGCTTGTTGGACCTAACGGGGCAGGCAAGTCCACGCTGCTGAAGATTATAAATCGATTCTATAGGCAAGACACAGGGACTATAATGTTCGAAGGGAAAGACATTTCGAGGCTCAATTCACATCAGGTTTGTAGAATGGGAATCTCTGGGACTGCTCAGATAGCTCAAGCATTTCCTGATATGACAGCCATAGAAAACGTTTCCATAGGAGTGCTTTTTGGAAAACCAGGGAGAACGAGTGTAAATGAAGCCAAGAAAAAGGCTGTTGAAGTTTTAAGGTTCGTTGAATTTTCTGAGAACAAGATGGAAACGTTGGCAAAAAATCTGAACATAGCAGAGTTAAGAAGGGTTCAACTAGCAAAAGCCCTTGCCACTGACCCAAAGTTGCTTCTCCTTGATGAGGTTACAACAGGCTTGGGGCACTTAGAAGGGGAAAGAGCAATAGAGATCATCAGAAAGATTAGACTGAGAGGGACTACGATTCTAATGGTCGAGCATATAATGAAGGTAATCATGGGACTTTGTGATAAAGTCATAGTTTTGGATCATGGTGAAAAGATAGCTGAGGGAACTCCAAAGGAAGTTGCCAATAATGAGGCAGTGATAAGATCCTACTTAGGGGAGAGTTCAGATTGCTCGAAGTAGATGGCGTAAGCGCTTCTTATGGCAACGTTCAGATTCTTTGGAATGTCTCTCTTAACGTAAAAGAAGGAGAGATAGTCACGATCCTTGGTCCTAATGGGGCTGGAAAGACGACTTTGGTGAAGACCATTCTTGGATTGCTTCACCCTAATTCTGGTAGCATAAAATTCTTTGATAAAAGGATAGATAAACTCCCTACCTATAAAATCGTTGACATAGGTATTGTCTTAGTCCCAGAAGGAAGAGAAATCTTCCCAAAGATGACTGTCTATGAAAATCTCTTACTAGGTGCCTACACCAATGCAGCTGAAAAGAATAAAGATCAATCTTTGGAAACTATCTTTCAGATCTTCCCAGTCTTAAAGGAAAGACGTAAACAATTGGCCCAAACCCTTAGTGGAGGTGAGCAACAAATGTTGGCAATAGCAAGGGGTTTGATGTCAAAGCCTAAGCTCTTAATCATGGATGAACCTTCTCTAGGACTGGCCCCAATGCTCGTACAAAAGATCTTTAATTCTATGCGTGAAATAAACGAGAAGGGTGTAACAATTCTATTGGTTGAGCAGAATGTGCACAGAGCCTTGGAGATAGCAGATAGAGGATACTTATTAGAAGCGGGTAAGATGGTCCTTTCTGGAGATTGGAATGAGCTTCTAGCCAACGAACATGTGAAAAAAGCATACCTCGGACTTTAAATCCATGAACTGTTGAAGAAAATGCATTATTTCTTGCAAAAATTTCACGAAGAAAACCTTAAGAAGGTCAACAAATAAACCCTTGAGAATAGAGGAGATAAATTGAAGAAAAGAACTCAGCTGATACTTGCCGTTGCTATAATAGCCATCATAGCTGTATCAATAGCTGCTTATTATTATCTGACTGTACCTCCTGAAAGAACCATAAAGATAGGGTTGGTTGCATCTCTTACAGGTCCTGGAAGTGCTGAAGGTGCTGATATGCAAAGAGCTGCCATCTTGGCTGTGGAAGAGATAAACGCAGCTGGAGGAGTTTACGTAAGTGAGTACGGTAGAAATTTAACAGTAACACTCGAGATAGGCGATGATAAAACAAAACCCGCAGACGGTGTAATTGCCGTCGAAGAGCTGATAAAGAGTAAAAACGTCGACGTTCTTGTTGGTGGTTTGTCAAGCAGTGTAACCCTTGCCTCTCAAGTCCCAGCAATAGATAACAATGTACCGTTCGTTATTACTGGCGCTTCGACTCCGCAGGTCACAAGAAGAACCGATAAGAATACTAGCTACATGTTTCACTATTGCACAATTATAGACGATTACTCTGAGACTATAGTAAAATTCCTCAATCATACAGTAAGACCGACGTTAATAGATGAGGGGCGGATGGACCCTGAGAGAAACCTGAGACTCGCTATGCTCGTCCGAAACGATGCGTATGGCATAGGTTGCTACGATACAACGGTAAGATTCATAAATGACTTAGGGCTTCCTATAGAGATTGTTGAGTATCAGAAATTCGAACCTGGAGCTACAGATTTTACTACTCAATTGACATTAATCCAAGCTGCAAAACCAGACGCGGTCTACCATGCTGGCCTCACGGCGGAATCTTCTAATTTAGTAAAACAAGGTTTGCAGAACGTCGGTCTTAAAACCATATACATCGCGGTTGAAGTCTGTCAAACACCACAGTTTTACGAGATTCTTGGAAGTTGGGGAGATTACCAAATTCTAGAATCGAAGTTCGGTTCGAAAGCTGCATCTTACTCGGATGCTGTTGACACCTATATTGCGAATTATATGCAGAGATGGAAAGATGCTCAAGGAAATCCTATAATCCCTGGTATGATGGGTGCTGATACATATGATGCTATATACTTAATCTGTAAGGCAATAGAGAATGCAGGAACACTAGATAAAGCAAAGATAAGAGATGAGATAGAAAATATTGAAATGGATCAGATGCTGATCATGATGAAGAATGGGATGATATGGTTCGACCAGAACCACGAGATCGATCCTATTAGCTTTATAGAACAAATGACTTGGAACAGCACTACTAGCCAACTTACGACATACATAGTCTATCCAGATTCATTAAAGCAAAGAGATTTCGAGTTACCGCCCGACTACGAGAATGAGTATTCATAAGCCAAAAATCGCAACCGAGGAATCAGCCTTGAATGGAGCCCAAGCCTATCGGTGATAAGGTTGCCACTGGAGATTAGCCTCTCTACTCTTGTTCAAATAGTCATATGGGGGTTAATCAATGGATGTATATACGTGCTATTGGCTTCAGGACTCAATCTCATTTTCGGTGTGATGAAAGTGGTAAACTTCGCCCATGGCGAGTTCATGATACTGGGTGGCTATGTAAGCTACTGGGTTTCAATTTATGCAGGCCTTAACCCCTACTTTTCAATATTCGTTTCCATAGGGGTCATTGGCATAGTAGGTGTTTTAACTGAAAGAGTTTGTTTTCGTCGAGTTTTGGGTACTTCTAAGCTTAACGAAATAGTTCTTAGCCTAGGGCTCATCTACGTGCTACAAAACGCTATGTCTGTATTATGGACTGATAAAGAAAGACAGATTAGCAGTCCTTTTGAATTCATAACGGTCCATTTTGAAATAATTAATATAAATATGCGCCTTGACTTGTTGATAGTAATTGGAGTCACTGTGCTGATAATGGCTGGCTTCTACATATTGATAAAGAGAACGAAGATAGGGAGAGCTATAAGAGCTACCAGCCAAAATAGATCTGCAGCAATGCTGATGGGAATAAATGTCGAATATATGGACATGTTTAGTTTTGGATTAGGTACAGCCTTAGCAGCGACTGCAGGCACTCTCTTGGCAATACTATTTCCTGCATTATACCCTCAAGCTGGAGCAATGCCTGCCCTCAAAGCCTTCACTATAATCGTTCTGGGAGGACTTGGGAGTACTATTGGAGCAATAGTCGGGGGTTTGGCCTATGGGCTGGCAGAGAGTAGTGCGATAGCCATTTTGGGAGGTACATGGAGGGATGCAATCGCATTCGCTATTCTAATCCTAGTACTGGTAATTAGGCCTACAGGCTTATTTGGAGAAAAAGAGGCATGAAAACAATTTCTAATCTTAGAATCAATCTTAAGGTTCCAAGGGTCTATCTCCCCGTTCTTTTACTAGCAACGTGTCTCCCCATCCCTTTATTCGGATTTTCTTCCTTTTTTGTCTTTGTTCTTACCGTAACGTTCTTCAACATTAGCTACTCTTCCAGCTGGAATTTGTTGGCTTATTCTGGTCAGGCATCCTTTGGTCACGCAGCTTTTCTTGGCATAGGCGGATACACAACAGCCATCTTTACAATTCGAACATCTATACCTTGGTTAGGACTTTTGCTGGGTGCAATGGCATCAGCATTTGCTGGCATTCTTGTGGGCTTAACTTGCGTAAAGTTGAGGGAATGGTTTCTAGCTTTGGTAACTCTTGGATTCAGCATAATTCTAGTGGCTTTTACTCGAGAGCTGGACTGGCTTACTGGAGGGGTCCACGGTTTGGCTGTCCCAAGCCTTCTTCCTTCTGTCAATCATTACTACTACGGGATGCTGGCTCTAACTGTGTTTTCAATCTTTATAATTTACTTGATATTAAAATCTAAGACCGGTTTAGCCTTCGCTGCTATTCGTGAGAATGAGTTAGAAGCCAAAGCAACAGGGATCGATGTTGTCAAGTATAAACTTCTAGCTTTCACTATAAGTGCTTTTCTCGCAGGTCTAATCGGGGCCTTCTATGCCCACTTCATGGCTTACATAAACGATCAGATCTATGGTTTAGATTATTCATTTTTGCCCATCATCATATCCGTCATTGGAGGGATCGGCACTATTGAAGGACCCATAATAGGGTCGGCTTTGCTGCGCTTTATATCGGAGTTTTTACGAATAATTGAGCCATGGGCTCTAAAGATCGACCCAGTAGTAATATTAATTTATGATAAAATTGAACCTCTTGTGATGGGTGTAATCTTGGTGGCAGTTATAATCTTGATGCCTAAGGGCATCTCTCCTTGGCTTCGTAAATATTTAATGCCTAAAAGATGAGTAAGATTCTCCAGTCTTCAATCCTAATTCAAAAGCCTTCATATTTAATTCAAAATACTTAGGAGAAACAAGTTGCTTTATGCTCTCCTTCAGAGTATTAATATTAATTGGAAGACGTTCAGTAGAGGCTAATACTCCCAGCATAACTATATTCTGAACAATAGGACTACCAGCCTTCATGGCAAGTTCCATAGCATCGATCAGTATAGCATTATCATAATAACGATTAATGATCCGAGTAATATCATCTAGTGATAAATCCTTCGCCACTCCCATCAAAACTGACACAGGTTTTACTGATCTTGTATTCATTATGATCAAGGTCTGAGGAGAGGCAAATTTTAGGTATCTAAGGGTCTCTATGGGCTCAAGACCTAGCATTACATCTGCCATTCCATCTGGTGTGGTTGGTGCATAGACTCTTTTACCAATTCTCACATCACAGACTACGCTTCCTCCCCTTTGAGCCATTCCATGAATCTCGCTAACCCTAACGTCGTAGCCTTCTTTCAAGGCGCTATTGCCAAGAATCTCTGCAGTCAAGAGGACTCCTTGCCCTCCTACACCAGCTATTACTATATTATACGCTCTCATTTTGATTTATCCTCGAGATTTCTATAGCTTTGTAAGGGCAAACTTGTGCACAGACGCTACAGCCAGTGCATGTATCAGCATCAATCATCACCATATCATTCGACAGATATATTGCTGGGCAGCCCAGCACCTTTATGCATGCGAGACAGTTATTGCACTTATCTTTAATTATCCTATATGGGATTACGCTTTCACCTTTCCTTCTCTTTTCTTGAACAGCCAGTAGACTGCACTTTTGTCTAGCTACAACTACAGATGGACCTAAGTATTCTATAGCTCTTTTGAGGGCGTCACATGTCTGCTTGATGTCATAAGGGTCTACCACTTCAACAAGTTCCACACCACAGCCCTTTGCGACTTCTTCTATGACTACTCTTTTCCCTTGATCACCTATGCCAGTGAAACCTGTTCCAGGGTGCGGCTGAAAGCCTGTCATCGCTGTAGCATAGTTATCTAGAACAATTAGGACAATCCTATGATTGTTATAAACGGCATTTATCAGACCTGGGATGGATGCATGAAAGAAAGTCGAATCACCTACTATAGCTACTACTGGTCTCTCCTGAACTTTGCTCATGCCACAAGCAGCACCAACACTGGCGCCCATGCATATCAAAAGGTCACCAATTTTGAGAGGAGCTTGAACGCCTAGGGCATAGCAACCTATGTCTGTGCAATTTATTTGTGCGCCTTTTAAGGCCTTCTTCATGGCGTAGAAAGAGGCTCTATGGGGGCAACCGGGGCAAAGTATTGGAGGTCTGGGAGGTAAGCTCTTCTGAATTTCTTCAAAAGGAATCTCATTAACCAAGTTTCTGGGCAAAGGCTTTCCCAAGCTCTTTGCTAAAGCCTTAACAACTATGCTTGTCGACAGTTCACCATTCCTTGGTAAGAAACCATTGGATTTTCCATTGATTCTTATCAAGCCTAAAGCACTAGCAGAGGATCTAACAGCGTTCTCAATGTATGGCTCAAGCTCCTCAACTACAAAAACCTCTTCAAATTCCTTTATGAAATCTTTGACAAGTTGCTCTGGAAAGGGATGAATTAATCCTATCTTTAGAACTGATGCCTTGATATTCAAAATATCTATAGCCTCCATGGTGTAGTTGAAGGATGCACCAGAGGTTACGAAACCTATCTTTCCTCCCTCTCTTACGATCTTGTTAAGAGGCGATTTCTCGCTGAGCTCTTTGATGGATTTCATCTTCTCAATTAAGACAGCATGCCTTACCCTTGCAAAATCTGGTACCATAACAAAGCGCTTTACTTCAGGAACGAACTTACCATGATCTGATCTTTCGCGAATCACACCTAGCTCCACTGGAGCCAATGTGTGGCTCACTCTTGTAGTAGTACGAAACAGAACCGGTAACTCAAATTTTTCAGATAGATCAAAGGCATACACTATCCAATCCTTCGCTTCCTGAGAATTGGAAGGTTCAAGGCAAGGTAAGTTGGCCAAAAGAGCATAGTATCGATTATCCTGCTCGTTCTGAGAGCTCCAGCAACTAGGATCATCGGCTGAAACTACTACTAGTCCTCCTCTAACTCCTGTATAAGCCAAAGTTATAAGGGCATCAGAAGCAACGTTTAGACCTACATGCTTCATGGATGATAAAGCTCTAACCCCACATAAAGAGGCGCCAGCAGCCACTTCGACAGCAACGATTTCATTCGTAGAATATTCCATATAAATTCCAGCTTCCTTTGCAATACGTGAGAGGCTATCAGCAATCTCAGAAGAAGGGGTCCCTGGATATGTGGTTACAACCTTCACTCCTGCCTCTATGGCACCCCTTGCAATAGCTTCATTGCCTAGGAGCAAACAACTCTCACCAACATTCTTAGACAACAGGGTCTTTGAATCAGCCAAATTTCTTCACCAAGTTGAGGTGATTTATCATTATCTTTGATCAAAATGATTCCTAACAAGTATTAAAGTTTATCAAGATTCAGATTTTCTCAATAGCCACCAAAAGAATTATAGCAAAAGGAAGATAAGGGTTGACGTAAGAGAAAAGCCTTGATCAAGACTGAATTAATTTGGATGAATGGCAGATTTGTAAAGTGGGATGAAGCCAAAATTCATATCCTTACCCATGGGCTTCACTACGGCACAGGCGTCTTCGAGGGGATAAGATGCTATGAGACGAAGGAGGGCCCTGCAGTCTTTAGACTGAAGGATCATATCAAGAGACTCTTCGATAGTGCCAAAGTGTTCATGATGGAGATTCCCTTTACTTTTGAGGAGATTTTTGAAGCAACAAAGGAGACTATAAGGGCGAATAAGCTAAAAGAATGCTACATTAGACCGATAGTCTACTATGGTTATAAAGAGATGGGCCTTAGCCCGTTGAATAATCCTGTGGAGGTTGCAATAGCATGCTATCCTTGGGGAACTTACCTAGGTGAAGAAGGCCTGAAGAAGGGAGTTCGATGTAAAGTTTCTTCTTGGCGTAGGATAGACTCATGCATGCTACCACCCTTAGCCAAATTGACTGCAAACTATGCAAATTCAATCCTCGCAAAGCTTGAGGCGCTAAACTGTGGGTATGAGGAAGCCATCCTGCTCAATTTTGATGGTAAGATAGCTGAGGGACCTGGAGAGAATATCTTCATTGTGAAGAATGGAAGACTTATCACCCCGCCTTTAAGTGCAGGAGCTCTCCCAGGCATAACAAGAGACTCTGTGATCACCATGGCAAAAGATCAAGGCATTATAACTATAGAGACGGATATTTTGAGAGAGCAGCTATTCTTGGCGGATGAAGCTTTCTTCACTGGAACTGCTGCAGAAATTACACCCATAAGGGAGATAGATGGACGGGTTATAGGAGATGGTTCTAGGGGTCCTATAACCGGGAAACTTCAGAGTGAATTCTTTAGAGTAGTTCGAGGCGAAGTAAAGAAATATTTGAATTGGCTCGACTTCGTCTGATTAGAATTATAGGCTTAAACGCTATAAAAAATCAAAGGAAGTATTAAGGGCAGTCTCCTAAAAAATAAGGTAGGGGTCATAGACCCATTGCTTTCAGTGCGGCTTCCCTAGATATAGCTACCAATGTTTCTGTTGCTGCAAAGTCGAGAAATGGAAGGACTACGCTTAAGGCCGTCCTTTCATCAGGTCCCTCTGTGTAGAAGACTATATCATAACGCCCAAGAGTCCAGAAGAAGTTATGAATCTTCGTTCCTTTTGGTGGATCCTTGATCGCATTTTCCATATCTTGAACCTCTTTTTTAGTGGGCTTTCGTCTAAGCTTTACTAATGTTATGAATTTCAATTCTTATCAAGAATCAATATAGTAAATTCTTTATTTAAGCCTAACTAGAATGGGGTCGGTGGGATTTGAACCCACGACCTCCAGCCTTTTAAGGGACTCTGGCGCCCGAAGCCAGTGCCATAAACCAAGCTAGGCCACGACCCCGTTTTTGTCATAACTAAAACATGTGTTTAAGCATTGTTTTGTAATAATGCTCAATTATCGTAGATTTACAGATGCAGTCAGCATAAGTTCAGCATAAATGTTAAAATTTCACATGATAAATACTTTATTGCTGATAAGTTAAAGAAAATAGTATTTTATGCCATCTATTATGAAGCCCACAGCTATTGCTGCTATGAATATTGCCATTATCCTTGCAATGACTGTAGCACCAGTAGTGCCTAGAAACTTGTTAATTCTTTCTATAAAGTGCAAGACTAACCAGATAGTAAAAAAGATTATCAGAACAGATACTAAAGTAACCAATAATCCAGAGGACTGCAACATCACTATGGTTGTGGTGATAGCCCCTGGACCGACAAGGAGAGGTGTAGCAATAGGGACTGCGCCAATACTCTCAGGCAAGGTCTTCTTCTCCTCCCAGCCCCCAAAGATCAGTAGCTTGACTGCTATTACAAGCAGTAACAGCCCACCAGCTATCATGAAACTTTGTGGCGAGATTCTGAAAACTTCTAATATCTGTTGCCCCAATAAAGCAAAGACCAAGAGTAGTATTAACGATACAATGGTAGCTGTTCGGAAAGCTTTTCTGCGTTGCTCAAGATTCATACCCTCTGTTAAACTGATGAATATTGGCACGTTTCCTAATGGATCGACGATGATAAATAGTGCAAGTGAAACCTTCAAAACGTCGACAACGAAATCCTCCATCAAAGATGTCACCTCTTTATGATTTATGAAATCTTATGGATAAGTCTTTGCCCTATCAATTTCTTTTATGCAAGTAAAATTAGCTAGATTAAAGCAGTCTCATCTTGTGGGGAAATATCTCATGTAAGCTTACTTCGAATAGATCGTCAATACTACCATTCAGTTTGATTAGCCTTGGCAATTTGCCGATTTTGCCTATGCATTTTCCACGAATGATCATGGCAGCCCTTATCTGAGGTATAGTCTCAGCTACTTCTAATCCAGATTGAACAGATGCCTCAATGTCAGAACCTTTTACAGCGTTGCAAACAGCTGTAGCTGCTGCATCAGCCAGAGCACATGATCTTGCTGTTATTATTACTGCATCCGCTTCTCCAAAGCTTAAAGCATGGCTGACTGTAGCAGAGCTTGTTGCTATGCCTATAGGGGAGTCTTCTGGCGATAACTGAAAGCCTATATGACCAGAGAGAGGAGAAGAACCTGCATAGATCCCTACTTTAATTGGCTTATTAGATATGGATGCTATCTCCCCACCATTTTCAACTAAGTTAACCAAAGAGCCTTGACGAGCCATGTCTTCAACTGCTATCTCAGCCAAAGCCCCTGGAATAGCTGCCATAGGACCAACGTTAGCCAACTCTGCTGAAAAGGCTGCCAACTTAACAACTTCAGGAGCATCGTCTTCACAGTTTATAGGTTCTAAGGATAACTCGTAATCGGGATGATAGTGAATGTATCTTTCTAACGATTTTCTATGATGAATTATGGAATTTAGTGCTACAGAAATGGCTCGAGGAGCATCACTGATCATTAGCAAGTTGGATTGCTCTATTACCACTCTCTTTCTGTATAGCCCTCTTAAGAATACTGTTCTTGAGCTCATAGACCTTATCGCCCTTTGATCACAGCATTCGAATGGCTCTAACTGGGCAGGCATCTACACATATACCACACCCAACACATTTCTGTTCATCGAAATCTACATCCCAATTAAGGTCTTGAGTTATGGCTCTGACAGGGCACGGCGATACACATGCCCCACAAGATATGCATTTTTCACGATCTATTTCTATGGTTCGAGTTATCTCCTTTACTATCAAACCAGCTTTTTGGAAAAGATTTGAAACTTCTTTCAATTTCTCTCCTACTGCTGGCACATCGATTAACATCTCTCCAGTATTCAATGTTATCTTTGCCTCTAAGATGTTTATTGGTAGATTGGTCTTGGATATTACATCTGAAAGAACGGGTTTCCCCAAGTTTTCACGGGAATATATGAGCTTCAGTTTCATGCTATGACCCTCCTAACTAGCTTTCTTGATATATCATCTGTTGTCAATATGCCTATTATATGGTTGGATTGATCCACGACAGGAACTCCAGATATGTTGTGCTGTTCCATTCTTCTTATCACTGTGTCTATGGCTTCATCCTCCTTTGCAGATACAACCTTCAAGGTCATTATTTCATGCAATTGTCTTTTATCTTGAGCTACCGCCTTAGCCAAGTCCCACGATGTGATTATGCCTATGAGCTTACCTTCATTATCAACGATAGGCAAATGATCTACGCCTTTTGCTATCAGTGTTCTTGCCACATCTTTTATGTCATCATTAGGCTTGCTTACGATTATCTCCCTTGTCATTACATCCCTCACTTTTGGCTCCCTTCCTTTCACTTCTAAAGGCTTGAATTCTCTATGGTTTGGTATCAATTCTGCAGGTCTGTTTAGTAAGAAGGTCCCTTGTTCTATCCAATTCTTAAGAGTCAAAGCTATCTCTTTTGCCACTTTGTTGCTTGAGAGAGAGGAAGAGGGTATTTCTTTTTGATTTATTTGTACTTTGCCCGATTTCAGTTCAGAGTACGACGCCTTTTTTACGGTTGGTCTACTTCTTGATGGTACACCATAATCAAGTATGTTAGTAAAGATTTCATCGTCTCTTAATGCTGCTGAAGCAGCCACTCTTTCGTTTATGATGGGTATGGGGATCCCAACTCCTACGTATAGAGTGGTGCCATACTTGTTATAAGTTGCACCTCTTAGATAACGAGCACTCATCTGCTTAAGGTCTCCTCTAACCATTATTGTGCCAAATTGGTTCTGAGGGTTATGCTGAGTCCCTTCTCCAATGATATAGCCTATTCCTCCACCTAGAAAGATACGAGTCCCTATGCCAATGGTTTCGAAACCTTTATCCTTGTACAATGGGCTTAACTGACCTGCGCCACAGTAAGTTATGTTTCCATAATGAGGGAGAAGAGTGCCCATGTAAGTGTAAAGGATTTTATCCGTGCTGTTTGTTGCTGCGTTATATCTCTCATAAGCATTTCTTGGATTAAGGAGTATTGCTTGGTTCAGATCGTTTATGGTTAATGTAGTTTCAATGGACCTTCTGGGATAGCAGTCAGTTCCATAAGCCTCAGCCCTCAATTCAATTTCTTTTCCAGAGACTAGGTCTTCAATTACATCGCCACCCCCATACTCGAAGCCCTTCGTTTCACTCATGGCAGTAGCTCCTATGTAGCAATCCACTGCTGCCAGCCCTTTGTAGGCAGGAACATCGTTGAGCCAGCACTTGAACATCTTTATTGGAGGCTCAGAATGGCCAAAATTTATGAAAGCACCAGAACTGCACATGGCACCAAAGGTTCCAGTTGTCACCACATCCACTTCTTTTGCAGCCTTTTCCAATCCTAATTCTTCAACAGCCTTTATGAATTCATCAGCAGTCAATACTACAGCATCGCCACTCTTTATCTTCTGATTTATCTCTTCATAGGTCCTTATTTTTTCTATTCCACGCTCTTCTGACATATCATTACCTCTCCAGGCAGAAGGATTGGCATTTTATAAATAGTTTTTTGGCAAAATTATTCCATTTGGAATAAAGTTAAAGGTTAAATCTAAGCCCTAGAGATGAATTCACAATTTGATGAGAGCGATAATCCTACTAGACCCAGTAAGACCAAAGGTTAGCCAAGAAGATGCCATCAAAGTCATTAATAATGCAGGATTTGTTCATGATCCAAAAAGGCCTGATTTTGGGATAGTGATAGGTGGGGACGGCATCTTCAGCTATTATGGCAGGGTTAGAAAAATTCCCCTTCTTTTCGTTGGTGTAAGAAAACTAAAGCCAATAGAGAGTAAGGCTTACTTGGCTGAGGTTTACTTTGATGAGTTGCAAGATGCAATGAATCGTATAAAAAAAGGAGCCTACAAGATTTTAGAATATAGGAGACTCTCAGTCTTCTTAAATAATAAAGGATTGGGTGATGTTTTCACTGATGTCTATCTTGAGAGAGGGTTGAATAGTAACTGCTTAAGGTACAAACTGGAGGTTAAAGGAGAAGGCTTTAACTTTGTAGATTTTGCCATAAGTAACGGAGTCGTTGTGACGACTTCTGCAGGTTCAACGGGCTATTTTTCGAGCCTTGACAGAATTAAGGATGGTTCTTGGTTTAACATCAATTCTTACACTCTGATAAAAGAAGATGAAGTGGGCATATATCATATACTTCCAACTTACACAATAAGAGAAGGGACGGATGAGCATCCTTTAAGATACACCGTTCCATATGGCAGTGAGATAAGAATAAAGCTTGCCAGAAAGGGTGATGCTCGACTTTATGGTATAACTCGTGATCAAAAAGGGATAAAGATAAGAGAAGAAGATGTTGTAGAGGTTAAAGCATCTGAAAACAAGACCAAGTTGATAAGACTTACATGAAGATCATGTTCCGATAATTAGGTTATTTTCAAAACCGCTGAGCCCTTTATCCTACCGTGCTTAAACTCGTTTAATGCTTTGTTAGCATCTTTCAGAGTATCGACTGTTACATCAGGTTTAACAAG
>JARVKD010000024.1 GCA_029775875.1 Nitrososphaeria archaeon
AACATTCTTTCTCACTTGTTCATCCCTTAATAGTATAAAGTTCCAAGGCTGGCTATTGCCTGCTGACGGAGCCCACCTACCAGCCTCGAGAATTTCCAATATTAATACTTCTGGGATAGGGTCTTTTCTATACTTTCTAATGCTCCTTCTATTCTTTATTGCCTCGAGTAAGTCCATCTAATTCACCATAGATAACACAAACAAGACGAATTTCTACCATATCATAATAAAAAATAGATAAGTTTTAAACATTAAGATAGAGCTCAAACCTTAGAGAACATCACTACTTATTTCTTAGTCTTACCAAATTACTACTATGGGGCTTATAACGAGGAGGAACAGATGGATTTACACAATCTTTTTGACTATAGTTCTGACAATCCAAGTTCCAATTTCTGGAGCTCAAATCCAACCTTCCATTGATCTTCAAGGTCTAACTTGGAATCATACAACCATTACTGTATTGATAGTTCCTCAGAGCCAGCAGTCTTGGTGGGACTAATCTTATCTTAACTCTACCCTTCATGCTATAAATGTATGGAACAACGCAATCTTGAATTTCTCATCCTATGGTTCTCAGTTCTCTTACCTGTCTCAGATCAGGCTGGTTGCTTCGGTAAGTCAAACACTCGAATCTGGTTTTGATATATACATAACTTGGCAGGAAGAGTATGCTGGCACGAATACCCTAGGAACATCACAAGCAATTTATGAACCGCCGTGCACGATCATAAACAATACGATAACTTTGGGAGCTAAGACCAAAACATACATTCTAAACGAAGTGGACATGCAAAACATTGCCATTCATGAATTAGGCCATGCGTTAGGCTTGGGTCATAGCAATTACGCTAATGATATAATGTATCCGCAATATACACCCAGAGGAAACGTAATCGCTCTTTCTACATTGGATCTTTACGGAATATCTGTAGTCTTTGAGTGGCTCTCTCATTATCCTTACATACCAAACATATGCCCATCAAAATCTTCGATTTCATTGCCATTCTACGTTCAATATGAATATCTGCCCATATCCTACGAAAATTTACCGCCTCCAACCCCTCCTCCATACAAGACTCTTCTGGATTTTATTCTAGGGTTGATAAGCTCCCCTTACATAATCGTTTTCTTGCTTTTATTGACCATATCTCTAATTATTCTATCGGTGGTCATTTGGAGAGCTATAAGTACTAAAGAAACTTCAGAGGACGATACTCTGGTCTTAGGAGAACTAAAATGAGTGACGAGATTACCTCTTTAACTTATAAAAAGAAAATAGATGATAGATTCTAAATAAACATATTAAAAATATATATATCCTAGTCCACCATACTTAGTTGAGATAAAGATGGCGAAGTTTAAGTGCCTGATTTGTGGAGAAATCTTCGATACAGATTCTGAAGAAACCAAGCTTCATATGCAAATGAAACATGAGATGGGTCTTTTTGAGGCTATGTGGCTACAGAAAGTGGAAAGAGTAAAAGAGGGATAAGAATAGTTCGGAGAAGCAAGTTCTCCCAAAATTTTTTATCGTGATGCCGCCAGATCAATTAAACTTTTAATAATACAAAAGGTGAGTTAATTTAATGCTTGGAGGTTACAAAGGCAGGATTCTTAGAGTAAATCTGACAGACTTGAGAGTGTCTGTTGAACCACTAAAAGAAGAGTATGTAAAGAAATTCTTAGGTGGAACAGGAATTGCTGCAAAGATTTTATACGATGAATTAGATCCTCATGTAGACCCATTAAGCCCTTGGAACAAACTAGTATTTATGACAGGTCCATTGACTGGTACTTTGGCCCCAGGTTGTGGAAGGTTTGTAATAGCTTCTAAATCACCATTGACAGGGATATGGGGAGAATCGGGATCTGCTGGTTATTGGGGCCCAGAACTCAAGTTTGCAGGCTATGATGGTATAATATTTGATGGAAAAGCAGAAAATCCTACCTACCTTTGGCTAAACAACGAGAATGTAGAATTAAAGGATGCTAAGCACTTATGGGGAAAGGATACCATAGAAACTGAAAACAAATTAAAATCAGAGTTAAAGGAGCCTAGATCAAGAATAGTAACAATTGGTCCTGCTGGCGAAAGATTAGCAAAGATAGCTTGCATAGTTGCAGATGGAGGAGGAGTAGCAGGAAGGTGCGGACTTGGAGCAGTCATGGGCTCAAAGAACTTGAAGGCTATAGCCGTAAGAGGGACTGAAAGAGTTGAAGTTGCTGATGAAACTACTTTTAATGATTTGGTAAAAGAAATTTCTTCGATCATGGAAAATAGTCCAAGGACAAAGAGCCTAAGAAGCTATGGTTCAGCTGGAAGCATGGAAGGTAATGAGGCGGTTGGAGATGTCCCTATTAAGAACTGGACGATTAATTCTTGGCCTGATGGTGCTAAAAAGCTGTCAGGGCAACACATGGCTAAAACCATCCTAAAGAGACCTGTAACTTGCTTTGCCTGTCCTATAGCTTGTAAAAGAGAGATAGAGATAAAGTCTGGACCTTATGCAGGCGTCAAAGGCAAAGGTCCAGAGTATGAGACTTGTGCCTCTTTTGGAACTTTGTTACTGATTGATGATATAGGGGTTGTAGCTAAAGCCAATGATTTATGCACAAGGTATGGTATCGACACTATCTCATGTGGTAGTGCCATTGCTTTCGCTTACGAGTGTTATGAGAAGGGGTTGATTACAAATGAAGATACCGAAGGGATTAATCTCTCATGGGGAGACCATGAATCTTTCCTCAAGATGATAGACATTATAGGAAAAAGAGAAGGCATAGGTCTCATTCTAGGAGATGGTGTAAAACTTGCATCAGAAAAGATTGGCAAAGATGCCAATAAATTTGCCATTCATGTCAAGGGATTAGAGATGCCTATGCATGACCCAAGAGCCTACAAAAGTTTAGCGCTAGGATACGCTACTTCTAATCGTGGAGCTTGTCATCTTCAGGCAGCTTCTCATTGGGTTGAGAGGGGAACCACATTTCCTGAGCTTGGTTTAAAAGAGAAGCCAGACAGGTTTGCATCCGAAGGAAAAGCCAAGATGGTAATAGATATGCAGGATTTTATGGCAGTTATAGATTCACTCATAATCTGTAAATTTACTTTAACATGTGGCTATACATTGAGCCATCTGCTAAGATTAGTAGAAGCTACAATTGGATACAAAATGACAGTAGATGAATTCATGAGAACTGGAGAAAGAATCTTTAACATTAAAAGGCTATTCAATAATAGGCTGGGAATTTCAAGAAAGGATGATACATTGCCAGAGAGAATCGACAAGCCTCTGTCTGTAGGAACTAAGCATCGTAGACCAGACCTTGGTCTAATGCTAGATGAATACTATCAATTGAGAGGATGGGATGAAGAAGGAAAGCCTAAGCCTGAAAAACTAACAGAGCTTGAGCTATAGGGGAAGATTATGATAAGGATACATATAAGATTGTTAGGTGATTTAAGAGAAGCCATAGGAAAGGAGAAAATAGAGATTAATTTACCTAATAATTCAAGCATAAAAGAATTGATAGAGAATAAATTGCTCAGATATGAGGAATTAAAGGATCATTTGATTGACCCTACAACAAAGAGGATCAGAACAGACATCATAATATTGATAAATGAACGCTCGATAGAGAGTTCTATCGAATCTGAGAGAGTAAAGGACGGAGATACTGTGACGCTTGCTTCTGTAGTTGCTGGGGGTTAAATCGAAAATTAACAAAACTTTAATTTAATATGATTCTTATTAAAATTGTAAATGGAATTAGAAGATTGGCGCCCTTGGTACAATAGAATTGCATCAACCCTCAAGTTTGACAAGCATGAAGACCAAAGAGCGACCGATATTCTAAGCGATTTAATTCAAAACAACTACATAGAGCCATACGATATTGAAGTTATTGTTCAAAATAAACCAGTGTTAATATTTGGTGCAGGTCCTTCCTTGGAAGATGATGCAAATAGAATAGAAAAGGCTGGATTGTTTGATAAATCCATTACAATAGCAGCGGATGGTGCCACATCAGCCCTTCTTGAGATAGTGAATAGGGCTCCTAACGTAATAGTAACAGACCTTGATGGAAAGTTTGAAGATTTGCTGTCAGCCAACAAAAGAAACTCACTCATGGTAGTCCATGCTCATGGCGACAACATACCCCTGCTTTTAGATCGCGTTCCGAAACTAACAAAAATTTTAGGCACAACCCAAGTAGAACCAAGACCAAGAGTTTACAACTTTGGAGGGTTTACAGACGGCGATAGAGCAGTCTTCCTTGCTGTAGCCATGGGTGCTAAAATGATTTCATTAGCTGGCATGGATTTAGGTAAAATTATAGGAAAGTATTCCAAGCAATATATTAAATCCCAAAAGAAAAAATTGCTCAAATTGAAGTTTTGTAAAGAATTGCTTGAGTGGTTAGCCTTAAGAACCAAAATTGATCTTTATAACCTTACAAGCCATGGGGAGAGGATCAGGGGCTTCATAGACGTAACCCCAGAATATATTGCACAAATGTCTTAGATCGTTCTTATTAGATTAATTCTCTTTAAAGAAATTATCCAGTTATTCCTAAACGCTTTATCGCACCTTACCTCTCACGAGAGATGCGAATATGCCTATGAGACAAAGAATAGCAAAGATGATGAACGCTACTTCAACGCTTATCAAAAAAGGTTGATAGTATTCAGGGGTGATCTGAACTCTACCGATGTAGATGGCAAATATAAGCATGGCAATTCCTATGCTGAGCGTCTGTCCAGTTAGTCTCATTGTCCCAAGTATTGCAGAAGCCACTCCGTAAAACTTTTTTTCAACAGAACTCATAACTGCATTCGTGTTGGGAGAAGAGAAAAGGGCAAAGCCAAGACCGAGAAGAATCAAACTAGATACTATGAACTCCAAAGTTGTCTTTTCATTCAATAAGGTAAGAAGGAAAAGTCCAATCGTTGTCAAAGCCATTCCCATCGAAGCTACTATTCTTGGCTCAATTCTATCAGATAGCCAACCAGCAAATGGTGAAAAAACAGCTTGTATAACAGGTTGAGATACTAGGATTAAGCCAGCGCTTTGAGGAGTAAGCCCCTTAATGTACTGCAAGTAAAGGCTCAAAAGAAAACCTACAGCGAATGTTGCACTATAATTGATCAAGGCTGCTAGGTTAGAGAAAGCAAAGACTCTGCTATTTCTAAAGACGCCTATGTTCAAAACAGGGCTTTCCACCCTCGTTTCCCACTTGACAAATGCCAAAATTCCTAAAACACCAATTAGAATTAGCCATGCACCTGACATGGCTGGTAAAAGAGAAAGACCATACATTACAGCTATGAGCACAAAGCTATAAATTGTTGAACCTGTAAAGTCGAACTTCTCTCCCTTTGCTTCAGCCCATTCTCCCTTTAATTTCCAGAAAACAAAAAAGATAATCGTTAGACCCAAAGGTACATTCACAAAAAAAATGCTTCTCCAACCAAGATGCTGTGTTAAAAAACCACCTAAAAACGGTCCTAGAGAAAGACCCAAATAGACTGCAGTAACATTTATTCCTAAAGCTTTTCCCCTCTCACCAATAGGAAATACTGAAGTTAGAATAGCTATGCCAGTGCCAAGGATCATCGCACTCCCAATCCCTTCCAGAAATCGAAGGGAAATCAGTGTAACAGCAGAAGGCGAAATTGCCAAAAGAAGACATGAGACTGTATAAATCAATATTCCATATGAAAAAATCCTCTTCCTTCCGTATATGTCTGCTATCCTTCCAAAGGGAACAAGAAACATTGCTGTAGCCAAAAGATATGAAGCTGTAACCCAGCTTAACAAAACTGCATCTATGGCAAATTCTATCCCAATTGAGGGAAGAGCGATGTTGACAGAGGAGATCATGAAAGGAGCGAGAAAAGAGGCTAGCGTAGCAACAAGCAGTGCAACTCTTTTATCTGTGGCACTGTTCATAAATTCACCACATTAAATTGGCAGACTTATGAGTCTCTCTACTAATTAGTTTTCGGTGTCTATTAAGATTGATTCTATCCTCTAAACAATTATATTTTAGCCTTGATGTTTTCTTTTTGAGCTATTTCGTTGAGCAAGTTTCCTTTAGATTATAGTGATAAGAAACCTCTTGGCAATACAAATGAATATTTACCAGCAATAGGAATTGGAACATGGAACATCAGGAACCAGTCCTCTGCTGTAGAGGCCTTAACCTACGCAGTTGAAATAGGCTTGAATATGATCGATACTGCTGAAATGTATCAAAATGGTAAGGCTGAAGAGATCGTTGGCTTAGTTGTTAAGAAGGTTGGAAGAGATAGAATCTTCATAACCACGAAGCTGCTCCCAGAAAGGTTTTCTGATGATAAAATTGCGACAAGAGCTGCTGAGGCTAGCCTTAAAAGATTAGGAATAAGATATGCTGATCTGATATTGGTTCATTGGCCAGCGTCAGGCATCCCAGTTGATACACAGATCAAGTCTTTGGAGGCCTTGGCTAATAAGGGTTTAACAAGGTATATCGGAGTGAGCAACTTTGAAGGTCAGACTCTAAGAGAAGCATTAACAAGCGTCAAAAAACATGAGATAGTAGTTGATCAGGTAAAGTATAGCATTTTAGATAAGAAAATTGAAGATAATACCCTACGCATATGCATTGAAAATAAAATAACGGTGCAAGCTTATACACCATTGGAGAAAGGTAACGTACTAAGGAATGAGGTGATAGCTGATGTTGCCAAAAAATATGGCAAGACTGGTATACAGGTAGCTCTCAACTACCTCATCTCCAGACCTATGGTTACAGCGATACCAAAGAGTGAAAGAAAGGAAAGGATAAAGGAGTTCTCAGGAGCTTTAGGCTGGAGGTTAAGCCAAGAAGACCTAAAGACTCTAGAAGCCCTTTAGAGTCTAGAAGTCATTTCTGTTTGAAAGTCTTCTTAATAGCCAATAGGATCATTTTAACTCGATCATACTTCCGTGACCGGTGATGATTATGTCAGCAATCCTTGCTATTTTCCTCATACTTTCCATCGCCAAGTCAGAACTCACATTAATTCTTGGAGGCACCCATTTTCTGTAGTTTTCTTCTGTCGGTATAGCATCTCCACATACCACTATGATTTTATCAGATTTTATTACCACAGAAATGCTCCCAAGAGTGTGCCCAGGAGTTTCGATTATTTTCATCCCTTTTGTTAACTCTACTTCACCATTTATCTGCTCTATTGGAAGAGATCGAAGATAATCAACGAAAGGTTTAGGATAATTTTTTAAACAGTAATTTAATTCGATTTCGTGAACTATGACTTTCCTGAATAAGTGATCGTTTCCTGCATGATCAAGGTGTAGATGTGTATTAATTACATAATCAACATCTTTTGGAGTAAGTCCGAAATTTTGAAGATTTTTTATCAACTCCATCTCATTTCTTGATCCAGTATCAATTAGAACAGTTCTATCATTTTTAACTAGGATAACGTTACTACTAGCATCTATAACAGAACCGTTATGATCCCTTATAAGCCACCCTTTCATTATTATCCTAGCGTCCAACTTTCCATCCATATATTGCTCGCCATCTTTATACGATAAAGTAAAATGCCAAGGTGTTATATCTTGATTTATTATTAAATCATAAGGTCAAGCATAAGAAAACAATATACAACCATAATGGACAGTATTAGACGAGGGAAAATTTATGACAAGAGTAATAGGAATAGACCCTGGCACAAAAAGCTTCGATTTCTGTGGCTTGGATGATGGTAAGATATTCATGGACGCCGCCATTCCGTCTGAAGATATTCTAAGAGAGCCTGAATTGGTTATAAAGCTTCTCAAATCAGCAATGCCATTGGACGCTATAGTTGGACCTTCTGGCTACGGCTTACCTCTTACTCATATTACCGAGATAGATGAAAAAAAGCTCTTTTTGATGGCTCTAATTAGACCTGATTCAAAAGAAAATCTAGGCTTGAGAAAAGTTTTGAATGTGCTAAAAAGGGAGAATTTCAATATTTACTTCATTCCTGGAGTTATACATATGCCTACAGTACCAAGCTATAGAAAGGTAAATAAGATCGACATGGGCACTGCCGACAAACTCTGCTGTGCTGTCTTAGGAGTCTTTGATCAATCGAGGCATTACAATATAGAATATGATGAGGTTTCTTTCATACTTGTAGAGATGGGCTATGGGTTCAACGCCATAATAGGTGTTAAGAAAGGTCAGATAGTAGATGGCATAGGAGGAACACTGGACGGTATTGGATTTTTGTCCCTTGGAGCCATGGATGGTGAAATTGCCTATTTATTGAACAAAATTGATAAGAGTACTCTTCGCCAAGGCGGTGTAGCATACATAGCTGGAGATGAGAGAATTACTCCAGAAGAGTTTGGAGAGAGAGTCCATAGTAAGGATTATGATTTGGCATGGGAGGCTTTTATGGAAGGTATAGAAAAAGGAGTTGCCCAGATGGGAATATCTGTTAAAGAGCCTAGGGAGATTTTGCTTTCAGGAAGGCTTTGCAAAGTAAAGACAATTTATGATGAACTTTCTAAAAGATTGTCTGCCTTAGGGAAAGTTAGAAGGATAGATGGGTTCGCTAAAGTGGCAAAGGAGGCGGCCCAAGGAGCAGCATTAATAGCAGACGGATTGACAGGTGGTCAAAACAAAAAGCTTGTCGACTTCATGAAGATAAAAGAGGCAAAAGGTACCGTTCTTGATCATATCTATCTTAAAGCAATAAGAGAACTAAAGCACAAGTATAAGTCTAAGAATTAATCTTTCTGCCTTAATATTTGATCTATATAATCTATGGGAGATTCCATCCTCTTCAGCTTATCTTTTGTATCCCATATCACTGGTTCTCGGATGAACCTATCTACAAGGCTCTTTAGCTCTTCATAACTATTCGCACCATAGGCTGGTAGACCCTTATCTTTAAGATAGTTCAGCACGCTCAAAGCCATGCTGCTGATGCCTTTAGTATACATGATTGTAGGAACGCCTAAAAGGCATGCTTCCTTGCCCACAGTACTTCCACAGAGTGTAACCACGCAATATGAATTTGCTACAAGTTTGATAATATCATAAAACCCTTTATACCTTCTAGTATAATACACATTGTCAAAATCCTTGGCCAATGAGTGAAATTCCTTAAATTCATAATCCAAATAAGATGCCTCCACCTCGGGCTCTCTCACCAAAATATACCTAGGCTTCCAGTTTATCTCTATACCTTTGGTCCATTCAACTTCTTTTACTCCATCATAAACTACTGGCACAGGAGGGTTGTTTTTACTCTGTTTTACCGACCAGAGTTCTTTAGTCCATATAGGCATAATATGATAGTCACATAAAGGAAGTGTAAGATTAGCAACATAAATGCTCCAAGGTGTATCATCAGTAGTGATTATCGGTCTAAGTCCGAGTCCATAGGCTACCCTTGCACCTTCTACACTTGAATGTGTATAGAAGGCATAGCCCTTAAGCTCCTTAACATATTCTGTCAATTCTTTCATCCTTTGAATGGATGCCATGAGCTTGCCGTAAGGGTCTTTTCCTCCATGTTTACCAATGACGGCAAAGTTCAAGCCCAGAAACTTTGCCATTTTTTCTGTGCCTGCTCCCTCTCTTACTGTGACTTTCACTTCTATATCTAGCCCATCTATCAAAGCCTTCGCCAGTCTTACTGATGCTGGGTCTGTGCAATCGATCCATAGCCTATCTATAATATGATACCACCTCTTCGATGCCTTTTTTCAGATCTAGATGCTTCGGCTCAAATCCGTAGGACCTTAGCCTATTAATGCTAGGGTAGAGCTTGAACTCTATATCCTTCTCCCTACATGGCAAGTACTCCACACTACAATTCAGCACAGAGCTCACAACCTCTGCAAGCTCCTTATAGCTTCTTGGCACTCCACTACCAACATTATAAACTCTGCAAGGATCCAACTTCTTTAGCCCTAACTCATAGGCTCTGCACAAATCTAATACATGCGTGAAGTCTGTCTTTTGCTCACCATGACAGAAGACCCTAATGTGTCTTTTTGACAAGGCGTTCTCCACAAAAGTCTTCACTATACCAGACGTTACGCCTTTGCCATAAACCTCGAAACCTCTGAATATGATGCATGGTAAACCCAAGAGACAATATCGGAATGCTAGATGTTCTGTTGCTGCCTTGGAAGCAGCATAGCCACTCATAGGGTTGAGTTTAGCTTCTTCGTCCACAGGTTCATCCTTAGTAGGCAAACCATACACAGTAGAGCTACTCATATACACGAATCTCTTTACACCTACCCTCAAAGAAGCCTCAAGAACGTTCAAGTTCATCATTAGGTTATCTCTTATGAGCTTAAACTCTTCATCTTTCATTATTACAGCAAGATGTATCACATAATCTGGCTTAAAGTCCTTGAATAATTTATACGTGTTATCGAAATCTGTAAGATCACATGTTAATACGTTTTCTTTTGCTACCTTATCTATGCCCAGAGTTTCATAACCTTTCTCATGAAAGTAATTCGAAGCATGATAACCTATGAATCCACTAGCACCTGTAATGATTAGCCCAGGCATATCAAGCATCTGTCCATCATTAATAAAAGATTTGTGATACAGATCTAATCAAGAATATGCCATAGAATTTATTAAACTGGTCTGATACTTAGGAAGGCTTTTTTGCCACTATTACGATTTCTGAGCATAGCCTTTGTAGAAAGATGCTGGATTCTGCCAACCTATCTAAGTCCTTCGTTCCTATGGACAAATTATCGAAAATGGCTTTCATCGTCTTAAACTTCGAATAGTGGGAAGCCCTTTTAAACAAGAAACTCAGAAAACCATGAAAGGATGCATGTACTATTATGAAATTCTTCCTCACTTCATCAACCAACTCTTTTGGATCGAATGGCCACTGCTTAACTGGTTTTTTATGAACATTCATGAACGGGTGCGAAATTGAATAATAGATAAATGAGCCTAACCTAGCATAAGGGTTTTTCCTTAAAGGTTCTTCTATGTATAAAGTGCCATTACCCTTAAGGAGGATCTTGACCTTTCTCAGAATTTCTTTCCATTCTTTAAAATGGTGCAATGCCCACTTGAACATTATCACATCAAAGCATTCGCCTACAAAAGGTGGATTGTTTCCATCAGCTACTATCAACTCAGCATGCTCACTAAGAACATTATGCTTGATCTGCTTAAGGGCATGATTTATTGCTTTAACATCTATGTCAAATCCAAAAAGTTCCAAAAATTCTTCGGATTTGTTAAGCATCTTGGTAGCATACTGCATCTTCCCGCATCCAAAATCTAGGACTTTGCCCTTAAATTCCAAAAAGAATCTTTCCCTAGTCTTTTCTAGACTTTCCATAGAGCATTATTTTAAAAAGGGGTTAATAAAAAGGAAGGGGGTCATCCTCAAGTCGCTTAGTTTATCTTGAATCTGTATGTCAGGAAATTTAGCAACCAATAGTTCCCCCAGAGTCCTTGAAGGCTTCTTATTTATGATTGTTTAACTTCCAACTCCTTACAACAGAGAGATAAGAATGATGCTCGATAATTTTAGGCATATTTTTATGTGACTCTTGAACTGGTATTTAGAGAGGAAAATGTCTCAAAAGTTCTCGCTTAACTCCTCAGTCATACTTAGATCTGAACCACAATACTACGGCACTTATGCGGCTTTCGATTATAGAAGAGTTAGGACCGAGTTTCTTAAGGAGGAGGAGTTTAGAGCATTAGAAAGCATTTATGATGAACCTGCTGATGTTAAGACGATTTCCAAAAAAGTCGGGATGGATTATGAAAGATGTGAAAGATTTCTGAAGAGAATGACTAAATCAAGATTTATTAAAGCAGGTATTGATAACCAAAACAAGCCACCTGAAAGGGTCAAGGTTGACCCGAAACTCTATGGGAAGTTCCCTATTCCTTTCCTATCTGCCCCTGCATCAGTCGATATCTTCATAACAAGTAGATGCAACCTGAACTGTGTCCACTGCTTTTCAAGTGTAGAAGAAGGAACTCTCCATGAACTATCAATTAGCGAATTGAATTCTATCTTCAATCAGTTAGAGAGCATGGGAGTTTTGGAGGTTAGAATAAATGGAGGCGAACCGTTTCTACATCCAGAAATAGATAGGATTCTCCTTACCCTGAAAGAGAAGAGGTTCCGCAAGGTCATATTGACAAATGGAACCTTACTTGATGAGAAGAACGTAAATCTATTAAAAGAGTCAGAAACTATCCCAACCATTTCCCTTGACGATTCAGAGGAAGAAGACCATGACAATTTCAGAGGAGTTAAAGGTTCATTTAAGCGCACAATTGAGGCTTTAGAGCTTTTACAGAGAAATGGCGTTCAGTACGGTATAAACTGCTGTCTACACGAAAAGAATCTTAACAGATACGGGAAAATCATAGACCTTGCTATAAAATATGGAGCTTATAGGATAGCCTTCCTAGACCTCAAGGTAACTGGTAGAATGAAGAAGAACGTTGAGTGGGTCCCATCCTATAGAGAATATCAGGAAGTTATGCTCAATTTAATGATGGATAAACTCAGGTATAGAGGAAGGATAGATGTTGCATTGGACGTTTTCCTGCACTGTCAGCCCCTGAAGGAGTCTATTTTGGAAGCAAGGAAGGGATTTGTCTCATGTCAAGCTGGCAGGATTAGGTTATCCATAGACAGCAGAGGATCTGTATACCCGTGTAATCTTGTTCTATCTGATCCGAAATGGAAAATATCAAACATAAAAAACGAAAAAATACAGGATATTTGGTTCTCTCAAAAATGGTTGTTCTTCAGAGGGGGAATAAAGATAAGCGACTTAAAAAAGTGCAGAGAATGCAAAGACTTGATGAGGTGCAAGGATTTCTACTGTAGACTCCTCCCTTACGTAACTAATGGTGACTTCTTCGGTCCCCACGCAAGATGTAGTTAAATAAAAGGGGGAATCAGCGCGTCAATAACCTCATAACCCATGGAAGTAATATGTTTCTTTTCTTGTAGAACAGAATGAACAAAGGAAGTAGAAGTAGTATTATGAGTATCCAGTATTGAGATAAAGCAGATACGGCACTAGGCAATAATTCTCCCCCCACAGGCTGCGGAGGTCCGCCACTTTCGGTAGGACCAGGCTTAAGGTTTAGAGCACCTACGTGTTTTTTCTTCAAGTCTTATCCCTGCAGAGGGGGGCAACGAAAATATTTAAGCCTTTCCCACAAGAATTTTGAAAATACTCTCCAACGATCTCTCTTGGCTTTTACCATAGACCAAAGGTCAAAATATGCTTAACAATAATCAAATAATTCAACCTACTGCAAATTATGTAAGAAAAAGATATAATAAGCTCAGCCATCTGTCATAAGCAAGAATTGTCTATCTCTGTAGGAAAGATAATGGGAGTAAAGATAAGACTACATTATACATGGTTCATCATCTTCGTTTTTATCACATGGACTCTAGCAGCTTTCTACATGCCTGATCAATACCCTGGCTTAACCTATGAAGTATATTGGATAACAGGCCTCGTTTCTTCTATAATCCTCTTCTCCTCTGTCCTTTTTCATGAACTTTTCCATACCTATTTTGCTTTGAAGAAAGGAATCTCAGTTCCGAGCATTACCCTATTTCTCTTTGGAGGTGTAACTCAGATAGCAGAAGAACCTCAAGACCCAGGCTTCGAATTCAAGATGGCCTTTGCAGGCCCTGCTTCGAGCTTCCTTCTCTCTTTCATATTTGGCTTGGCTTGGCTTTTGGCGCTACAGTTAGATTTGCCACCGATAATTACTGCCCCTTTGAATTATGGTTGGCTGATAAATGCCCTGCTTGGAGCTTTTAACCTCATACCAGCCTTTCCAATGGATGGTGGGAGAATATTACGCGCCGCCATCTGGAAGTTAAAGAAGGACCTTATAGTAGCCACAAGGATAGCTTCCAATGCTGGAGGAGCTATAGCATATCTCTTCATCTTCTTCGGTCTTTTCTTGATCCTTTTTGACGGACTAATATTGGGGTTTTGGTTCATATTAATAGGCTGGTTTATAAAAAGTGGCGCGGAAGCAAGTCTAAACCAAACTATCATAAGCCAGGCTTTATCTGATGTCAAAGTTGCTGACATAATGACAAAGGAAGTTCATACGATCTCGCCCAATGCATCCATATCAGATGTTGTCGAGAACTACTTCTACAAGTATAAACACGGAGGTTTTCCTGTAGTAGATAACGGCAACCTTCTCGGCATGCTAACCACTCAGGACATTCGCACGGTAGCCAAAGAAAGATGGGACATTTTGCAAGTTAAAGACGTAATGACGAGCTCTGAAAAGCTGGTTAAGTCTCAGCCTGAAGAACCTGTAGCTGATGCTTTCCTCAAACTCTCCAAGCGTGATATTGGGAGGCTTCCAGTAGTGGAGGATGGGAAGTTGGTAGGAATCATTACAAGAAGTGATATAATGCACATTATAAGAGTAAAGACAGAGCTGGCAGTTAAGAAATAATTCGCCTAAATCAATATAGCTTAATTCATGAAAAGAAATTACTTTCAATATTAACGCCGGGAGTGGGATTCGAACCCACGAGACCCAAAAAGGGTCACGGGCTCTCAAGGCCCGCGCATTAGTCCACTCTGCCATCCCGGCGATTCCAAATCCATTATTCTAACTTAAAATCCTTTTTTGATTGGGCAAAACCTCTTAAGAATCTAGTTAGTTCTATCTAGCGGGTCAGATGCAAGAACCAGATTTATCGGTAGAAATAGCGGGCTTTAAGATGAAAAATCCACTGATGCTGGCATCAGGAATACTTGGCACATCCATAGCATCTTTAAAGAAAGTGTTCGAGGCTGGCGCAGGAGCGGTTATAACAAAATCCATTGGCTATAAAGCAAGAGTAGGTTATGACAATCCAACTCTGGTTGAGGTTCATGGAGGGTACTTGAACGCCATAGGCCTATCAAACCCAGGAGTTAAGGAGTTTTATGATGAATTGTCAAATTCAAAGATTGGTGATTTACCACTAGTGGTGAGCTTGTTTGGAGCTAAGCCGTCTGAATTCAAAGAAATGGTATCCATTCTCGATGAATTAAATATAAAGGCTTATGAGTTGAATTTGTCTTGCCCTCATGTAAAGGGCTTTGGAATAGAGGTAGGCCAAGACCCTAAAGCAATAAGAGAGATAGTTAAGTCAACAAAGGAAGAGACGAAAAAGCCATTATTCGTGAAGTTATCACCTAACGTTTCAGACATAGTGAAAATAGCAAAGGTTGCTGAGAATTCAGGCGCAGATGCACTAACAATTATGAACACAATTAGAGCCATGAGCATAGACATAGAGACTTTTAGACCCATCTTGGCAAACAAAATTGGAGGATTATCGGGACCGGCCATAAAGCCCATAGCTGTCAGGTGCGTCTATGAAGTTTCAAGATCAGTAAGAATTCCCATAATAGGTTGTGGAGGAATAACAAGTTGGCAGGATGCTATAGAATTTTTCTTGGCAGGAGCAAGAGCAGTACAGATAGGCACAGCCATTGCTTATGAAGGATTGGGTGTATTTGGAAAGATAAAAAAAGGGATAAGAGATTATCTAATCATGAAGGAAAAAGAGAGCGTGAGAGACATAGTTGGTCTTTCCCATGGTTTCTAACAGGCCAAGAATTACAAAGGTTTTGGATGTGATAGAAGAATCTTCGACAGTTCGCTCTTTATTATTCAAAGATGAGATGTGCTCAAAAGCCAAGCCTGGTCAGTTCATGATGGTATGGATACCAGGAGTGGACGAAATTCCTATGAGCATATCCATTATGAAAGATGATCAAGCAGGATTGACTGTCAGAAAAGTTGGAGAAGCATCTACAGCTTTATTCAACATGAGGGTTGGTAGCATGATCGGCATAAGAGGACCTTATGGTAATGGTTTCAATCCTATAATAGGCAAAGTTATGATAGTAGGAGCTGGAACAGGGCTCGCACCTTTGATGCCATTGCTGGAGATTCTTACAAATAAATCAGCCTCAATAGACATGATAGTAGGAGGAAAGACTATGGAAGAATTCATATTCGTGAACAAGATTAAAGAAATTCTATCAAAAACTGAGAGTAAGATAGTAGTAACTACTGAAGATGGTAGTCATGGCATAAAGGGATTGGCGACAGACGCAATTCTACCAATATTGAGAGAGAAGAGGTTTGATATGATTTATACATGTGGTCCAGAATTGATGATGAAAAAAGTCTTTGAGATGGCTCAAGAATTTAATCTGCCTGTTCAAGCAAGTTTAGAGAGAGTAATGAAGTGTGGAATAGGGATCTGTGGCAGTTGTTGTATAGGCAAGTATAATGTATGCAAGGATGGGCCAGTATTTAATTCTTCAAAACTAAAAGAGGTCAAAGATGAGTTTGGTTTGTTTAAGAGAGATCATTCTGGGAAGAGAGTAATATTTTGATTAAACTCAATGGTTATAAGATACCCTTTAGAAGAATATAATGTTAGGAAGGGGTGATGCTTTCTAAATGCCAACCCATGGTTCTTTGACAAAGGCAGGGAAGGTAAGAAGTGCGACTCCAAAGCTAGTTGCTAGACCTAAGACTACGCCTATACCTAAAATGGGCAATAGAAGGAAGTTTGTGAAGAGATTCTCATTGAAGAGAAAACCAGGGCAGAACTGGATAAATGTTTGAATTTAATAAATAATATGCCGAATAGAGCCTTAACTCTGCATTAAAGTTTATTAGAAAAAATTAAAAATAGCCAAGGTATCCATAAACAGGTGGTTCTTTTTAAAGAAAGGTGGAGCAAGCATCGCACTTCTCTATTGAAAATCCCTACTAATTTAATCATCGCTACTTTCTTATTCGTAGCCTTCTTCTCCATCTTTCTAACATTAAATCACAACATATTCAATACATATGCTTGGGATGTTGGAATCTTCAACCAAGTTCTATGGTCAACGCTCAATGGCAGACCATTTTATTACACGATGGAACCCTTTTGGTCAGCTAATAACAACTTTCTTGCAACTCATTTTTCACCAATACTTGTTTTGGTTCTTCCTTTCTATGCTCTATATCCTAAGCCAGAAACTCTTTTCGTTATTCACTCAGCCATCATAGCTTTAGGTGTAATAGTTGCGTACAAGCTCTCTTACCTGTTGTTAAGAAATGGGAGATATGCACTCATATTTTCTTCATTATATTTTTTTAATCCTCTAGTTGTTGGCCAAGCCTTTTCCTCTTTCCATTTAGAAGACTTTTTTATGACTTTGATGATGTTCACAATTTACTTCTTCGTTAAAAAGGATTGGCGGAAGTACTTTGTCAGTCTAGCCTTGACTTTGATGACCATAGAATACGCTGCCATACCTTTAATTTTCTTTGGAGTTGCCATGCTATTGATGATCAATAGATGGGGGAGTTCAAGTTGGGGTGTTAAGTTTTGGATACCATTGATAACGATTATCTCGTCTTTGTTATATTTCCTCGCAATTCAAAACATACAGCTATCTCTAGGACTTATTCAGCTCAACATCCATCAAGAATGGAGGATTCTTGGGGCGAACAGTATCATAGAGGTGCCTTTGAAAGTACTTGAGAACCCTGTTGCCGCTTTGAACGCTCTTTCTTACGATTCTTTTTACAAAACATGGTATTTGTTGATGATCTTTGCGCCAGTACTCTTTCTACCCTTATTAAAACCCGCTTACTTGATACCGATTTCGCCATGGCTTATAATCGCCCTCTTCTCCAATTACCCAGCTTACTATGTTATCTTTACGCACTATCCAGCTTTTGTAGCCCCCTTCATCTTCTTAGCAGCTGTTTATGGTTACAGAAAAATTGCAAAAAACATAAGTGCAAAGGTGACTAAATTGAAAAAGCTGGCACCTATTGTCATGCTTGCAATAACAATAGTATCTTTGTTTGTAGCCAGCCCAAGGATTGAGTCTGTGTCTTATCTTGCAAGAGCGGATTTGCAGCACGTTGCAAAGGTTTACGAGACCTTGAACCTAGTTCCAAGAAATGCTTCCATACTTGCTCAAGATAATATCTTCCCCCATGTATCAGACAGATTCGAAGCCTATACTATACCGTCTCCAGGTTGGGAAGGCTTCTCTTCAATCTCTATCGAGACTTTGAACGATACTCTAGCCAAAAAGCCAGAATACATAATCATAGACCTTAAGGCTGATAACCAATACTCAAGAGCTATAGGAGAGACCATACTTTGGACTTTATCAAGGTTTGATGCTCCGCCCTATGGTTTACTTTTAGAGTATGACGGAATATATTTGTTTAAACTTGGCTACAGAAAATTGCCTTGAATTCAATCAACAGATGCTATACGGGCTAAGTGAGCCATATAAAAGCGACTCATTTAAAGAATGTCTTCTGGTACTCTCTCTTTATCCTCAGTCTATACGTCACATCCAAGAGTTCCCAAAACATCTGTAAAATCTTTTTCATGCTGAATCCAACATTTAGTCTCATATGAACAGGCAGTTCGACTACTTTTAGCTTTAAGGAGTTCGCGAGAGCAAGGAACTCCACATCAAATGCATACCTGTTCACAGACTGTACTTTCACCAATTTTTCTAGAGCTTCCCTTCTGAATGCCTTAAAACCTGCCTGGGTGTCGCTTACTTTTATGCCAATAAGCAATTTAGCAAGCACATAAAAGCCCCTGCTCAGAAACTTTCTAGTCAAAGGTGTTTGAACATTAGACTGTTTGTGCCATTTTGACCCTATAGCCACATCTGCATATTTTAAGGCATTAAGATATTCTTTAATGTTAATGGGTGAAATTTCTCCGCCAGCATCTAAGAGAAAAAACATGTTGCCATTTGTGTGCTTAAAGCCTTCCTTTATCGCAAATCCTTTCCCTCTATTTTCATCATAGCTTACAAGTTTTATGGTATTATATTTTTTTGCACAATTAAGAACTTTCTTTGCTGTTCTATCTCTGCTTCCATCATTTACTACGACGACTTCATAGTCCAATCCAATTCTCTCCAGAGCCTTTATTGCTTCTTCTATCGCTCCTTCTATGTGCTTCTCCTCGTTGTATGCTGGCATGATCACAGAGAGTTTCATGCTTTCAGCAACTCTCTTTCAGCATTCTTTCAAATATGGGTAGCACGTTCTTTGAATCGTAATTCTTTGCAGCCTTTCGAAGACTAACGCTTGATGACATAAGGTGACTAGGGTCTTTTTTCCACTCTCTGTAAAGGTTCACTATCTTCTGTGAAAAATCGTATACATCGTTAGCATAAAGTAGAGGCAGATCAAGAGATAAGTGAGCTGGGATTCTTGTTGTCAGGACTGGTGTGCCACAGGCTAGACTCTCGACCATAACCAAGGGGAAGTTATCAGCCCTTGATGGATATACAGTAACATGAGCCGAAGAATATAACTTAGCTAGCTCGTGATCATTTGTCACATAGCCTAGCCCTCTTACATCATTTAGCTTGTCGCTGGTTCCGCCAACCCAAATGAACTCGGCATCGTTGTATTTGCTTCTCATTACATTTGCTAATGTGAGGAATACATCCCAACCTTTCTGCCATGAGGGTCTACCCACGTATAGTACGGTGAACTTGTCACGTTTGTTTGTTAAGGGCTTATACACATCTGTATCCACAAAGTTCGGTATGTAGTAGACCTTTCTATGCCTTACTTTGATAGCCTTGTTCATTATGTGGATCGCATCGTAGAGGGATAGGTCAGCTATACCCATTGACTTATACATCACGCGTGATAGTATAGCTGGAAGACCGTAAGTCAAAGGCGGTATCCTAGGCATGAAGTATACGTTTGAATGAATGCCAGCAATCTTTTTGGATTTGCAACGAAAGAAGAGATATGCTAAAGGATTGTAAAACATATATGAGATGTCTGAATGAATTATGTGATGCCACGTTTCATGGTAAGGTATGCCATCTAGAATCTTGACTAGCTCGCTGAAGTCAACTGCTCTCCTGCCATGGGGCGTGTATGGTAGTGCGTGAATTTCTACTTGATGCCCCTTTCTGCTAAGATACTTGGCAACAGTCCAAGCCCATTTCTCTCCTCCTCCTCCGTAGGTTAAGCTAATGTGAAGGCACAGAGCAATCTTCACTCTGAATCACCTTGAGGAATCGTTCCAATCGATCTAACTTCAACGTAATCTAGGTAGACAGCTACCTTTGAAAAAAAGTCGAACCCTCGAAACTCCATGCTTGAAGGTTCATCTAACTTAAAGTAAAATGTTATGTCATGCCAAGCCATCGGTTCAGTGAAGTTTGAACCGTAGACTGGAGCGTGAGCTAATTGCTCTTTGAGGTCAAAGGCAAATACATCTAGAGTCATAAGGTATTCGTTTGTAGGCTCACCAATCATCATATGAAAGGTAATGGCATAATTACCAGAAGGCAAGAGTGCGTATGGACCAAACCAGAACGTAGTTCCATTGGCATAGCTAGCATCACGGTAAAGCACGTATCCAGACCTTGAGTCTTGATAAGCAATAGCTCTACCATCTTCCAAGTACAAGTTCCTATGATCATAAACATCCAAAAAGTTGAATATGATCGGGTGACCAACATAATCGAGCTTGAACAAGTAAATCCCATCAGAAACCGCAAAAAAGCCGTATGGAAGTCTTTCTTCACATAGTGTCTTGAAGATTAGCTTGGCTGTAGCCTGGCTTCCTTGGTCTTTCGCTTTAAGGTCTATGATTATGTATTCTGGCTTTTTGGCTAGAGTATCGTTCAAAGTCTCGATAGAGATTGAAGAGAAGCCTTCCCAACCTGGGGACGGTATAGTATAGGCTTCGAATCTGTCTGATACATGGGGGAAGATATTGTTTTGTGCAAGTATTGATGCACTGCTTGGAACTAATCCTAAAATCTCATGTAGTGATGAGTTATGTTGATCATCAAAACTTTGTATTTGAGAGTAGTTCAATGCTCCCAATACTATGGTTATGATTAGTACCACAAAAACTGAGATTTGGACAAGCCTTATCAACTTTTTTGTGTTTAACGATATACCATTACCAAGAAACTCTTTTATTCCAAAGATCGTTGCCAAGAACAAAAAGGGAACAATAAAGCTGGAGTAATGAGTCCAGATTACATAGTGGGGCTCAAAGTTAGACAATAGAGCAGGTACTAACCAAGATAAAGCCGGTAAAAAGTGCAGAGGCTTCAAGAAAGCCATGAATAAGAGGGGAGCGAATATCATTAAGAGGTAGACAGATTTATAGCCCCAATCATACGTGAAAGCTTGCCATGCTGCTACAGGATCTAGCAATACTCTAAGAGGGACTTGCTCCAAACTATCTGCACCTAGAACTTCCCAACTTTTGACAACGCCTTCTGCTTGATACCCTAGCATGAATTGAAGATTTCTTGCCAATATAAACCATCCAAGAGCTAGAGCAATAGTGATCAAAGCAATGTAGAACGTCTTTTTTTCACGATCTTGACTTCTTCTCCAAAGCAATATAAAAATCCCGAAGAAGACCATTGGTATTGCTGCATATTCTATGCTTATCAGCGTTAGCATTGTAAAGGCGCTGTATGCCTTCCAACTTTTTTTGAAGAAGAAGTATATGGTGAACAAAGATAGCGTCATGAAGAAGTCTTCTAGATGGAACCATTCAACGCTAACTCCTATCACTAAAGGATTGAGCAAGTAGGCAAAGGCGAGAATTAGTGCATACTTATCATTCTTCAGTATTAGGTTTGCTAGTTTGTATACTGCCAATGAACCTAGTGCTATCACTATCGAGTGTATAACGAAAAGAGTCTCGACGCTAGGATAAATAGCATAGAAAGGAATTATTAAAAAAAGTAATGGAGCAAAATGAGTTGCAAGAAAGCTGTTGTTCACGCTCAAATAGGGCTCTACTGTGTAGTAGAAAGGCTTTCCGTTGAGAGTGCTCCAAAGAGCTTGGTTAAATATTCCAGTGTCCCAAGCGTATGTCGAGAAATTGTAGTGTGTAAAAGATAACAAAATTGAGAATACTATTATGTAAATGATCATGCTGATGAGCAGTATCCTTGGTATGCTTCTAATTGTGGACCTGAGATAAGTGAAGACTCTGTAGCTGAAAAGTTTCAGCATCATCAAGAAGTTCTTCAAGATCCACTACCTTGTCTTGCCATGATAGAAGGTAAGCACCCCATCTTACCATGACCCTTTTGCATATGGAAGAACAAGAATGGGGGCTTAATAACTTTTCAAATTCTTCTATAATATTTGGATTTTAACTCCCTCTTTCCTTGCTATTTCTGCTTGTTTACTATCTGATGTGACTAGATCATTATTAGTGCTTTTTGCGAGTTCAATAAAGAGGGCATCATATATTGTTATTTTGTTTTCAACAGCTATTTTGAAGGCCCCAAGCATGTAGTCGTTTTGATTTAGTGTTTTGATAACTTCTGGCTTGGTGAGGTCTTTAAGTATCTCCTCCGCATCTTTTGCTTCAATTTCCTCGTTCAATACTTTTTTCCATAAAGCATTAACAACTTCTTTGATAGAGAGATCAAAGCTCATAACACCCTCTAAAATAACTTCTTCTACTCTATCCCAGCCTTCCTCTCTAGAAAAGAATTTTACTAAAGCAGATGAATCAATGACCCTCACGGTCTTCTCTCACACTCTTAACCGAGAAGCCCTTTTCACTGGGCTTTGCTCTATTGAGAATCTCATTCCATCTCTCAACCTGTCTTTTTGCTCTCACTTTCCAAGCTAACTCTTCTAACTTTTCTTTTATCTCATCAGCTATATCTATCCCAGCTTTCTCAAGCTCCTCTTTTATTTCCTTTCTAACTCTAACGCTTATGACTGTAGACATTTTGATTTACTTTAATGTAAACTAGGATATAAACTTTAAGAAGGTGTGTCCAGACTTATGGGTCTGGATGCTGTGGTTTTTCACTTATCCTTCCTAATTCTTCTACTATCAGTGCTACTGGATGAATCTCAGTAAGCTACCTTTCGAGGCAGTACTGCAAATATGACTATTGTTCTTTCCGGTCGTAGTTCAAACAGTATTCTGTATTTGCCCATCCGAAGCCTATACTGGTTTCGATACCCTCTTAGCTTTTTGATGTCAAGTCTTGTGGAGAAGCCCTCGTCTCTTAAGGTATGTAAGGCTTCAATCACCCTATTACGCACATCTTCGCTTAATTTTTCGAGTTGCTTATAAGCCCTATCTTCAAGGAGAATTTTGTATGATGACAAGCAGTTATTTACCTTCTAAACTTCCTCGAGAGGTATGAGCTTCATACTTCCCTTTTTCTTAGCCTTTTTGTACTTTTTAATAGCTTCAATTTCATCTTCTAAAGGCTCATCTAATCCAATGAGTCTTTCTTCAACAAGTTCCTCTAATCTTTCGACTTTTTCACGAACAAGTTTAACCTCTTTTAAGACTTCTTCTAGGTCACTAGTGGGCATCTATATCCCTATTTGTTAAGTATGAAGAGTGCAATATAAGTGTTAAATAAAAAAGAAATTGTGTTCAGACTTATCCTTCCTAATTCTTCTACTATCAGTGCTACTGGATGAATCTCTTGACTGAACAATGATCTGATGTGTATCGATTGGTGAAGTAAACCAATAGATATGAGCCTTTATCTTTGCTACCTTCTCTATCTCTTGAGAATCCTTATCCCTAGTCAAAACTGGCGGTCATTGATCACAGCCTTTTGATGTATTTAAAGTTTCGAGCTTTTTGACTTCTACTAATTCTATGGCTGTTATATCCTCTGTCTTTGCGTCTCTAAAGAGATGGATCAAAGGGTGTACTGGTTCTCCGAACTCAGCTTCACTAGGTTCTTTGAACCTCACGTGTAGAATATCACCTTCTGGCACGAGCGATGCC
>JARVKD010000025.1 GCA_029775875.1 Nitrososphaeria archaeon
AAGCAGTAATTACAGTTACAGCGATACTAGGTGAGCCTTATGGATTGATTATAGGATGGTATTTTACAAGAGTTGATAGAAGATGGAAAAGGAGAAGCTAAGAGTGATGAGAGACGATCCTGTAATGTTTTCAAAGCTTGTTCTAAAATTCAATCCTTTTGACTATCAAGAAAAATTGTTAAGAGATGATTCTGATAGACTAATAGCCATCAGTGGTAGACAAATAGGAAAATCTACATGCTCAGCCATAAAATTAATACACTTTGCTATAACTCATCCAAAGACTACTAGTATCATAGTTTCAGCAACTTTAAGGCAAAGCATGGAGACTTTCTCAAAAGTTCTAGACTTCATAAACTCATCAATCCTCAAGGATTCAGTTAAAAGGATGACTAAAACTCATATACTCTTCAAAAATAGATCAAGAATCATATGCTTGCCATCTGGTCGCTATGGTTCAACTTTGAGAGGATTGACGGTTAGCTTTGCTTTAATAGATGAAGCAAGTTTCATTCATGAAGAAGTCATAACACAAGCCATCTTGCCAATGCTTGCAACCACTCATGGCAAAATATGGATGCTTACAACTCCTTACGATAAAGATCATATTACCTACAGATGCTTTAACTCTCAAAACTGGAGCGTCTACCATCTTCCAAGTTCTGTAAGCCCACTAATAAAAAAAGAATTCTTGGATGAGCAAAGACAATTAATAGGAGAGGAAAGGTTTAGGTTAGAATATCTTGCAGAGTTTGTTGATGATGTTAATTCTTATTTTCCTATGACTCTATTAAGACCTTGCTTTGAAGATTGCTTGGAAGATTTAAAATCAGATAAAGAATACTTTGCTGGATACGATCCTGGTTCAAAAGAGTCCTTTGCAGCCATTGTAGTTGTTGAGAGATTAAAGGATCATATATACACTCGCTATTTTAGAGCAGCTAAAAATATTCCATACTCTCAATTCACTGTTGAAATTTCTGATCTTCATAAAAAGTTTGGATTAGTAAATTTAGCAATAGATATGACTGGTTTAGGTAATCCTATAGTAGAGCATGCAAAAGAGATCGGCTTGCCTGTTACTGGTTTCAATTTAACACAAAGGTTCAAGGAAGAATTATTGTCAAACTTAAGGATACTTTTTGAGCAAAAGAAGATTTCTTTACCACAAAATCTTCAACTTATAAATTCTTTGAATTGCATAGAGTATCAAAGAACTCGAACTGGAGGCTATCAATTTAGCCATAGAATTGGTACTAGTGATGATCTAGCCTATGCTTTAGCGCTTGCTTGCTGGGCAGTGAAGGAATATTCAGGAAAAGGTATATTGATGGGAATATGAAGATAACCGTTAGCATACCTGTAAAAATTTCAAAGAAAATCTTCAAAATAGATAAATCCTTTAGCACTAAGAGTGAAATCACGAAGAGAACAGTCGAAGTTTCAAATGCCTTTGGAATAGGTGTAGATGAAGCTAAGAATTTTGAAATATTCAAGGATTTTACTATTGATATAAATCCAAAGGATATAGTCTACATTACAGGCGAAAGCGGATCAGGAAAATCTGTTCTATTGAGAGAATTAACAAATAAATTATCATGCATTGATGAATTTGGAAAAGTGATTAGAGATTCTGATCTAAGGATTGATGATAATGAAATTCTTGTTGAAGGAGTTGGCAAAGACACAAAGGATGCTTTGAACATATTATCCATGGCTGGATTGAACGAGGCTTTTCTTTTCTTAAGGCATTATAAAGAATTGAGCGATGGTCAAAGATATCGCTACAAAATTGCAAAGATGCTCGACTCAAAAAAGAACACTTGGGTTATGGACGAATTTTGTAGCACTTTGGATAGAATAACGGCAAAAGTAGTTGCCTATTGTGTTCAAAAGGTAGCAAGAAAACAAGGAAAAACAGTATTAGTGGCTACAACTCATGACGATCTGCTTTATGATCTAAACCCCAATATTCATATTGAGAAGAGGTTTGGATACGATTTTCGAATTAATTATTACAAGTATGAGCCAAGGGATTGCAGCCTTCTAAAAGACATTTTGATAGAAGAGGGCAGCGTGAAGGATTACAAAAAACTTATGCATTTTCATTATAGAAGTTCATCGCTAGCCTTCACAAAGAAGATTTATGTTGCAAAGATCAAGGATGAATTAGTAGGAATAATAGTCTACGGCTCTCCTTACTTTAATCTTAAGGCTAGAAACTATGCTCTTCCTCAATACAGTGGTAAAATCACTAAAGATAAAATGGTTATCATAAACAGAGACTTTCTTAGGATATGGAGAGTAATAGTCTTGCCAAAGTATAGGAGCATAGGCTTAGGTGTTAAATTGGTTAAAGATACTCTTCCTTTAGTGAATGTTCCTTACGTAGAAACTATAGCTATTATGGCAAAGTATAATCCATTCTTTGAAAAGGCTGGCATGATAAGAATAAACGCTCCAGAAATAGAGAGGGATAGATCATATAGAAAGAATCTTGAAAGGCTTGAGAATTTAGGCTTCAATCTAGATTTATTATCATCAAAAAAGCATAGTTTAATGATTATCAATCAGTTGAGAGAAGATCAGATTGAGGAGCTTAAGAGAATAATTCACAAAAATTTCATGGCTAAAAAGTTTCGTGGCAATTCTTTACTAAAGTCAATAGAGCAAGATGATAAGGATGCTATGGCTGAGGCTTTGAAGAGGCATAGATTAAATCCTGTTTACTTGCTATGGAAGAATCCTGCCTTCAAAGAATATCCTGAGCCGTTTTATATGTGAAACAGCTCTGTTTAAGCAAAAAGAAAATATTCCATTTGCACTGGCTTGAATACTTGCCCTTCTTAGGTAAGCTTTGAGGTTAAGAGAAGATTTCTCATCATGGGATCATCAACTCTGTAGACTCCTTTTTCTTCCTTTATCAGCATTGCCGCTCTTAGACTTTCTAAAATGCTATATACTGTTGCATCGTTGACTGTAGAGCCTTTTCCGATTTCTATTGCTCTTTTAATCTCTGTCCAACGAGCAGCTGTTGCTGCTGCTTTAAGAGCAGATATATGTCCTATTCTGTCTCTTCCCTCTAGATAATGTTCGAGCTCATCTTTGACTATCTTAAGACCTTCGGATATGGTCGCGTTGAGGGCATCCTCATAGTGAAGTTTTCGAACTGCAATATCATTGCCATAGAGAGTTAGCCATCCTGGTACACCATCTAGCTTTTCCACAACCTCATCTATGAGGTTTTCACTAACCTTTATATCATATTCTTGGAATCCTTTCCTAAGAAAACTTATTGCTTGTTCTTTTTTGAATGGTTGAAGGTAAATCTTTGCTGGCGATCTTCCATAGAGGGGAGACGAAGGTCCTGGTTCGAGCAGAGTTTTCATTAAGCCGAACATGGATCCTGTAAAGACAAAGACTATGTTAGAGTATGTGTTGAAAATATTGGCTAGTATTTTGAGAAGATGACCCGAGATGACTGCTAACTCTTGAATTTCGTCCAATTCCACGACATAGTCCCCAGCCTCCCTTCCTATAGCGGTCAACAAGTCCCATATTGTTGTCATGGGTTTCTTTGGGGCAGAGATGGCTACTCCTCCCGGTCCCAAAGATACGCCTTCGATTCTTCCAATGCCCTCCTTAATCTTTTGTGAAAGACCCCTAGAAGAGTTTAAGCCTCGTGCCAACGCGTTTAACAAGCCTTGTGTTCTTTGTGCTCCCCAAAGATTTACGTATATAGTCTTAAATCCTGCCTTTTCTAGCTTTACGTTAGCCACCTTAACGAGGCTGGTTTTGCCTACCATCCTTGGTCCTAGTATAGCGACCCATCTTCTTGCTTCGACTAGACGAACCAGTTCGTCTAACTCTTTTTCTCTTGCAAAGAGTTCTTTTGGCGATTCCTTTGGATTCAGGTCGAACAGAGGCAAACTTAACCCCCATAAGTACTTAACCCCCTCAAGTAATAAACCTAACGCATGTACTGCGCTTTACTTATTTGATATGGAAGAACCCTGTCTTCAAAGAGTACCTTTATCCATTATTTTGTAATAAACTGTCGAAAAATTACTTTAGGCACATTCTGAATTGTTTGGCTTTAACCTTTTACCTCTTGGTTTGATGTTCTTTTATCTCTCTCCATGTAATCCTTGTAACCTTACCTTTTGCATCTACCAACAAAACCTCTAGCCCTATTTTCTTAGCGGCAACCCAAGGTAGTCGTCTAAACACAAGCTTTTGAAAACTTGAAGGTAGGGCTAGAGCGTATCTATAATGCCTCTCATGCTTGACTCTTTGAACAATTTCACCTAGAGCTGATAGAAAAGCGGGATGTCTTATTTTCTCAGGATGCTTTGTAGTTGGTGGATCGCCCTTAACTTCAATGACAAAGTAACTGTAACTTTTCGTCTTTCTAACTTTTATATCGACTCCATGCTCAGAGATTGTCTTAACTCTTGATATTATTCCATAGCCTTGCTTGCTTAACCATTCTAACACTCTATTGCGAACAAATTCTTCAGTAAGTCTGGTCAAATTCTGCTCGTATGGTTTCCAAACACTTGCCAAGTTAAAATGTTATCTAGACATTTTCAAGAATAAATCTCTTGTCCTACACTTTTAATACTTAACACTACAAAATTGCACGTATAAACACTGCGGGAGAGTTAAATGATAGTCTGGCTTTATTGGATAATCAGCTTAACAATAGTGACTTATGCTAGCAGTTACATAGTTAGGAAATATGAGAATTATGGATTTGCAGCTTTAACCGCTTTTTACACGATATACCTAGGAGCTTCACAAATAATCGCAAGTAGAATAATAAACTTCGATCTTGGATTCTATCAATTCTTTGCACCTGCAGCAGTATTCATCTATCCATTCATAGCTCAAGCAATAGACATGATAAACGAAGCGTATGGAAAAGCAAAAGCCCATCTAGCAATCTTCATAGCCTTCATAACTCAAGTTCTACTAGTAACGTTCATAGCCATGGTCAATAGCTTAAGCCCAGCGCCGTTTTTTCAATTCGAGGAAGCATGGCAAAATCTTTTTGGTTTGTCGATAAGAATTACAGCAGCCTCTTGGATAGCATTTCTAGTCTGCCAGAATTTAGATGCCCATGTATTCGCTTTTTTAAAGAAAAAGTATGAGAAAAGAGTAGTTTTGAGAAGCCTCACAAGTGATGTTTTAGACTTAACTTTAGATAGCATAATATTTGTTACAATAGCTTTCTATGGAGAATATGCAATATTACCATTGATTATTGGTCAAATCATTAGTAAGAACATAATCGGATTTTTAGATACTCCATGGTTCGTATGGTATAAGAAGATGTTAACATGGAAAGAGATACCATTTATACCAAGATTTTTACAGAGAACAAAGGAAAAGTTGGAATGATAAACTCTTACAAAAACCATTAAATGAACTAATCTCTAAACTTTAACTTTAGCCCTTCTAAATCAATGCTTGTTTAAAGCTAATAAAACTTGTCCAGTCTTGCAAAGACATTTAGGCAACTTAATGATATCTTAATTGATAATTTAGTTGAAGAAGTACTTAATGGATTTCGCTATAATGAATCTGATAATCTTCATAATCTCCTTTCTAGTTTACCTTGCAGGAGGATTTTTGCTAGAGACACTAGTTGTACTTTTGTTCATCATGAGTGGGCTCATCCTTATTTTAGGTGGTTTGTTCGGATTTCTTTTATCTGGAGTTTTATTCTGGGCCTATCAAAAACTATTTCGTGGAAAGGGAGTTACAGACGATCAGAAGGAAAGGGCAAAAGAAGGTAGGAAGACTGGAGATAGGCTCATCATACTAGGCGCTGCTCTTCTCACTGAGTCGATATTATTGTCATTAGTAATGATGAGCATCTCTACTTAAATTGGCTTTTAGAAATAAAAAGAGTGGAAGGAAGATTATTTCTTCCTGTATCCTACGTAGGCAACTCCTATGAGAGCTATTACTGCTAGAGCTAAACCGCCGAAGGCTGCGTATCTGGTTAAGGCTGTGGCATCATCTAAGTTGCTTACAGTTATTCTAACTGATGGCGATGTCTGTGGGTCTACTGCAGGAGTTATACCTTCATATGGGTAATCTGGACCTGTGTAAGAGCTTGCTGCTGCTGTCTTTGCACCAACTCCTGTTAAGACTACTCTGAAGTAGAAGACGCCTGCTCTATCTGGCGTGTAAGTTATAGAGTAATAACCACCAGTCGTAGTTATCGCCTGTGCCACTGGTGTCCAAGTAGCATTGTCTGGGCTAGCCTCTAGTAAGACTACTATACCACCTTCTTCTATGCTTTTGACTGCATCTATGCTGAAGGTTCCAGTGAAGACTATCGATTGACCCAGCAAGTAGTTGCTGAAGGCTGTTGGGCTAGGTGGAGTTATGGTAACTTCGTATCCTGCCTTTGCCAACAATTCCTTTGCCTTGTCAGGATCATAGTCTCTTGGAACTATTGCATCATTGTAATATGGACTGAGTGGATTTACATGAACTGCTGCAGGATCACCCATGCCACCCATAAGGCTGCTTATGATTAACGATCTTGGTATCAGATAATCGAAAGCCTGCCTTACGTATCTTGCTGCTTCTGCTGCTCTACTTGGATCTTGTTGACCAAGAGGAGTGGCAACTCCTGTTCCAAAGATTGGATGGCGCATGTTATAGCCGAGTTGCTGCATACCAGAACCAGGAAGTGGATACACACTTGCAAAGTCAAGTTTTCCTGCTAAGTAGTCTTTTTGCATAAGATAGTTCTGATCAAGTATATGAACCTCACCATTCTTTAGAGCGGCTATGGCTGCATCCTTCTCAACTATGTATCTTATATAGTAGTAATTGACCTCGTAGAGACCTTGTGCCTCTAGATTCGCCTTGTCCCAGTATTGATCGAACTTTTGTAAAGTGGCTAGTTGTAGGACTGGATCAAAGCCTTTGAACACATAGGGTCCTGTTCCAATAGGTCCATAGAAGGTCTGGCCATTAGATTCGTATGAACCGACTGCAGTATTGAAGGTGTGTGTCTTCCACTCAGCAAAAGGCACTTGCTCCAATACGTGCTTTGGTATTATATACAAAGGACCTGCAGTATCAGCCTCAGGATGAAATACTACAGCTGGTTCGCCTGTATCACCAAAGTCTGCTATCGAGACTCTAACCGTATATTGATCGACAGCCTCTATAGTTGCAGTTCTTGGGTTGGTTATCTCTGGAGGTGCAGGGTAGTATGAAAGATTGTTTTCTAGATCTAATACAAGCCTCGTAGTTGTACCGTTGAGCCACTTGAAGGTTATGTCTTCGCCTATGAATCCTGCGTAAAAGGCAGAGAATTGAGAGGCAGTTTCTGGGTTAAGTATACCGAGAAAGGTGAATACCACATCATCAGCGTTCATCTCTATACCATCATGGAATTTGACTCCATGCCTTAGATTGTATGTGAATGTTCTACCATCTGGAGCAAGAGAGTATGAAGTAGCCAACTGTGGGATCGCGTTTAGTCCTTGGTCAAGGGTGAACAAACTTTCGAAGACAGGGTTAAAGACGATCGTATCATACCATGAATTCGATAGAAGTGGGTTTAGGTCTAGTAGTTCGCCTGTTGATGCGAAAACAACCTCAGGTCTTCCCTCCAAGTATTCAGGCTCAGGTCCTATATTATCATAGAGCCACTCATAACCATTAAAGTCAAGAGCTGGGTCTGCTGCCAAGACCGCTGTTTCGTAAAAGAGTTGAGAAGCTGGCACATCCTCAAACTGTACTAGTTGCCATTGCTTAAAAGCCTCTATACCTTCAGCAGTGTATCCTTTGGTCATGAACTCTCCCATTAAACTATCGCTTGTTGCATTGTTCCACAAGAAGTAGTTTTGATTAGGTGGAGTGTGCTTGCTATAGTAGACTTGGTACGAACCTGAAAACGCAAAGGCACCAGGTGTCCATCCTACAAGAAGAGCATCCCATCCTCCCTCCTCCCATGTTTTTCCTTGATTCTCAGGGGTTGCTAGTAATATTCTATCATAGACAGTGCTCCAATCTAAGAAGACAACTTTTGCGTTTATTCCTACAGACTGGAAAGCGTTTGCAATTATTAGGCCCCACTGTCGCCTTAACAGATTAGCAGTACCTGGAGCGACTATTGTAATGTCGAACAAGCCTTGATCTTGCGCTTCTACTACTGCTGGTGGTACTGTTACTGTGAAGATAGATGTAGCTAATATTGTTAGTATAGCTATGGCAAAAATCTTCTTTGGCATCATTTCTTTCGCCAATTTAGAGATTTTCTCGTGCGCTATATTTAAAGGCTACTATTTTTTCTAAATTATGAGAAAAATCTTCAAGATTCAGTATAGTGCAATAATAAATCAAAAGTTTTCATTATGATCAAGCGAACTCGGCATAATGATGGCATGAGACGTAATGGTCCTTATCCACTTCTACAAAGGATGGTTTCTCTTCCTTACATTCTGAAGTAGCGTATCTGCATCTTGGATGAAATCTACAGCCAGAAGGCGGGTTTATTGCACTAGGAACCTCTCCTGGTAAAAGAATGATGTTCATCTTCCTCTTTGGATCTGGGATAGGCACTGCAGAGATGAGCGCTCTAGTGTATGGATGAATCGAATGATCGAACAACTCATCTGTAGGAGCTGCCTCTACTATTTCTCCGAGATACATGACCATTACCCTTTGAGAGATTTGCCTTACAGAGCTTAGGTCGTGAGAGATGTATAAGTAAGAAACGCCTAGTCTGTGCTGAAGGTCCATTATAAGCTTGAGTATTTGTGCTCGTATAGAAACGTCGAGAGAGGATACTGGCTCATCCGCTATTATGAACCTCGGCTCTACAGCTATTGCTCTAGCAATGCAGATTCTCTGTCTCTGTCCACCACTAAATTCATGAGGGTATCTCTCTGCATGATAAGGTTCAAGACCAACTAGCTCTAGTAGTTTGTATACTCTCTCCTTCCACTCGTTACGTGGTACGTGCTTATGAATCTTGAAGGGCTCGCTTATTATGTCAAATACCGTCATCCTAGGGTCTAGAGATGCATAGGGATTCTGAAAGACCATCTGCATAGACCTTCTTAACTCCATCTTCTCTTCTTTTGAGCCGTTCTCGAAGATTTCAATAGCATTTTTACCATCGAATAAAATCTCGCCCTTTGTCGGTCTTTCCAGATAAAGAATGAGCTTGCCAGTAGTGGTTTTGCCACAACCGCTCTCTCCAACAAGCCCTACGATCTCACTCTCATTCACAGAAAAACTTATTCCATCTACAGCATGAACATTTCCGACTATCTTTTTCCTGAAGATGCCCCTTGAGTATGTGGGAAAATACTTCACAAGATCCTTTACTTCAAGAAGTGGTGCCATTTATCTACCCTCTGTTGTTCAACTCCTTCCATCTATGGCATGATACGAAGTGTCCATCTCCGATATCTTCTAAAGAAGGAATTTTTTCCTTGCAGATTTCTTTTGCATACTGGCATCTTGGGTGGAACTTGCACCCAGAAGGTGGGTCTATAAGATTTGGTATGTTTCCAGGTATGAAAACGAGTTCTTTGGTTTGATCCAATCTAGGTATTGCTTTAAGCAAAGCTTCAGTGTAGGGATGAGGTTCCTCAAATATCTTATCGATAGGACCTATCTCCATTACATTGCCTGCATATAGGACTACTACCCACTTACACATATCTGCAACTATGCCCATGTCATGAGTGATCATGACGAGGGTCATTCCCAAGTCTCTCTGAAGGTCCTTAAGTAGGGCGATTATCTGAGCTTGTATAGTGACATCGAGATTCGTTGTAGGCTCATCTGCGAATAGTAGCTTAGGACTTAAGAGTAGGGCTCTAGCAATACAGATTCTCTGCTTCATTCCACCGCTGAACTGGTGAGGATAAGAATGAATAGCATTTTCTGGGTCTGGTAGCTTAGCAAGTTTTAAAGTCTTTATAACCCATTCTTTTGCCTCGCTCTTTTTTAACTTCATATGTTGCACAACGATATCTCCAAGCTGTTCTCCTATCGTGAATAGAGGGTTAAGAGAGCTTGTTGGATCTTGGAAGATCAAGGAAATCTTCTTTCCCCTGAACTTCCTCATCTCGCCTTCTTTCTTTGGCAAGAGGTCCTCACCTTCAAAAAAGATACTTCCTCCTACTATCTTGCCAGGCTTTGGTACTATTCTCAGCACAGACTGGGCAGTGACCGTCTTTCCGCTACCACTCTCACCTACTAATCCTAGTGTAGAACCTTTCGGTATTGAGAAAGATATATCGTCTAGAGCCTTCACTACCCCTGCTTCTGTAAAGAAATAAGTCTTAAGTTTCTCAACTTCGAGAATATTCATTTTCTATTCTACTCTCTCAGCCTTGGGTTGATAGCATCGGAAAGACCATCTCCAACAAGGTTGAAAGCAAGCACTGTAAGAAATAGGACCAATCCTGGAAAGATTTCAGCCCACCACGTTGTACTTAGATCGTTGAAACTCTCTTGTAAAAGCCTTCCCCAAGTTATAGTGTTAGGGTCTCCAAATCCTAGGAAGCTTACCCAAGCCTCAACCAGTACAGCAGAAGCCATAGTAAGAGTTGCCAAAACTATCACTTGAGGAAGAACGTTAGGAAGAATATGTCTGAGCATTATCCAACGAGAACTGGCTCCTAAACTTTTACTCGCCTGAATGTATTCTGTTTCCTTTAATCTCAATACTTCTCCTCTCACTATTCTAGCATTGCCAGCCCAACTGAATATTGAAACTATGAAGATGATTATTGTTAAGCCAACTGGTATACTTATACCTCCTATATACCAAAAAGGTTCAGAAACCTTAAGCTGATAGATTCTTGCGAATACGAGTATCAATAGAGTGGATGGAAATACAAGGAACACCTCCGTTATCCTCATCAGAACTTCATCAACATGCCTGCCCAAATAGCCTGCCGTCAATCCTACAACTATGGTTAGTAACATCGTTATCACAGTTGCTAGAAAGGTTACATACACAGTATAGACGGAAGCGTGAATTACCTCACTGAAAACATCGGTACCCATAACTGTTGTTCCAAAAGGATGCTTCAAAGAAGGTGGCATGCCAGCCTCGCCTTCATACAAAGGTGTAAATGAGCCAGGTAGTGGTCTAGGAGGATAAGGTGCTATATAGTTATGCAGAGCAGCTATCACAAGAAGGGCTATGATCATCCCCAAGCCAAACATGCCAGACTTATGCTTCTTGAACCTCCTCCATGTGACTGCCCATTGGCTAACACCTCTCTTCATCGAGAAGCCAGATTCTTTGTTTTTGCTAGTATCAGCCATTTTCAAATCTCCTCTACTCTAATCTCACCTTCGGATCGATCCATGCATAAGCTAGATCAGTTATCAGATTCGCAATAAGCACCATTATAGTGATGATCATGGTGATGCCCATTATCAGAGGAAAGTCTAGTTTGCTTACTGCAGTAACATACGCTCTTCCAAGTCCAGGCCAGCTGAAGACGAACTCTGTGACAGGAGCCCCTCCTATCATCAAGCCTATCTCAAGCCCAAGAAGAGTTATCAAAGGTGTAATCGCATTCTTTAGAGCATATTTGTAAAGGATCTTCCTTTCTGATATGCCACTTGCCCTTGCAGCCATTATGTAATCCTGCCTTAAAACTTCCAGCATTCCAGCTCTTAGCAACCTTACATGCCATGCAAGGCCTGCAAAGATTAGAACTGTGGCTGGCAATATAAGATGAGCCAATTCATCCAGAAAAGGGTCTCTAATTCCAAAGACCGGCCAAAGACTCGGTGCTCCATGAGCTCCTGCTGATGGTAACAAGCCTAAGTGATAAGAAAAGATGAGTATCAAGACTATGCCAAACCAGAAGACAGGCATCGATATCCCGAAGATAGATACGCTTGTCACACTATAATCCGTAACAGAGCGTTGCTTCACTGCAGAGTATACACCAGCAGGAATAGCTATGATAAAAGCGAGAATTATGGAGAATAGTTGTAACTTTGAGGTCTCCCAGAAGAGAGAGCCGATGATCTGATTGACAGGTTTTCCACCGTAAAGGGACATGCCAAAGTCTCCATGAATAAAGTGATCAAGCCATCTCAAGTACTGAACTGGGATAGGATCGTTCAAACCATAGTAGTTTCTCAAGAACTGTCTTTGAGCTTCTGTTATGCTTGGGTTTCCCATCGTTGCTATTTGTATTGGATCGCCTGCAGCATACATGACGAAGAAACTGACTATAGATATCCCTATCACCAAAGGTATCATGTAGATAATTCTTCTAACTACATATTTGGCAAGCCCCATGAGTGTGAACCTTGTCGAATGTAGATGATTATTTGTGCATCAGCAATATAAGAATTACTGAATTGTAATTATGCTTTGATCGATTTAATTCTCTTTCTATGAAGAATTTTTCATTGAAAAATGAAATTCTGTTCATATTTTGAATTTTAGTTTCGGCTTAGGTATAGAATAGCCGTGCCTCTCCAAAGCATCTAGAACATCTTTAATTGTGTATGAGTAATCTATATGTAAACACTCGTTAGAATCACATAGATCACAGTAAGCTTGACCGTTTTTGAAGTAAACGCTTGCGATTCTATTCATCTCATTGTCCACCATCTTGACATGATCCTCATAGGTGTTCAAATGCTCTAATCTAGGTCTTGGTTTATACATTCCATCTCTTTCCAAAAGCATTCTAGTGGCAGTAACAACAACATCGGTTCTACTTACAAAACCTCTTTCTTTCGCCATATCAGTATTTAGATATCTATCTATCAACTCTACCATATCCTTTGGCAGGTTGATCTTCATCCACTTGCCCATGTTCCACATATGTTCCAAAAGTGGATATATTTAAATATTGTTTTTTGTAATGTAATAAGGAATTGGAAAATAAAGCAAGATACCTTTTGAACAACATTCTCAACAAGCCTTTTGACGAGGAAAAGCATAGTAGATACGATTTCTTGACCATTCTTGAAATATTGATAGCTCTTAAGATGAATGGAAAGCATAGCACCTACTCGCTATCTAGATCTTTATCATCCTTGAGCCATGTATCATTGATTACAAAGTATCTGTCCGTATGCCTTCAATTGGGATTGGTTGAGTACGATCATGTTAAGAAGTGGTACGGCAAATACGATCAGGCAAAGTATTATCGCTTAAGCAAGAAGGGAGAAGAATTGTTGGATTTATTCTTGAAGGAAAGGAAAGACCATATGCTAACAGTGAGTAAGCCTTAAGTATTAAAGATGCTGAAATAAGCAGATATTATGACTGTAAAGGGGAAAAAACCAATCTCTTGGAAATGGGTAACCATTACAATTATCGCCTTAGCAGTAGTTTCTGGGACTATTTCAGCTTTGTATCAAACAAATCCATCAGAACCAATCCCTCCTAAAGGAATTACAATAAAATATACCTATACTACCATGGATTCAGTCAGTTCATGGAAAGCCGATGCTGGAAAGACGCTTCTTGTAGTTAATATGACCATTGAGAATCATGGCTACGATAGTTTTTATTTGGACCCATCGAACTTCGAGGCTGTAGTAGATAGTGTGGTATACAGACATTCCATCATTACACATTTTCTTGATGATGTAGGTTACATTCCTATGCAACCTGTTTATTTGCTAGATAAAGGGAAGGTTGTATGTGCAATAGCTTTTGAAATTCCAAAAGACTATCAATCAATCTCATTGAGGCACATATGGGCTTTGCAATACAATATCGAATGGGTAAGTGCTTAAGCCTTTGGAAGACCTTTCTTATCACATTGTGGTTAAAGACCTAAAACGCTGAGGATTATTCTAGATAATAAAAGAATTGTCAAAATTATCATCAACAAAATAATGATTGATCCAAGTTTTGATTTCCTAGACTGTGTAGTTTTTATCTTCTTTTTGGTTTCTCTACCTTTTTTAGCCAAGTCTCCATCTAATTTGCTCTATCGTAATATAAAAGGCTACAATTCTAGTCATAACGATGCTATCCTGAATAATCTATCACTTTTTCAATGATTTTTTCTTCATAGGATGAATCTTCGTTCTTAGCTTAAGAATTGAAGTCTTTTGATATTGATCGATGAACTTGGGTTTAAAAGAAGTATTGGCAGAGAAGTTGATTCTGCCGATCACAAAGAAGCTGAGAGAGGAGAAAGGATTGATTGCTCCTCTCTCCACAGTGGCATGGGGAGAGTCTCCAGCCATATCCTTTTCAACCTTATTGAACAACTATCTTAGCGATACCGAAGTTGCGATGGGTATCGACTTTCTTGCCGAGGCTGTTGTAGGATCTGGTTTTTACATAAATTCAGATGATGATAAAGCGAAGAAGATCGTTGAGGAATTTTGTGCTGAAGTCAATCTTGACAATCTTAACCTGATGATAGCAAAAGAAGTAATTGCTTTTGGAAATTCCTTCATAGAGAAGATAGAGCCTGATGACCTGATCAATTTAAAACATATCCCAATATCAACAATATGGAAAGTTAAGAGAGACGAATATGGCAAGGTAGAGCGTTATGAGCAACTCATCAATGGCAAGATAGTAGAGCTTGAGCCTGATAGAATAATTCATTTTAGATTCAACGCTATGAATAATTCTCCTTTTGGCTATGGTCTATTACACCAATTATCCACAAAGAAGAAGTATGTGGTAAGGCTCTCTGATGGTAATATCAAAGAGAGAACTATACCGTCTTTGCTAGAATTGAAGTGGATAATGGAAGATGATATGAGAAAGATTCTTCATCGCTATGTTCCTAGGCATGTTTATGAGTTTGAGAATGCTAGTGAAGACTTCATAACAAATCAAGCTAATGTGATAAAGAGCCTTGAGCCAGAGCAAGACTTTGTATTTGGTGGAAAGGGTATTAAGCTAAATATTCATGAAGTAAGCATAGACCCTAGAGCAAGGTTTGAAGGCTTCATAGAGCATTTTGACAATCAGAGGCTGATAGGCTTACAGACTCCTATCTTCAAGCTCTTCACAACTCCAGGCTTCACTGAAGCATCTGCAAAGGAAGCAACTAGAATGGCTGAGAGAAAGGCTCATGCCCATAAAGCCTATCAATGGCACTCACTTTATTCGTGGAATAGCGTTAAGCGTAGGAATTACAAGAAACCTGAATAAGTATAGTGACGATGAGTTAAAAAGAGCAGCCAGAACATTAATCGATAAGCCTTTCTTTTACCCTCCCCATTCAAACCCTCCTACTAAAGTTGGAGAGATTCTAGATGCTGAGTATGAAGATAGAAGGATAGAGTACTTTGGTAGAATAGATGACGATGAAGTATGGAATTTGATATCATCTGGTAAAATAAAGCATGTTTCCGTTGATGCTAGATACAGATGGGGAGAGCGTATTGATGGTATAATTCCTCATGGTCTAATCTTCGATGGTTTGTCTCTTGTCCCTGAGAATGTTGAGCCTGGAGACCCTAGCACATCTATCATCATAGATAGATTGATGGAGACTCTTGATTCCTCATATAGCCTAGCCTCAAAGGATGAGGTAGGCGTGAAGGAAAAGCTTGGAAAAGCGATAGTATCTTGTGAAGGCTATGAAGAAAGGCAAAAGGAAAAACCATCAAAGCACTCAGAATTCCTAGCAAAGTTACCAAAGCCCGAGCAAGTACCTGCTATGATCAGGCGTGAAGCCTACCTGAAGCTCATCCGTGAGGTGAAGGCTGAAATGGAGAAGGAGTGAATAAAATGGTGGATAAATGGCCAGATGCAAATCAAGGCGATGTAATCACACCAGGGGCGCTAATACTACCTTTCAAAGCAGCAAGCAGTATAACAAAAGGTAAAGCAGTAATTCTATCAGCAGACGGGGAAGTTAGTCAGCCAACATCATCATCCAATGCTATAGGAATAGCTGTTGAAGATGCTTCATCAGGAGATCAGATAGGAGTTTGTGTATTCGGAATAGTAAAAGTGAAGGCAGGAGGAGCCATAGCAAGAGGGCAAGCAGTCCAAAATGATGCCAATGCAGATGTAATTGCACTAACCGATCAGTCTGTAGATGAAGGAGGGACAAACACCTACACTATCTATTACTCAAGAAGGCTAGGATTCGCTCTAGACTCTGCAAATTCATCAGGAGACTACATAAGAATATTGGTGGTGAAATGATGCCAAAACTCTTTGAAACTCTTCAGAAAGACGAGAAGTTTGCAAAGGAATTATCCCAATCATCCCAGAAAGCCATGGCAAACCCTTTCTTCCAAAGAGTTATGAAAGAAGCCTTGCTCAGTGACTCAGCATTAGCTTTAGGAAAGGTTCACGATGCAGTTGTAGAAGCAGCCTTGCCAGAATTAGTAGGTCGTGAATTAGTTCAAATAATAGAGACTGAGGAACCTTTCTTAAGAATATTCAAAGCAAAGAAGGGCAAGGCTTACAGAAGTGCACAGCTATCAACGACATGGGTAACTGGAGAGAGCTACGAAACGCAAGATGTTAAGGCTGACAAGGAGATTAGAGCAATAGCCGAGTTTACTAAAAGATTCTTAGAGGATGCAAAATGGCCTGTAATGGAGAGGCAGGCAAAAGAAGTAGGAAGAGCCATAGGAGAGATGGAAACAACTGAGATAAAGGATATTTATGAAGCCATATCAACCAATGATTTAGCAAGTGGAGCAGAAATATCTGCTACAACACCTGGAACATTAGCCTATGTAGATGTATTGAAAGCATGGAAGGCAGTGAAGGCTGAGAACTTCAACCCTACAGTCCTTGCAGTCTCTCCCAATAAAGCTGGGGATTTATGGAATGATGATAAGTTCATTCACAGTTTCTACTTTGGAGAATTGCAAGATAAAGAAAGAGGAATCTTTGGCAGTTCAATACTTGGCTTCAAGATCGCAGTTTCATCCATATTCCCAGATGATAAGGCATACATGATAGACTCAAAGAATGCTTCAGTAATGCTATTGAGAAGAGACATTGTTACAGAACCTTATGAGGATCTGAAGAACGATAGGCATGGCTTAGTAGCATCTGAAAGGATAGGGCTGGCAGTTCTAAGGACAAAGGCAGTGGCAAGGATCACTATATAGTGATCCTCTCACAAATTTTTTTGTGATAATTATGAGCAAGAATCTTGATTTCATCAAAAAGTACGTTAAGATAAAAGCAAGGTATCATAAGCAGTTAAGAGCTTTAAGCTACAATTATGATATACCAATAGAAGAAGTTATTGACATAATCTTGGAAGATGCCCTTAAGGATGAGAGTAAATTTGACGAACTATTCCAGAATAGAAGGAAAAAGAATGATTAAAGCTAGTCTTCACCCTCACACCCATTAAAGAAGTAGGTTATGCCTTGACTTCGGCAATTTCCTTGGCTAACTGTTCTTTTATTATAGGCTCGTTGTCATGATCTGCAATTTGGAGGGCTAGCTGTGTCAGGGTCTTTGCGATAGGATTCTCCATGTTGAGTCTGTAGAGCTGCGCTCTTCCTATTCTTCTTGTCATCTTTACTAACCCGTACTTTTCTAGTGTAGGCCAGAGTCTGAAGAGAGTCTTCCACCCTACACCTGCGTTCTTTGCTATGTCGGTTTTAGAGTAGTCCAGCCTTCGATGTAAAGTCAAAAAGTCTAGAATCCTTGCCATAGTCGAGTCTCCGAAGATCCTCTGGATTGTGGGCGGGTTCACTCCTTCTGTCTCCTTTTCCATAAATTCCACCGCTATTAACTTCCAATACGCTATATTTAAACTATTCTGGAGATATGTTATCATGTTTTTCATGAAATGTTTATATAATGTCATACTTGACATAATAATGGGAGCGCGATGAATGAACTTAAACTTACAATCCTTGAACGCCTCTATAGGCGGGGAAAGATAGGCGCTAGTCACACCTCAATAGAAAGTGTAGTTAGAGGTTTACCTAAACATATGAGAGGTAATGCGAAGAAAGTTGTGAGACAGCTGATCAAAGACGGCTGGATAGTTCAGCATCCTACGAGTTATGGAATGCAGATAGCACTTAACCTGCCAAGAGTCCAAGAAGTAAGACAACTGATAGGGGAATAAGTCTCCAATCCTACTATAACCCTCAACGAAGTCATACTAATTCCATAAGAATTTATATTCAGAATAAAAAAGGGTGATTAAGACGCCTTTATCGCCCTTCTTTAAACGATGGCTTTACTCTAATCACTCTACGAATCTTCCTTTAAAGAGAGAAACTGGTATTCTTAACAGATTTTTTCTCCTGCTGTAGGACCAGGCTTGAGTGAATATACCTCGTCTACCTTTATCTTTATGGCAGCTTTAGGTTTGGTCATTTCTCTACCAAGTCTGCGGGCTCTCTCTTCTGAAATTTTAACTGCTTCCTCGTAAAGAGGTCCTTTAGTTAGAATTTCTGCTTTTCCTTTAACTTGGTATCCATCCATCTTCTCTCTGCTTGCAATTGCCACAGCAACGTATGGATTCTTCCTAAGATTGTTACATGTTTTCTTGCCGGTTCCCTCTATATACTAAAGATGTTCATCATCTAGAACTCTAAGTGAACCTTTACAGCAAACGTTGGGCCTCCCCTGAGCATCCACTGTTGCAATAAAAGCGACATCCTTTCCCTCTCCAAACATCTTCTTTATTTCGTCAGTCAACTTAACCATTTTGAATTCCTGATTAGATTGTCCCATAACCTATTTAAGCATTAATTGTAAATATTGCTCAATTTTAACAGCTTAAAATCTTATCTGGTATATTTCATAAGAAGTTTTCATGAAGCCCAAAGATTCATAAACTTGCTTTGCGGTTTCATTATACTTTTCAACGTAAAGTCTCAATTCAGAAACATCACTTCTCAAATTAGCCATTTTAACAATATGTTCATATAGCCTAGAGAAAATTCCTCGTTTTCTAAACCTTTTGTCAACGTATGCGCTTTGTATCCACCAGAAGCATTTGTTCCTCCAATCGCTCCATTCAAAAGTAACCATCAACTGGCCAACTATTTCTTTTGAGTTACTTGTTTTTTCTGCAACAAGATAGAAACCTTTATGAGAATCATTTATCACTGCTTTAACGCCTTCTAGAACAATACTTTTATCAAGTTCTTTTCCTTCAGTTTCCCTCGCCATTAAGATGTTAAAATCCGCTATTCTTTCTGCATCTTTCATCTCGGCTTTTCGGATAAGAATGTCAGTCTTCATCGTCTTCCCACAGCCTTGGCTTAACTGTGTTTAGAGTTTTACTATTATCTTTTGTCTGTTTAGGTATTGCTTGCTCTAGTAGCTTTCAGAAGCCAGAGATTAAGGTGCTTTTATTGATAGCAAGCTAATCTTTCTTTCATATCGTTCTTACTTCTATCTTTGTAGACAGAAACGAGATTTTGAGTAGCCCTTGGGATGGTCTTGTAAAGTTCAAAATAACTCAGAATCATGCCTACTGACTTCCAGCCTGGACACAACTGCTGTAATTGCTCCATAAGCTTCTTGATATGCTTCTTCTCTTCAGGTTCGTTCCAAAGACTCATTTTTATTTTTCTTCCTTTATATTTTTCAATAACTAAACGACGTCATTTCGCAGATTTTGTCATCCTCGTATCCATGTGAAAACTCATGGCTTTGAAACTTATATAACAAAAGTTATATTTAAACATTACATTTTTACTCAGCTCTTTTCATAAGAAGCTCTAAAATCCTTGGGGCTATTGTTCCTAAATCTTCCCCCTCTGAGAACAGATGGTAGGATGGCAGCAGTATTTAATACAGCGAGCCATAGATACGTGTTCTTTAATCCTTCAACGAAGAGCAATTTATCTGCTTCAGGGATAACGATAGCATTCGTAGATGATATTATCATTGTTACTATTGCGTATGGTACTGTAAAGGTCATTATCAGAACAGCTAAGTTTAGGCTTATAGTGAAACCAACGTTAAAGAAGGTAGCCCTAAAGGCTGACGCAATACCTCTTCTTTGAGTTGGAACAGAGCCCATTATCGAACTTATGTTTGGTGAGACGAAAAGACCTATACCAGCACCAAGAAGCATCATGTAAATGACTATAAGTGAATATGGCGTGGATGCATCTATAGTTGAGAAGAGGTATAAAGATATACTTGTAAGAGCTAGACCAGATGTGGTAAAGGGAAGATGCCCAAATCTATCAGATAATCTTCCGCCTATTACTCCAAGAAAGAGAAATACTATATCAAAGGGTATCATCCTTATCCCAGCATCAAAAGGACTTAAGCCAACAACGAGCTGGAAGTAAAGGCTGAGCAAGAGCAATACAGCACCCCATGCTATTGCATTCAGCAATTGTGCTGTAATACCTCCAGTAAACTCTCTTATCTTAAGCAGCTTTAGATCTAGCAATGGATGCTCATGTTTTCTCTCATACGCTATGAAGGCTAACATGCTTGTTAAACTGATTATGAGAAGCACGTAAACTGTAACCTGCTCTGCTATCCCATAAGCAGCGAATGTAAGAGCTAGGAGAAAGCTGGTCAAAGAGGCTGTAAACATCACAAAGCCTATCCAATCAATAGGTGCTCCTCTCTCTAAGATCGCTATCTCTTTAAGCCTACGATGAGCCCAGAAAGTTCCGAAGATACCTATTGGCACATTTATGTAAAATAATGCTCTCCAGTCTAAAAAGGAGATGATTATCCCACTTAGAGTCAGCCCAGCCATAGCACCAAATCTAAAGGCTATCTGATTTACACCAAGAAAAAAACCAAGCTCGTTCTTTGGTGTTGCATCTGTTATCATGGCTATGCTATTTGTGAAGAGTATACCAGCCCCAAGACCCTGTATACCTCTGAATAAGATAACTTGTGTAGGTTCTAGTGCAAGGCTTGTTAATGCTGAGCCTATTGTGAAGATGGCAAAGCCACTTGTGTAGATCTTTACCCTTCCAACTATGTCAGTAACTCTGCCTATGAGGAGCAATGCAGCAGTAGTTCCAAGGACATACGCTTGAGTAAACCAGATCGCTTGCTCTGCATCTGCTCTTAGGGCTGAGGCTACTTGAGGGAGACCGACTATGATTATCCTAGAGTCTAGCCCAGCCATTAAAATTCCAACGGTTGTTACTGTAAGCACTGTCCACTTGTATTGCAGATATATTTCCCTCTTTTTTGACTTCTAATTTTTCTGGTAAATAAAATTTTAGCAACGTCTTTACTATAACCCTATCAGATTTGTGTCTCATCAAAATTTCTTACCATAGTGATTTTATTAATAAAATTATATGCTAAAACACAATTTTATAAACTAATTTTTAAATTTTCGTCATATTTTAAATAAATGCTTATGATTACATAATCTGCTTTGCCCTACAGCACAAAGAGTATGGTAAAAGAAAGATTGGGAATAGATGCTACGAACAATTCTTACGATGATGTAATAGATGCTAAGATAATCTCTGCTGATGCAATAATAGACAACTCTTTGAAGCAATACACATCAATTCCTCTATCAAACCCTCCTCAGATAATATCGGATATAAGCGCAGATCTAGCATCAGGTCTATTCAGGCAGGATAGAGCACCACCTAATGAGAAGAATCCATTTCTTGAGAGAGGGGAGAAGGAACTTCAAGATTACATAACCTCAACCTATCTTAAGCCAGTTTTCAAAAAGAGTGAAGGAAATTGACATACAAAGAGATAGTTCAAAAGACCATAGATTTACTAAAGGCAGATGAAAACCTTTTAGAGCCTGACAAGATTAAAAGATATTATTTTGGTGTACCAGTTCGCTTTGATCTTTATCCCTTCATATACGTTCAATTGAATGAAAGAAGACCATCAGGCAAGGCTAATGTTCATCAATTCGAGTATGATATAATTCTTGAGATAGGAATTGCTGATAGAGCGGTAAACGAGGATGACGCAGAGAAGAGCGTCTATGATAAGATTGAATATATTGAGAATGTTTTGAACACTAACCCATCCTTAGATGGATTAGTATCTGATGTTAAACTACCTAAGAGTATTGAAATTGTTAGAATGAGCGATAGAGATTACGCTGTTGCCTTTGCAAGGCTTTTTCATGATGTGAGGAAGTGGATGTAATAGTCGCTAAAGATCGTGAGGAAAGACCTCTAAAGGCAGGTCGCCTTTCTAAGAGCACTATTTCTTTCTTCACGGTCAGCGATAATCGACTTCAGACCAGATTGGATATCCAATTTGGGAAGATCGAAGAGGTGATTGAAATTGGACATGACGCCTTTAATTGAACTGGCTATCATCTTCGGAGGGATAGCAACTCTAGGCTTTGTCAT
>JARVKD010000026.1 GCA_029775875.1 Nitrososphaeria archaeon
ATTTGCTAACTGCATGGCATGTGAATATAGGTGTGAGAAGCAACGGTATTGTTTTTGTCAAAAACGGAGTTTCACTTGCAATAAGTTCTGGGCATCAAGAAAGAGTTGGTGCTGTTGAGCATGCAATAATAAAAGCCTATCAAAAAGCCATGGACAGAGAGAAGATTCCTTACGATCCTCTTGATGGCGCTTCAGCAAGAAGCAAGTTATCGGTTAATCCTTTGGAAGGAGCGGTAGTCTCTTCAGACGCTTTCTTTCCTTTCAGGGACTCGATAGACCTTGTTGCAAGAGTGGGCGTTAAAGCCGTTATCCAGCCAGGAGGTTCCATAAACGATCATGAAGTTATAGAAGCAGTCAATGAGCATAAAATGGCTATGGTTTACACTCTAGAAAGATGCTTTGGGCATTTTTAGTCTTAACTTTTAATTACCCTATCTAAAAAGACTTAAGAAAAAGGATTGTTCTTTCAAATTATGGGCCCGTGGCTCAGCATGGATAGAGCATCGGCCCTCTATTTTTTGAGGATAGCCGGGGGTCGTGGGTTCAAATCCCACCGGGCCCGCTTTTTATTTTAATTTCACAGAAAAAGCCCATTAAGCCTATATGGATTATCCTAACTATGCTTTAAAAGTCAGAGTTGAATCGAATAAAACTTAAAAGAAAATCGAATTTTAATAATTATGGTGTTTAACTTTGGCTAAAGCATTGGTGTTGATCGCACCAGGGTTTGAGGAAATAGAAGCATCGACTATTGTGGACATCTTAAGAAGATGTAATGTGGAAGTAACCATGGTTGGTTTAAAGCCTGATGTAATCGAAGGCTCACATAGGATAGGATTTAAAATTGATAAATTTATTGAAGAGGTATCTGTAAAAGACTTTGACGCAGTTATCTGTCCAGGCGGGTCTCCTGGTTATAAGAATCTTAGGAAAGACCAAAGAGTATTAAGCATGATTAAAGAGGCTTTTAATTCTAATAAGCTCGTGGCTGCAATCTGTGCAAGTCCAGCAGTCCTTTCAGATGCAGGTATTCTTGAAGGAAAATCATGTACTATATATCCAGGTATGGAAGAAGAAATTAAAAAAGGAGGAGGTAAGCTCAAAAGAGGCTTAGTTGTAGTTGATGGGAATATAGTAACTAGTAGAGGACCAGCCACAGCCCTTCTATTCACCCTTAAATTAGCTGAAAAGCTTGTAGGAAAAGAGGTTGCCAAAAAAGTCAGAAAAGAGACCTTAGCGGATATTGCTCTAAAATATAAACCATAAAGATGATAGAAAGACAAAAACCCTCCATATTAAAGGTAGACCCCATATAGATAGTATTTCCCGCTTTTAACTGGAGGTCTAAAATGAGAACATTGATATACGTTCCAAGGATGTACAGAAAGGATGAATTCAAAAAACTAACTTCTGAAATTCCGGAAGATTTTGATGTGAGATCAGAAGAGTTCTGGAGCTATGTAGAAAGTAAATTAAAGCCCTTTGTTGGGCATATTCACAAGGTATACTACGAATCGTTGTATAAAGGTGGCGAGGAAGGCATGAAAATTCTTAATTCACTCAATAATAGAGATTATTCAATTATCAAAGAACTGGTTGAAAAAGGCGCAAAACTTCAGGAAACTGAGGATCGTTTGCTGGTTTTAGAGACCCAAGCTTGGCTTGAGCAAGCAAGAAGTAAATCAGATATTATAATTAAAGAGATGTATGATAAATGTGTAGAAGACCGAAGCAAGCATATTTCGAACGTAATTGATCAAACATTAAAAGATAATGAAATTGGTATTATTTTTATTGAATCAAGCTATAAGCTCAACTTGCCAGAAGATATAAGAGTTATAAAGATGTGCCCTTTTGAGCCAAGTGATTATTTAAATATATGGATTCAGAAATTGAAGTTAAGAAAAGCTAATTTATAAAAAGGATCAACTATTAGCTAAAGCTTAACCGTAATAAAAGAAGTGAAGAAAGTATAGGGCTCTTTTATTCAAGCTTTAAACTGTCTTGATGATTATCTATTAGATTAAATTAATTAACTTATTCAGACACTATTCTAGCCTTAGTAATTTTGGTCTGTCATCTTTTCCCCATTAAGCCTATATATCTTATCTTAACTAATTTTTTACAGTCAAGTTGGATGAGCAAGATAAAACTACTAATACCCATTTGCCTATTATTACTGCTCGTTCCGACTGTTTATGCTCAAGGTGAAATTATAACATTAAATCCATTCTTAATCCCTTTTTACACTTTAAGCTCTTTGATTAGGATGCTCATCGCCTTTCTAATATCTCTAGCCTTTGCTATAACTTATGGCATAATCGCTGCAAGGAAAGCAAGAGTAGAGAAGATATTGATTCCTATTCTCGATGTTCTCCAATCAGTGCCCATTCTCGGCTTTTTCCCTGCTGCTGTCTTCTTTTTTATAGCCCTTTTTGGTGGTAGTTGGCTTGGAATAGAATTTGCTGCAATATTTCTCATCTTTACCAGTATGGCTTGGAACCTTACTTTTGCGGTTTATGAGCAAGTGTCATCGATACCAAAGGATATAGAAGAAGCATCAGAATCTTTTGGCGTTAAAGGCTGGACGAAGATTAGGAGGCTGTATTTACCAGCAAGCGTTCCTAAATTAGTTTATAATGGTATAATGTCTTGGGCTGGTGGATGGTATTTTCTTGTTGCGGCTGAGATAATATCCCTTGGCTCAAAGGCTTATACTCTTGCAGGAATAGGAAGTTTTCTTGCTAACGCTACTTACAGTGGAGATTTTGAAAATGCCTTTTTAGGGTTAGGAGCCCTTATTGCAACGATTTTACTCATAGACATTTTTATATGGAGGCCCTTAGAGGCTTATGCAAACCGTTTTAAATATGATTATGTTTCTGCTATTGAGCCTTCAAAGGAATTCGCTTTTCCTCTTTCTAGATTGACAAGTTTCTTAGTCAGATATCCAAGGCCTCTTATACATACATTATCGAGCAAGATTGTAACAAGCTTTTCAAACGCTTTCTCTATGGCAGGTAATTTTTTCACAAAGGTCTACAGTAAATTAATTGAAAACATTATAGTTACAAAGATATTTTCATACTCTGTTGTATTGGTTTTATTTTCTGCCTTTGCGTATGGATTAGCCTTACTGATATTAGAACAAGGGTCTCTTTTTATAGAGTCTTTTAGGCTACTTTTTATAGAGAATGAAACTGCTCAGTTAGTCTTTTCCATACCTCCAGCCATAATCTTATCGATAGCACGCCTCTTTATAGCTTACTTGATAGCAGTAGCATGGACCCTCCCTGTTGCGATCAAAATCTCCAAGAGTCCAAGACTATTCAATTCTCTTATGCCACTTTTTCAGACTCTTGCAGCCATCCCTGCTGTAGCCTTCTTTCCCTTCATATTTGTTTTGTTAATAGGCTTACCTTATGGGCAAGAATTTGCATCGATTCTGCTCATACTCACAGGAATGCAATGGTACCTGCTCTTTAACCTAGTAGGAGGAGCGAAGTCAACCCCAAGCGATGTAGAGGAGGTTGCTAAAACATTCAACGCAAAGGGGGGAGTTTATTGGAGGAGGTTTCTCTTGCCATCTATCTATCCTTCATTGGTTACAGGGAGCATAACTGGCTGGGGAGGGGGCTGGAACGCCCTCATTGTTTCAGAATATATCGTGTTTAGCGGTAAGGTCTATTCAGTTCTAGGGATAGGTGCACTGCTAGATATAGCCGCTTATGAATTGGGCAATGTAGCCTTAATTCTATTATGTGTTTTTGCAATGATCGCTGTAATTTTTACAATTAATAGGCTTGTCTGGAGAAGACTATACAGAATAATTGTAGGGAGGTATAGAATTGAGTATTAAAACACAACTGGTAACACCTATTCTCGACGTAAGGAATGTAAATAAGGAGTTTAATTTACATGGCAGAAAAGTTCCTATCCTTAAAGATGTTAGCTTTTCTATTCATGAAAACGAGTTTTTATCCATAGTTGGGCCATCTGGCTGTGGAAAATCCACTCTTCTGAGAATCATACTAGGATTAGTACCTCCAGATAAGGGCGAAATCATCTATAAAGGTGAGAGAATTCAAAGCGTAAACCCTCATATGTCCATGGTCTTCCAATCTTTTGCCCTCTTACCTTGGTTAAATGTAATAGAGAATGTCGAGCTAGGCTTGGAAGCTCAAGGCATACCTAAGGAGCAAAGACAAAGAAGAGCCTTGAAGATAATACAAGAGGTAGGGTTGGAAGGCTTTGAAGATGCTTACCCCAGAGAACTCTCTGGTGGTATGAAACAAAGAGTAGGCTTGGCAAGAGCGTTGGTAACAGACCCTGAAATTTTATTAATGGATGAACCCTTCTCATCTCTTGATCCTCTCATCGCCGAGGGTCTCAGAGAAGAGATACTGAAACTATGGAGTGACAAATCCACTTCGCCAGAGATTGTAATTATGGTTACCCACAATGTAGAGGAGGCTGTCTACTTATCTGATAGAGTAATAGTTTTGAGTCATAGACCTGGAACTGTACTGTCAGAATTCGATATAGATTTACAAAGGCCAAGGAATAAGCGAGGCCAAGAATTATACGAGTTAGTAGATAAAATTACATCCCTCATAGCGTAGAATTAATCGCAACCTTAAAATTCATGGTAAAAGAATCAAGAATCGGATGTCTATACCAAAAGTTCATTACAGCCGTCTTATAGGCCTCTTAGAGGCTTTAGAGGATTTTGGCGGCAAAGTAGATGTTGCTAAGATAGCTGATGACTTAAACTTAGAGCTTGATGACCTTCTTCCAGTTATTGAAGCTGCAGAGCTCCTGGGTTTTTTAAGAACAGAGTCTGGCGATATCTCGCTCACAAACGAGGGTTTAGAGTTCTTGAGCGATGGGACTAGAGGTAGAAAGAAGCACCTTGGTAAGAAACTCCTTACGCTAGATCACTTTAAGAAGTTAATAGAATTCATAAATCAAAAGGAGGATAAATCTATTACAAAGGAAGAGTTATCGAACTTCTTAGCGAAAGAATTTCATGAGATTGATAGTAAGGCAGTATCTGAATGGACAATTGAGTGGGGACGCCATGGTTTATTGTTAAGGTATAATAGCAAAGAGGACAAAATCAAACTCTTATGATTAGTCTTATTCCATGAGCTTTCGATACTTCACAGCATTCATGAACTGAAACTCTATTCTGTACTATTTGGAAAGAAGAACTAAAATGGAAAGACCCAAAGAAAAGTTAAGTAGCTTTGACAAGGATAGTAGATCCAAGAGACAGATCTTTCATAAACTCAATATTAATTAACTAAACCCTTATAAACAAATGAACATGACAGTAAATAAAGTGGTAGAATGTTTAAAAGAGGGAATTTGAAGATGATAGCACATTTGGAAGGAGGTAATTAAGCTATGACACTAGAGCGAGCTCCATTAGCACCAAACCCCGTTATCTGCGCAGCCTTTGGGCACTGTGGAATTGGAATAGGGGCTGAAGCCTACCGTTGGATCCTCATTGATGTTGGCGCTGACCCACGCCGTCCTACTCTTAAGGGTGAAAAAGAACAGATTCATGTTTTGAGGAGGTATGGTGGAACGGTCCTTAGGTTCGGGGTTCCCTACAAGAAGGCTGAATTACCTCTTGTTCCCAGAGCCCTTCTGATAGACCTTGACCCTAGAGCTGCAAATCTGATACTACAGTCCTACCCAGAACTGTTTGCCATGAAGGATAAGCATGCTCTCTACGGGATGGGAGGAGCTGCCAGAAATTGGGCAGAAGGTAGGTCAAGATTTAGGAATGAAATTGAGACCAAATATGATGTGCAAAGGAGGTTTGAAGAATTATCACCTGAGCCTGTTCGGGGCTTTAATATACCCTTCGCTATGGGTGGGGGGACAGGCGGCGCCTTCGCCAGTGCTTTCATGGAGCATGTCAAAAACACAAGTGGTGGAACCCAAGTAATGGCGACCATTGGAGTAATCCCAGAGTTTGGATGGGATCCTGTAATTTTAGGACCAGCGTCCATAAGTATTGTGATGAACCTTGACTATCAGATCAAGTACGCCGATATGCCTATGCTAATAGACAACAAAGCTCTGAGGAACCTAGCGGCAAGGTTTGGTAACGATCTTTCAAAGAGATCATCCATAGTAGATGAGCTTCCCGAAGAGCTTGAAATAGGATGGAGAGATTATAGGAACATGAATCTAATACCAGCTCACGTGATGTCACTTTTCGTAGCTTCTTTTACAAGAGAAACAGAGTGGGATATGTCCAACTACAGAACTTGGTTGGCCAGCTCTAAGCCTAGGTTTGTATATCCTTGGCTCATTCCTGTAGTGCCGAAGGAGTCTGATATCGAGGGTATACTCAACTCCTTATCAGAGGCTAGGGATGGTGTGCTATTCGACTTTGAGGGCGAAGAGCCAAGCCGAATGGTTGGCGAAAAGGGTTCCTGCTGTGTACTGGTGAAGGCCCGAGGTAAGTTTGAACATGAGCATAGGGAGCGCTTGAGGAAGATCATCAAAGAAAGGTTCCCCACGGAGGACAAGAGGATAATCTTCATAAGAATTCCCTGTCTGGGAGGAGAGCCTGGAGGAGTCTTAGTTCTGCTGAACAATAAGGCCATGGGTAGCAAGATTTTATCGATAGCCAAGGAGGCTGAGGATGCCTGGGATGGTTACAAGGCTGAATACGAAAGGTGGGGACTGAAACAGGAGGAGTTCAAGCAGAGCCTCATTAACGTCGTTAACCACTTCAGCTGAGTCGAGGTAATCTTTGGCATGGATTTTTCTGATCTCGAGAGCCTTGCTCTTAGACTTGAAGACGATGATGAGAAGCTTAGGCAAGTAGAAGCTGATTTAGCATGGGTTAAAGAAGAGTTGAAGCAGAAGCCCAAAAGAGATCAAAAAGAAACTAGATTCGCAAAGCTGGCTGGATATCAATGGAAGGATGAATCAGACCTTATCAGAAGGGCTAAAGCTTTGGAGGAAAAGAGGGAGACCTTAATTAATGATATTAAAGCAAACAGTCAAAGTTTCATGGAGGGTTTTTCCTCAAAGGACCTTACTGTCCCGTTGGAACCAAAACCTAGTATTGAATCAGGAGCCCTCTTCTTTAGCTATAGGAACGGTGTAATGTATCCTAGGACCATCAGAGTAATAAGCAAGATCCTTGGCCTGTCGGTGCCTATAGTGCTTGAGCCTGTTACAATTTCAGAGCGTGGTGTCAAGGTCGTCGAGGAAGATCAGTACCTAGCAAAGGAGAAGATTGTAGAAACCTTTGAAGGTTTACAGAAGACTTTAGCATTGAAGCTGAAGCAACCAGTTAGGAGAAGACTCTAATCAATACACTGTCAAATAAAACCCAAGAGACTGTCGATTAGGAAAAATCTCTACCTTAGTTGTCATTCTATCGACTCTAGATACTTCTCAGCATCCATGGCTGCTTGACAACCCATGCCTGCTGCTGTTATGGCTTGTCTGTATCGTGTATCACAAACATCCCCAGCTACGAACACTCCTTTTATATTAGTTTCAGTGTTACTTTTCCTTATTATGTAACCATTATCATCCATCTCTATCTGCTCCTTGAAGAGATCTGTATTTGGCTTATGACCAATGGCTACAAAGACTCCTTGACAGTCTATCTTACTTCTCTCCCCTGTCTTTACATCCTTAATTACAACACTCTCAACTTTTTTATCGCCGATAATGTCCTCTACCACACTATTCCACTTGAAATTTATCTTTCTATTCTTAAAGGCTCTGTTTTGTAAAATCTTGCTGGCTCTAAGCTTGTCCCTCCTATGAACCACTGTAACCTTTTTTGCATACTTCGTAAGCATCAAAGCATCATCTATAGCTGTATCTCCTCCTCCCACAACTACTACATCTTTATCGTTGAAGAAAGGAGCATCACACGTGGCACATGATGATACTCCTCTACCTATAAGCCTTCGTTCAGACTCTAATCCAAGCCATTTTACAGAGGCTCCTGTCGCTATTATGATGGCTTTGGCTTTGTACACATCTTCGTTAACTCTAACTTCAAAAGGATATTTTAGAAGGTTTACAGATGTGACATCATATTCTAAGAATTCTGCACCGAATCTTTCAGCCTGCTTTCTCATTCTGTCCATTAATTCAGGTCCTAAAATACCATCGGGGAATCCAGGGTAATTCTCAACTTCACTAGTTAGCATCAGTTGCCCTCCAGGTGGCAACCCTGTAATTACAAGAGGCTTAAGATTCCCCCTAGCAGCATAAATTGCTGCTGTCATGCCTGCAGGTCCTGAGCCCATTATTATGAGTTCCCTAAGCTCTGCCATGAAATTATGGGTAATCATCAATCTTTAATAATTTTTGGTAATCAAATTCACTTTTTCTTTGGCAAGATTATCCCTTGCCTAACACACGCTCTATCAACGGCATCAAGAACGGCTTCTCTTATATTGTATCCAGCCTTGTGTAATATTGTATCCTTTAGTTCAGGGTCAAATTCCATACTCGCTGTACAAGGATAGCCATGATGAGCATTTGATGTTACTTGCTCTATATCATTCATCTTGCTCAACCTAATCTGTTGAGCCACATACCATGTAGAACCACAAGGTGCGCTTCTTAAAACTGCAGAACTCTCTATTCTATCCTCTTCCAAATAAACTTCAATTACAGGCTTACCAATTCTGTATTTTTTGATGACCTCGTCTATGACCTTCTTCCCATCCTCCTCAAGAGAGCAGAAAGGCTTTGGAAAGGCACATTCAACTTTAAAATCCTTTAGCTCTGCTTCAAGCCTTTTTTGAAGATTTGGCGGACACCAATTTCTATTCTCTATTGGAACTATAACAGCTTTAGCGTCTGTCTTTTCTACAAGCAAAGGCAGCGCAGCAAGAAGATCAGGGTGAATGCCAATTGGTAAAATAATATCACATTTTGGTGGATTTTTTGGGAGATACCTTTCAGGTTCTTCTATGAAGTTATTCATTTTGTCTTTTATCAGATCGATTCCGCAGATATCAGACGCAAATGAGCCATACTTGATCCTACAGTACCCGCATGCTAAATTACATGCCTTGCAAAAGTTTGGTAAATTGACTAAATTCCCTATAACCTTCTCACCAAAATCATCTCCAATTATAAAATATAGTTGCATCCAACTTCTCTCCTTGGGAGCTTGCTATTGACAGATTTTCGACATTTTCTAAATATAAATTATACTATTATATAATCATACAAAAAGTTTATAATTACCAATGGGTAATTACTTCTTTAAAATGTCGCAAGATGGAGTTTTAGAAAAAACGAAGAACTACAGTACTGCTGCTACTATGTTCAAAGTTCTAAGCAACATGAATAGGCTTAAGATAATAACATGTTTGGAGAAAGAATCCTGTTCTTTTGGAGAACTTTTGAAAGAATTAGCCATAAATCCGAAAGTCCTTAACGACCATCTCAACATTTTGATTGCTAACAAGCTCGTTGCGAAATCTTATCCATATAGAGTGTACACATTAACTCCAATAGGTCATGTAATCAAACAAGGATTAGACGCCTTCAATGGCTATATCACAAGGATAGCCTATGCAATAAAGGAGGAGTAGCAAAGGTGACAACAAAGCTATCCATCAAAGAATTAGAGTCAAGTTTTGCCAAGATCAAAGGATTAGAGCTACTAATAGGAAAAATAGTTGAGGAAGAATGGGATGAGATTGTTGGTCCTACTCCTTATCCATCTATAACTGATTTAAGAGCTTGGGATCATCGCCTCCTTCAGAGATATGAACCCTTTTACTCTCCTTTCTGTGATATGTGTTGCCTCTGCACCTTTGGAAAATGTGATTTGACTAAAGGGAAGAAAGGCTCTTGTGGTATAGACATCAGAAGCCAGCAAGGAAAGATAGTTTTAATTGCTTGTCTCATGGGTGCAGCATGCCATGCTACTCATGCTCGTCATATCGTCAATTATTTGATTGAAAAGAAAGGTCGAGACTACCCTATTCATCTCGGGGAAGAAATCGAACTTGAAGCCCCTCTAATTCGCTTGGTTGCTGGTATTAAACCTAAGAAACTTGGCGATCTTGAAGAAGTTCTTGATTATATTGAGAGACAAATAACTCACCTTCTCTCAGCAACAGCTACAGGGCAAGAGGAAAGCTACATAGACTTTGAATCAAAAGCCTTGCATGCAGGTATGGTGGATAACGTTGCTCTGGAAGTGGCAGATATCGCTCAAATCTCAGCACTAAGATTTCCTAAAGGAGATCCCGATGCCCCTCTTGTAGATCTAGGAATGGGTGTAATTGATAAGACTAAGCCTGTAATACTATGCGTTGGACATAACGTTGCTCCAGGTTCAGAAATAATAAATTATCTTGAGCAGTCAGGCATTTATGGCTCTGTCGAAGTTGCTGGCATATGCTGTACAGCCCACGATCTAACTAGATACTCTACTGGTGCAAAGATAGTAGGTCCTCTATCAAGGCAACTGATCTTCGTTAGATCTGGAGTAGCAGATGTTATAATCCTTGATCAAGAGTGTATTAGAACAGACATAATAGACGAGGCTAAGAAGGTTGGAACAAGGGTTATCACTACCATAGACCAAGTCTGTGCAGGGCTTCCAGATATGACGAAGAGCCCTATTGAATCTATAATAAAAGAACTTGTATCAGGAAGTTTTCCTGCAGTTCTTATACACGATCCAGCAAAGGCTGGCGAAGTGGCTGTCAAGGTAGCTTTAGAGATCGCTCCTAGTAGAAGAGCAAAAATTATCTCAGATGAACAAGAAGTTCTTGATGCAGTTCTAAGGTGCAAAGATTGTGGGCGTTGTAGAAGGAACTGCCCCATAGATTTATCCATTGATGAAGCGGTTTACGCTTCTCATGAGAAGAATTTCGGTTTATTGGCTCAAATTTACGATCAATGCTTGTTATGTGGTAGATGTGAGAGTGAGTGCCCTGAGCACATACCCATAGTCTCTGCAATAAGAGTAGCAGCCATGGAGAAGATAAGGAATGAAAAGTACAAGGTAAGGTCGGGAAGAGGACCCATAAAAGATACTGAAATTAGAAAGGTTGGAAGACCCATAGTAATGGGAGAGATACCTGGGGTAATAGCTTTCGTAGGCTGCGCAAATTACCCAAATGGCAACAAGGAATTGGTAGAGATGGCTGATGAATTTGCGAAGAGAAGATACATAGTTGTTGCTTCAGGTTGTGCAGCCATGGATATTGCCCGCTATAAAGATGAGGATGGCCAAACTTTATATGAAAAATATGCAGGAGATTTCGATGCAGGTTGTATTCTTAACACAGGTTCATGTGTATCCAACGCCCATATAATAGGCGCTGCCGTAAAGATTGCTAACATATTTGCTAAAAGAAGACTAAGAGGCAACTTTGAGGAAATAGCAGACTATATCTTGAACAGGATAGGAGCAGTAGCAATAGCTTGGGGTGCTCAGCATCAGAAAGCAGCCTCAATAGCAACAGGCGCAAATAGACTAGGCATACCAGTAATTTTAGGTCCTCAAGGAGTTAAGTATCGTAGGGCTTATCTTGGAAGGGCAGATAAGAAGGAAAATTGGACGGTCTATAATGTAAGGACAGGCAAAGAAGTTTATGCTGGACCTGCCCCTGAGCATCTACTATACGTTACAGAATCAAAGGAAGAAGCTATTGTAACTGCAGCAAGGCTTGTAATGAGACCGAACGACACAAGCAAAGGTAGAATGATCAAACTTTCACATTATATAGACCTTCATCAGAAACTTTATGGTATAATTCCAGAAGATCTTCATTTATTCGTGAGGACTGAGGCAGACCTACCTTTAACTATGAAAGATCAACTGTTAAAAGTGCTTAAAAAAAGAGGCTGGGAACCTATGGAGCTTCCAGACCCTACACTATTAGAAAGACAGATTATTAGGAGGGAGTAAAATGTCAGCAACACCATGGCAAATAGGAGACGTACCAGGTCCAAAGCAAGCCCACATCCTAAGACCTGAGGTGTTTCCGAAAATAGTCAAGACTCTGAAAAGGCCTTTGATAGTGGTAGGGAGCAGAAAGGAAGTTTCAGAAGACAAAGATATAGCAAACAATATAGTAATAATGGCTAAATCAATGAACTCGCCCTTGGTCGTTTCTCCTAGTATTTTCAAGAGCTTTATGAAATTTAAAGATGTAAAAGTAGTGTGTATGGGCATCGAAGATTTGGTGAACCACCTAAAAGAGAAAGAATGGAAAGGCTTTGATGATAAGGGAAATTATGACTCTATTCTATTCGTAGGAGGCGTATACTACTTTCAATCTCAAATGCTTTCTACACTAAAACATTTTGCTCCTCATTTGAAGACTTTTTCCATGGATAGATTCTATCATCCGAATGCAGAATTCTCTTTCGAGAACATGAGTGAAGTTAGATGGGTGCAAGAATTCAAAGGCATGATTGAAATGATAAAATCATCTTCAGTTAGTTGAGGTGATATAAATGGTTGACAGATGTGATGTATTTAACGAGAAAAGCGGGATAACAGGGCTTGAGAGGCCTGAATTCCCTGTTGATGTTGGAGAGATGTATGAGGGGGAAAGAATTCGTAAGCCAGATATGTATTTAGAGTTTGGTGGCATGAACGTTAATAAGAAATGGGAGTTAGTCCTGACAAGACCTAAGGATCAATTAGAAGATGGAAAAATCACGATAATAGGCCCTGATTTATCAGAAATGACTCCTGGAGGTAGCTATCCTATAGGGATATTAGTGGAAGTTGCCGGTGATAAGGTGGAGAAGGATTTAGAAGGAGTTTTGGAGAGAAGAGTTCACTACTTTACAAACTACATCGATGGAGTTATGCACCTCAATCAAAGATATGATATCTGGATAAGAATCAGCAAAAGAGCTTATCAGAAAGGTTTGAATTCCTTAGTCTGGATCGGAAAGATTCTTGCATGGCTCTACAAATCTAGTTTCCCTGTTATAGAAAAGATACAGATAACCATTTACACAGAAAAGGCAAAGGTTGAAGAATTATTTCCTACAGCTATGGATGCATGGAGTAAAAGGGATGATAGAGCGAGAACCTTGAAGGATGAGGAAGTCAACGATTTCTATGCATGCGTTATGTGCCAGTCTTTTGCACCTAGCCATATGTGCGTCATAACTCCAAACAGAATTGGCTCATGTGGATCCATAAGCTGGTTCGATGCTAGAGCTGCTTACAACGTAGACCCCAATGGTCCCAACTTCCCAATTCCTAAAGGCGAATGCTTGGACCCTATAAAAGGTATTTATGAGGGTATAAATAAAGTAGCTCATGAGAAGTCTTTAGGTGCTATAAAATCCATTTCGCTTTATAGTATGTTCGACAATCCTCACACTTCTTGCGGTTGCTTTGAAGGTATAGCCTTCTACATACCTGAAGTTGATGGAATAGGCATCGTGCATCGTGATTTTAAGGGTCAAACTGTTAATGGCCTGACCTTCTCATCCATGGCAGGGCATACAAGCGGAGGGACTCAGAATCCTGGATTTAATGGAATCGCTATAGAATATTTGAGATCATCGAAATTCCTTCAATCTGATGGAGGGTGGGAGAGAGTCGTTTGGGTGCCCTCTGAAATCAAAGAAAGGGTAAAAGATTCCATACCTAAACATATTTTTGACAAAGTAGCCACTGAAGTTGAATGCAAAACCATAGGCGAGTTGAAAGAGTTTCTAAAGATTAGGGAACATCCTGTAGTAAGTCGTTGGAAGGTTGAGGAAGTCAAAGAAATTCCTAAAGAAGAAGTTAGGGAAGAGGCACCAGAGGTTGTTTTGTCAACCCAACTCCCTACTGGCATTGAGATACCGACCCAGGGTGGAATAAGGATAATTCTAAAGAATGTCAAGATAACAGCAGAGAAGGTTATTGTAAAACGCGAAAAGAAGTAGGGATTTATCTTGAGGAAGAAAAACTCTTAAAAAATTATGAGTGAATAAAAATGGCAATCTTCTTTGGAGATGATTATGAGGAAAAGGAAGAGGCAAAGGCTCTGATAAAGAGCCTAGCCAAGCTCATAGAAAAGCTTGGCGATTTGGAGATAGAGAATGTCGAGATAAGGGCTGAAGAGCTTACTTTTATCCTTCAACCTATGGTAGGAGTCATGGCACAGGCACCTCAATTACTACCAAAGGTTGAAAAGGCGATAGAAACTCTACTCAAAACGGAGTTCTCACCACCTATAGAAACCTATCCTGGACAGATCGCTGAAGTTCAAATAGGAGCTACAAGGTCTGATGGTGGCTCTAGGAAAAAAGTCGTAAGGATAGGCGGGGAGAAGACTATGCCCTTCTATAGTTTCGAAGCTTTGAACCCAAATAGGCTTGCCTTTGCTATGGATGTATTTGATATGCCTGTAGTACTGGCAAAATCAGTAAAACAACACTTTGAAGATGTTATGCACGATCCTGCTGATTGGGCGAAGAGATGCGTCGAAGATTTTGGCGCTGAGATTATTTCTCTTAACCTAATAAGCACTGATCCATTGATAAAAGACACATCCGCGAAGGATGCTGCTAAGACTGTTGAAAGAGTTTTGCAGGCTGTAGATGTACCATTAATAATAGGAGGATCGGGTAACAAGGCCAAAGATCCATTTGTTCTTGAGGCTGCTGCTGAGGTGGCGAGTGGTGAAAGATGCATCCTTAATTCTGCTAATATAGATAATGATTACAAAAGGATAGCAAGAGCAGCCAAGAAGTATGGCCATATAGTCGTAGCTTTCACTCCCATGGATATTAACAACCAGAAGAAGCTCAATAGGCTTCTTCTTGATGAGGGCTTGTCGAAGGAGCAAATAATAATCGATCCAACTACTGCAGCCCTTGGCTACGGTCTTGACTACACTCTTAGCCTAATGGAAAGGATTAAGCTTGCAGGCCTTCTTGGCGATTCTGACTTACAGATGCCCATACTCGCTTCAACGAGTAACAGTTGGGGTGCCAGAGAAGCTTGGATGAAGTCTGAAGAGTGGGGGCCAAGAGAGTATAGAGGCCCTCTCTGGGAAACTGTGACAACGATTACGGCTATGATGGCTGGAGGCGACCTTTTCATGCTAAGTCATCCTGCAACTGTTAGAGTTATAAAGGGATTAATGGAGAATTTGTACGGAGAAGTCGATACAGATCAAAGGATTCAAGACTGGATAACCGATATAGGGATGTGAAATCATGCCAGAAAAAGTGACCTTACTCTCAGTCTATCGTTTCCTTCCTCAGACGAACTGTGGAGAATGTGGAGAACCTAATTGTATGGCCTTCGCCTCTAAGCTTTTGGAGAGAAAGTTTACTCCAGAAAATTGTCCTCCATTGAAGAAGCCGAAGTATAAAGAACAAATGGCTAAACTGATCGAGCTCATAGCTCCTCCTATAAAAGAAGTAACGATAGGCACAGGGAATAGCATAGTAAAGATAGGAGGTAAAGAAGTCATGTATAGGCATGAGCTTACTTATCATAATCCTACAGCAATAGCAATAGATGTAAGTGATACAATGGACGATGGCAAGATTGTTGAGACATGCAAAGCCATAGAAACTATCTCTTTAGTTAGAATAGGGGAAACTCTCAAGTTAAATATGGTAGCTGTTAGATGTGCATCAAAGGATCCTGATAGATTCTCTTATGTGACATCTCTCGTAGCAAGAAGTTGCAATCTTCCTCTAATTCTCTGCTCCTTTGATCCTAAGAATCTTAAGGCCGCTTTAGAAAAAGGGCAAGTAGCCAACAAAAGACCATTGCTATATGCTGCATCAGAGGAGAACTGGAGAGAAGTTTCAGAGTTGGCTAAGCAGTATGATTGCCCAGTAGTTATCTTTGCGCCCAACAATTTAACGCTATTAAAATCCTTAATCAAGACTTTACAGGCTATAGGAATTCGTGATATAGTCATGGACCCAGGCTCATACACAGAAGGCAAACTTCTAAAGGATAGCATTAACAACTTGGTCATGATAAGAAGGGCAGCCATACAAAGAGGAGACAAAGACCTAAGCTACCCTATCATGGCTGTGCCAGCGATCGTATGGATGGGAGAGAAGCAAGACCCCATAACTGCATCATATAAAGAAGCCTATATCGCATCTTTATTCATGAATAGATATGCAGACCTGCTCATAATGCACACCTTAGAAATTTGGGCCTTACTTCCAGTACTTACTCTAAGGCAGAATATATACACTGACCCAAGAAAGCCAGTATCAGTGGAACCAGGCCTTCGCGCTATAGGTAAGCCGGACGAGAAATCACCCGTATTTCTCACGACGAATTTTGCGCTAACATACTTCACAGTAGCCAACGACCTTGAATCTGCAGGGATAAACTGCTACCTGCTAGTATTGAATACTGAAGGACTGGCTGTAGAAGTGTCAGTGGCAGGGGGACAGTTCAATTCATCTAATGTAAAAGATCTATTTTTATCTTCAGGTGTAGAAAAAATGGTGAAGCACAATAAACTCATCATCCCTGGCATGGCGGCAAGGCTAAAAGGGGAGATCGAGGACTCAACTAACTGGGAAGTAATAGTAGGCCCTAGGGATTCATCACAGATAAAGGGCTTTCTTACAAAATATTGGGCTTAATAGGTGAATCATGAAGTTCCATATAGAAGTTGTTCATCCTGAAAGATGTATTGGTTGCTATAGCTGTGTTTATGCATGTTCAAGGCATCTATTCAATATTATAGACCCGTCTAAAGTAGCAGTATTCGTGAGAGTTAACGGAACTCTTGCAAACCCTTTCACAGTCATAGCTTGTAGATTTTGTAAGAATCCAGAGTGCGCTTTAGTCTGTCCCAGAGGCGCTTTACAGCCTTTGCCAGAAGGAGGAATAACTCTGATAGTATCAAAATGCGAAGGCTGCAAGACCTTTGATTGCATTACTGCATGCATGATTAGAGCACTGGCTTTAGATAAAATGACGAATTTTCCAATAATATGTGATAGATGTGGAGATTGCGCCAAGTATTGCCCTCATAACGTTTTCAAGTATGAGGAGATGAAATGATTGTCAAGTAGAATTCTTTATGTCAATCTCTCAGAAAGATCGAGCAGAGTAGTAGATAGACCAGATTTATTCTCAAAATATCTTGGTGGCTCAGGCATAGCTTCAAAACTTCTCCTTGAAGAAGTTAGACCAGGCATAGACCCCTTCTCTCCCGAAGCACCGATAATCTTCGCAGCAGGTTATATGACTGGGGTTTTTCCATGCATGGTCAAAGCAATAGCCATGTTCAAGTCTCCTTTGACAAAAAACCTAGGAGAGTCTCATTCTGGAGGGCACTTTGCAAGCGCCCTAAGGTTTGCTGGTTATAGTGCATTAGTTATTCATGGAGCATCTGAGCATCCTATTATTATAAAGATAATAGATGATGAAGTAAAAGTTAAAATGGCTGATTCCCTCTGGGGGCTATCGCCTTTAGATGTTGAAAAAGCCCTTAGAGAATGCAGTTATGATGGAATGCAGAGTGTAATAAGCTGTGGAAAGGCTGGAGAGAATCTTGTATGTTACAGCAATGTGATAGTTGATAGATTTCACCATTTTGGAAGATTAGGACTTGGAGCTATATTTGGAAGCAAAAAACTGAAAGCCATCTCAATCCTAGGAAGAAAAGGAATTCCATTGGAGAATCCTTTAGCTGTGAAGGAGATTTATGAAAAATTGCACCATAAAGTTGTTACAAGCGATGAAATGTCAAAGTATCATAATCTCGGGACATCGGCTAATATGCTTGAGCTTAACGAATTGGGAGCTTTGCCCACCCATAATTTTAAAGAATCAAGGTTCAAGGACGCTGAGAGAATATCTGGAGAAACTATGGCTGAATCCTTATTGAGAAGAAAGATTTCATGCCCTGGATGTCCTATAGCATGCATACACTTGGCAGGATTGAAGACTAGCTTTGCCCCTGAGCATGAAAGAGGTAAAAAAGAAATATTCTATGAAGAAGTGTTAGTCCCCTACAATTATGAGGCTATGTATGCATTAGGAAACAACCTTCTAATAAAGGACAAAAGGGATTTGATTCTTCTCATATATCGTTGTGAAAGTCTTGGCTTAGACGCTATGATGATGGGAACAGTTTTGGCATGGGTTACAGAGGCCTTTGAAGAAGGTAGAATAACCCTTGACGAGACTCTCGGAATAAAACCTGCATGGGGAGACGCTGAAGCGTATATTAAAATCATTGATAATACAGTGGAAATGAAGAACAAATTTTATGCCAAGTTAGCCCAAGGCGTAGTAGCAGCTTCTGAAAAGTATGGTGGAAGAGAATATGCCATGGCATTAGGTAACAATGGTATGGCTGGATACATAACTGGTTATGGGGCCATATTAGGACCTTTAGTAGGAGCGAGGCACTCACATCTTAGCAACTCTGGATATAGTATAGATCAGAAGATTATAAATCAGCCTATAAGCATTGAGCAGATAGTTGACTTTTTGATAGACCAAGAGGACTGGCTTTACGTGCTTTATTCTTTAGGAGTTTGCTACTTTGCCAGAAGAATCTACAGCAAGGAAGTTGTCTGTGAAGCTCTTAAAACTCTAGGCATAGATAAGACCCAAGACGAATTGATGAAGATGGGCAAAGAAATTTTTCATAATTTATACAAATTTAAGGTTAGAGAAGGTTTTGAATTAAGTGAGCAAAATATACCTAAAAGAATCTTTGAAGTTCAAACCCCTCATGGCAAGCTTGAATTTGAGAAGATTAAAAGCATGATGGACTATTACATAAAGAAGAGAGAAAAGGAGGGCCTTCATTTGAAACCTGAGGCGAAGGCTTTGAAGGAGCTTCTTAAATGATCTTGATTATATAATTTAATTAACTTCTTCTACGAAATAAATGGTGATAGTTTTGTGTGAATTCAAAGTCATCAGCAAAGAAGCCAAGAAAGAGCGAAAAGTTGGAGAGGATATAGTCTATGCAAAATTTAGTGAAGATCATGTTTTGTTAAAAGATATTCTTGGGGGTACCACTAAAATTCATGGAGCCATAATAGAGGAAGTGGACGTAAATTCAGAAATCTTAAAATTGGCAAGCTCACCTATAATCATCAAAATAAATAAGTTCTTGGATGCTTGTCAAAAATGTGATTCTGAGAAAGTTTACGATAAAAAATTAGAAGCTCTTTGGGAGGATGTAAAGGCTTCTGGCGATGAGGCTATTCGTGCACTCTGGAAGAAGTATGGAAGGTGAGAAATTGACCTTTAGCATAGCGGTATCAGGCAAAGGCGGGACTGGCAAGACGACCATTACAGCCCTTCTAGTAAAGACTTTGATCAAAAAAGTAAATGGACCTATGCTTGTAATAGATGCTGATCCGAACTCTAACTTGAATGAGGCTTTAGGAATAAAGATCAATAATACTATAGGAGATTTGAGGGAGAGTTTTCTTAAGAACAAAGACAACCTTCCACCAGAGCAGTCAAAGGAAGATTACCTGAACTATCTTATTCAAAGCTCTATTATAGAGACTGATGATTATGATTTTATCGCCATGGGGAGACCTGAAGGACCTGGTTGCTACTGCTTTATCAACAACATATTGAGAAAAATATTAGACACGATCTCTCAACACTATCCTTTGGTGTTAATAGATACAGAGGCTGGGCTTGAGCATTTCAGCAGAAGAACCACTAGAGACTTAGACTTGCTTTTGGTTGCTACAGACCCGACTATTAGTGGTGCTAGAACAGCGAAGAGGATAAAGGAGCTCTGCAAAGAATTGCACATAAACATTGAAAAGACTCTCCTGATTGTGAATAGAGTAACCCCTTCTATGAAAGAGAGAATTGATGAAGTGATAAAAACATCTGGGATAGACTACGCAAGCATGATCCCTGAAGACCCTTTGATACAACAGTTCAACGCAGAAGGAAAGCCTTTGTTCGATCTGCCTTCCTCATCCATAGCTCTAAAAGCTATTGGCAATCTTGTAAACGGGCTTATTGTTCAATTAATTACAACATAATTTTGGCGATTATTAATGAAGTTAGCCATAGCTGGAAAGGGAGGAGTTGGTAAGACTACTTTAGCAGGAGTCCTTGCAAGATTGTTGGCTAAGGATGGTTACAAGGTTATTGCAATAGATGCAGACCCTGCCATGAACCTTGCTTCTGTTTTAGGAATAGACCAAGAAACTGCCTCAAAAATAATCCCTATAAGTGAAAACTATGATCTAATTGAGGAAAGAACAGGGGCAAGGCCTGGCTCTTCAGGCTCTGTCTTTAGTTTAACACCGTCTGTTCACGATATAGCTGAGAAATACGGAGTTCTAGGTCCTGACAATACTAGGTTAATTGTAATGGGAACTGTTAAGTCTGGCGGTTCTGGTTGCATGTGCCCTGCAAATTCATTATTAAGAGCTTTGCTAAGACATATCTTGATTAATAGAAAAGATGCTGTCATAATGGATATGGAGGCTGGGTTAGAGCATCTAGGAAGAGGAACTGTTAAAGGAGTTGATGCCATTTTAAGCGTAGTTGAACCAAGAATGCAATCAATAGAGACCGCTAATAGAATTTCAAAACTTGCTCAAGACATAGGAGTGAATTCAATATTTACTATTGGTAATAAAGTGAAAAATGAAGAAGAGAAGAATTTTCTTTATGATATAATGAACAAAATAAACCTTCCAATAATTGGTACTATTCCTTACGATGAGGCTATAGCTAAGTCTGATATGCTAAGAGTTTCTCCTATTGACTTTGCACCTAACTCTCCAGCTATAAAAGCCATAGATGCTATAAAGGAAATTCTGATGAAATACTACACTTAATCCTTATTTTCTAGATTCTTTACGATAAGAAACTGCTTTCGTCTTTTTTACAGTTACATCAGAAGATTAACAGTATGGCAATGGGTACAAGAACGCCTATTATCAAGGCAAGGACTATGAAGACCACTATAGCCAACAAAGCTATGCCAAAAGCCTGTAACCAACCTGTGCTAAAGCTCGCCTTGTAGACCCAAAGCCAGAAGATAAAAGCAAGAACCAAAGCCAGTAAGGCTGCTTGGCTAACGCCCAAAAATCCTAGAAAGATTATTGCAACGGTTCGAACGAATGCAAACACTATAGGACCGAGCAAAGTAGCCAACATAGCTTGACCAAAACTTGCTTTACCTCCTTTGATTATCTTCGCTGCTATGTAGACTGGTATGGATACAATTATCCACATTAGAACGAAAATAGCAAGAACCAAGAGAATGTAAGCTAAGTCAAAAGCCATATCATGAGAATTCAAAGCCTTGTATAAAAATTTTAACTTTTTCTATATGATATTTTCATTATTGCAAGCATTAGTACTAAAACAAAGATTATCGAATTTGTCCAAATGATGAACAAATCTGATCTGCTAAAGCCATAAGCAATCCAAGAAGTAGCTGCTATCATCAATAGAAGTAAAGTATAAAATGAGAAATCTTCAGCCTTCTTTGTCTTGAAAGTCTTTATTAATTGAGGAAAGAAGCCTACTGATGAGGCAATTAATGCTATAAATCCAACTATCTGAAAGGCATCTATCATGATATTGATTTTATTCATGCATATTTAAAAGCCTCTATACCGTGAAAATATTTTTCATTAATACTCTTTTTCCATGACTTCATCCTTCAGAGTAGATAAAATTTATAAAATTATAAAGTGATGATTATCTTTAATTTTAGTATCTCTGAATTTTGAAATTTACTTTAAAAAGATAACTTTTGATTGTAGTTAAACATAAATATAGTTTGATTGCATATTTTAGTTGGAAATTCTTGAGCAATTGCTGGATTGTTTCCGCAAAATTTGAGAACTGGTTAAAGCTTAGAGAAGGCA
>JARVKD010000027.1 GCA_029775875.1 Nitrososphaeria archaeon
TTAAATGTTCGATTTTCATAGATGTTAATAAAAGTGTCTGGAGGCGAGGTCAGGGTGAGAGGATCGAAGAGATTAAAGTAGTACTTGCACCTTCACGTAGGAGTTGCCTTGGAGAGGTAAGGAAACATATAGAGAATACATGAAGTTTTGGCTTATGACTAACTAAACAAACTATAAAGGAACTTACTGACCATCAAGTCCGTTTCTATTATGAAAGAATCGCAGCATGCTTCTTGGATATGACACCGTATTTTTATGCCTTGATAAAAATAGCTTAAAGAAGGCGAAGAAGAATGAATTTACCACAAAACTTTGAATTAGATGTATTCTCAAAGCCACATTTCTCACATTATACCAAATTTATCGCCAATAAAAAATAGAGGGTGGGTATATTAAGTTACAAGGTCTACTGTAATCTCTGCAGTTTGCGAAGACTCGACTATTACCTTGATGTATAATTGCTCATTGCCATCACCATAGTTTGTCATGTTTATGATTATAGAGTCGCCGCCCGAACCAGCTGGGGGCAGATCAATCTTCATATAAGACAAGAGTTCATATCCAAACGGTATGAACTCTTCATGTATTTCCATATCCTCATGATCTATCCCGAAGAAGTAATAGAACGGATTCTTCTGATATAGGGACAGACCAGTGACCTCTGCATATGCATTAGGATCATCATCTGGGTCGTAGTAAAGAACGTAGACTGCCTTAACTTGGAAGTTCTCTGTCGATGTTATGTTTATAAAATTATATCCATATGACATAGTTCCTGTGTAAGTCTCATCAAAGATCCCTAAGAGCTCATCATAGATTGTTTTGACAGTGAAATCTTTTGAGGCTATCGCAATATACGGATATGGAAATGCACCAGCACATATATAGTATATGCCTGATGGTACTGAAGGTATTGTTAGAGTTGTTGTGAATGTTCCTGATGCACCTACGCTAACTGTTCTGTACGGCTCACCCCAATCCCATCTCTCATCGCCATCTTTATCGAAATATACTCTGTATGTGCCAGAAGTAAAGCCATTACCAGTAATAGTCACGATAGTTCCTGAAGGGCCTTCATCTGGTTCCAAGGTTAATGAGGGTGATGGGGGTGGTACTGAGGCGAATACTAATGGCAATACGAAGAATATTGAAAGGATGAGTATGCTGATTATGGCTATTGATATTATCTTCTTAGTTTTTTGATACATTTTTCGTCGTGTGAGTAGTAAAGAAAAAGTTATTTAAGATTAGCGTAATCACACATCATAGCACCATATCAATATGCATGCAATTTACAAATAGGTTAAATCCTAGAAGAAACATGTTCTATCAGAACAAGAATGACAGAGAGCAAAAGAGGGACTAAGTTCTGCCCTCAATGTGGTTCAACTGATATCTTTTGGGCATCTGGTCTTCCTCAATTATGGAGTCTTTGGGATTGCAGGGAATGTGGCTACCGTGGGGCATTCATAATCGAGGATGGAGAATTAGCAAAGAAAATTAGAGAAGATTATTTAAAGAGTATTGAAAAGAATAAAGATTAACATCCACTATTTATTTGTAGTAGTGTCTTAGAGGCGATATCATGGTCAGGAAAATTACCTTCAAAGCCTCAGTAGTAGATAGCCTCCTGAGCTATGCTAAAACCTTTCACCCAAACGAAGGTATACTCCTCCTCAGGGGGAAGATGAGCGAAGATGAAATTTTAGTGAAGGAAACAGTAATACCGCCTCTTGCTACTCATGGTAAAGGCTTCTCAAGCTTTCCCTTTCATATGCTTCCTCTAGATTTATCCATAGTTGGCGTGGCTCATTCGCACCCATCTGGAGTATTAAAACCATCTTTGGGAGATTTGAATAACTTCTATGGAAGAATAATGGTCATAATGGCCTATCCTTACAATTCCGAAAGAGATATTGCAGTATTCGATCGCGAAGGGAATGTGGTAAAGTACTCGATAATCCCTTAGAAAGAAATGAAAAAATAAAGGTCGATATTTGGCGATCTTTTCATTACATGAATTCATCCAGTATCTTTTCACAAGCTAATGGGTCTATCTTTTGTTTCACTAAAGTTCCATATTTTAAGGCTGGTATTTGCTCATCGAAAGTTGGTCTATCACTTTTGTATATAACACCAATAGGGATTTTATCGCCCCATTCAAAGGCTTTTTGGAAGGCAAGAGTTCTATCTGTAGGGTCGTAATCTATGCTCTCAAGTTTGTAAACTCTCTTTCTATACCATTCCCAAGTGTTCAACTTGTTGAAAGTAACGCATGGTTGTAAAACATCCACCAAGGCAAAGCCTTTATGCTGTACAGCCTTCTTTATCAATTCGACGAGATGGTCAACTTCTCCAGCAAATCCTCTACTTACAAAGGTTGCGCCAAGAGATATGGCTAAAGCTATTGGGTTAAAAGGCAAAGATATGACACCTTCAGGAGTAGTCTTTGTGACAAAGCCTTTGTCACTAGTTGGAGAAGCCTGTCCCTTCGTTAGTCCGTAGATTTGATTATCATGAACGATATAAGTTATATCTATATTCCTTAGTATGGCATGCGTAAAATGGTTACCTCCTTCTCCGTAGCCATCACCATCTCCCCCAACAGCTATCACTTTTAATTCATGATTAGCTAACTTTGCACCGATAGCCTCCGGAACATCTCTTCCATGGAGAGCATTTAGAGTATTGCATCTCATGTAGTGAGGTAATTTACCCGCTTGGCCTATTCCAGACACTATGAGCACTTGATACGGCTCTAAATTCATTTCAACTAAAGCTCTTTTTACTGCTAGCAAGATGGAGAAGTTGCCACAGCCTGGGCACCAAGCTGTTGGTCCTCCTTCATAATCCTTTAGCGTTACCATTAGCCTTTCACCTTCTCCTTTACTTCTTTTACTATATGTGTTGGCGAAAATGGTCTCCCATCGAACTTCAGAATTTTTTCATTCACTTCCCTGCCAGTTTCTGATTTTATCAGATAAGCTAATTGGCCAGTGGCATTGTTTTCTATGACAAAGCTCATTTCTGCCTTAGATAATACCGATGATATTTCATCTTTTGGGAAGGGCCAGACAACATTAATGTATAGCATGTTCACATCTATTCCAACCTTTCTCAGAGTATCGACGGCTTCTCTTATAGCGCCATAGGTCGATCCCCATCCTATTAGGGTTATCTTTGCATCTTCAGGTCCGTAGATTTTAGGAGGTTCCATCTCTTTTTTAACACCTTCAAACTTTTTTAGCCTCTTTAGAACCATCTTTGTCCTAGTCTCGGCATCTTCAATAATATGGCCTTCCTCATTATGCTCATCTGCATCTGTTACTACTAAACATCCTGGTGTTCCAGGAATGGCTCTTGGTGAAACTCCTGATTCAGTAAATTGATGCCTTTTATAATTGTAGAGCCCCATAGCCCTAATCTGCTCTTCCGATAGAATCTCTCCCCTCTCTATCTTCACCTTTGATAGATCGAACCTATCCACAGTGCGATAAGAATCGGCTAAATGCTGGTCTATCAGGATTATGACAGGTATCTGATACTTCTCTGCAATGTTAAAGGCTTTGATCGTAAGCCAGAAGGCATCCTCTATAGTACCAGGTGTAAAGACTGCTCTCGGGAATTCGTCATTGCCAGCTCGAATCATGAAAAGAAGATCGGCCTGAGAAGTCCTTGTTGGTAAGCCTACAGCAGGACCAGGGCGTTGCCCTACTACAGCAACTATCGGAGTCTCTGTCATGCCTGCTTGCCCTAATCCTTCTACCATAAGGGCGAAACCATCCCCTGCTGTAGCTGTCATGGCTCTAACACCAACATATCCTGCCCCAATTACCATGTTAATGGCTGCCAACTCGTCTTCAGACTGGACGAATACAAGGTTGTAATCCCTTGCCTTCGAAGCAAAGAACTCTAGTATTGGTGATGTGGGGGTCATAGGATAGCCTGCCATGAACTTACAACCTGCAACTATGACTCCAGTAGATATGGCTTCGCCACCATTTAGGAACATCCTCTTTGAAGAGCCTAAGGACCTTATTGTAAAGTCATACTTTCCTCTATAATTTTCTTTAGCGTAATCATAACCAGCTCTTGCAGCTTTTACATTACTTTCCACAACGTCCTTGCCTTTTCTCCCAAATTCCTCAGATAATACATCCGCCAAAAGATTAAAATCATAATCGAGCATGCCCATGGCAGCCCCTGTAGCAACAGTGTTGATCATTATCTTACTGCCTCCCTTTTCTAATGCAAGCTTTTCCAAGGGTACGCTGTAGTAACTGTCTTCAGCCTTTATAGGGATCTTGTCTCCATCAAATATTATCGCCCCACTTTTGACAAGTTCATTTTTGTGTAAATCTATCGTTTCTTTGTTCAAAGCTATGAGCATGTTCACTTCTTCAGAAAGAGTGTAAACAGGCTCGTTTCTTACCCTGACTTGGACGAAGGTATGCCCTCCTCTTATCCTTGATTCATAGTCTTGGTTTAGAAACACGTATAACCCTCCTTTTGCGAAAGCTTTGGAAAGGGCGTATCCTATGGATTGTAGACCTTGCCCCGCCTCTCCTCCTATCTTGAAGGTAAAATCTATGGTCATTTTTTCACCTATGCAAATTTATTTCAATAGTGTATAGCTCAAGATAAATCTATCTATAATTAAAACCAATAAGGCTAATAATCCCTTGAAAACGATTAATTGATCAGTGGTGGGTTGATTTGGTATTCTTGGCTAAGACCTCTACATCAGAGGAATGGAAAGTAGTTTCATCAGCAGTCTCAACGCTTGTTGAAGAAGCGACTTTTGAAGCATCACCAGAGGGAATAACCTTTAGGGCTATGGATCCATCACACGTAGCCCTTATAGACCTTCTGTGGCCAAAATCAGCTTTTGAAAAGTATGAATGCGATAAGCCTTTCAAGTTCAGCATAAAAATAGAGGATTTCATGAAGCTGATAAAAAGGGCTGATGCAAAAGATAGCATAGAGATTACAACTTCAGATGAAATGCTCGTCCTTAGAATTCTTGATGGCTATAAGAGAGAGTTTCTGCTGCATTTGATAGAGAGCACCTATGGACCTACGCCTCTTCCCAAGCTAAGCTTTAACGTCAAAGCCACAATGGCTGAGAGAGCCTTTGAGAAGATACTGAGCGATATTTCTGCCATTTCAGATCATATGACAATAGAAGCCTCGAAAGATCGACTGATATTCTCTGGAAAGAGTGATATAGGCTCTGGCTCTGTAATTCTGGAACGAACAACCCAAGATTTATTGGAGTTAGATGTAAAGGAGGATAGCAAGGCAACCTATAGCATAGAGTATTTATCAAACATAATCAAGGCTACAGCGTCAGATGTAGTTTTGCTCGAATATTCAAGCAAGATGCCCATAAGGCTTGAGTTAAAGCTGAGTGATCTCGGTGGTAGAGTACACTTCTACCTTGCTCCAAGGATTGAGGAGAGGTAATGTTTCAATTTAAGAATAATTAACCACAAGCTTTTATCTATCCTAATCATATAGATTTTAGATGAAGAAATCCGTACTGTTTCTTCTGCTACTGATCACATCGCTATCGGGCTTTTTCCTAGCAGCTATTGTATTCAATCTTTACTTAGCGCCAACAACTCTTCCAGCAAATCAACCTACGAATTGGATGGACAATATGTGGAATATGATGAATAGAATGATGGGAGGTTGGGCATCTCCTGCTCAATACGACGTTCCTTCATACTTTTGGCTAATTCCTTTACTTTTGACAGCTTTCATAATCATTGCAATCATTGGTTTGGTCTACTCAGTAGCTTTCCCTGAAATAAAAACAGTAAAAGCTTCACCTGAGATAAATATGGCTAATCTTCCTACTCAGAATATAGAAACTAGTGCTCCCCCTCAACCTGTTGATCCAGTAAATACTGATAATCAACAAAATCAAGCGATACAAGGTAGTTCTTATGATACTATCATCAAGACTCTTAAGCCTGATGAGCGTTTAGTGTTAGAAGTATTGAGAAAGCATGATGGCAAATACCTTCAAAAATGGATAAGAAAGGAGGCAGGACTCACTAGGCTAAAAACTCACAGGATAATTGCTAGACTGGCTGATCGTGGAATAGTAACTGTTAAAACCTATGGCAATACTAACGAAGTAGCCTTATCAAGTTGGGTAAATTCAGATACGAAAAAAGAATAAAAAAGATAAGAGTGGGGAATTGTCTATCTGGAGTTTCATTAATCTTGTACTACGATCATGCCTAGCATGTATGGATTGGGTCGCAATGATACACATAAACTCCTGATTCTGTAAATGTAAAGCTGAAGCTTTGACCTTGATTTAATGGACCTGAATCGAAAAGCTCTGTAGGCTGTTCAGCGGTTCCTGATTCTACTGTGTGTATAACAGGATCCAGATTAGTCCATGTCACAGTGGTTCCCTTGCTTACTGCTATTATATTTGGCATAAATGAATAATGCATGATCAACACCTGATTGGGCTGAAAAGTTACGTTATAGTTTCTAAACTGGTTCATGAAAGAAAAGCAGTAGCCCATCATGCCCATGCCTCTCCATCCTTGATAACCTCCTGTTCCTTGCTGATAGTTGTTGTATTGTTGATACTGTCTACCCATCATTCCTATTTCGCCCATCCCATATCCATAGGCTGCGACTGCAAAGACTCCGACTAGTGCTAGTATGGTAATCGGTATTGCACCCATCTTCCAGGTCTGCATCTGACCACCTCAGATCATACTGTGCAAAAATCATGATAAGATAGTTTGGTGAAACAAATCTCATCTTAGAAGTGGAACATTTCTGAAACATTCTAGCAATATGACCCAGCTCTACATTATAACGAATTGTTTAAGAAGCAATCTTGCATTAGAGATAACATATCATGGAAATAGAGTTCGGACTTGAGGATCTGGCAAAGTACCCTTTCCTAAAGGAGGCTGGAGATTACGTTAAAGGTTTGAGCTTGAGCATAGAGGATTTAAGGCAAGATGATTATCAACCAGCATTAAAAAGGGCAAAGGATAGAGTTATAGAAGCGATTCAGAAGAACTTTATCTCTATTGAAATATTAGAGCCGAACCTAGAAATTCTGTCTTTTCCATTGGCTTTGATGCTTGTAAAAGCCATAGGAATTGATTACTTTATGCACAGATACTCCTTGGCAGAATCTTTAAGAGCAGAAAGATTGCTCGAGAAAGAAAAGAAATCCATAATCTCAAACATATTCAAGAGCGCCTTTAATGTGAATCTTATAAGTATAGAGCATGATGTTTTTGACTTTAAGATGGGCATGATTGATTATTTACTCAGAGCAACTCATTTCCATAAACCAGAATGGAAACTCATCAACAGGATTGTTGAGAAAGGTTTTGTTTACGTTAAGACTCATGAATTAGTAAGATTGATGAGAGAAGAGATAAGAAGAATTGTATATGAAAGAATGAAGAGCCTATCATTACCAAAAATACCAGAGAATGTTAAGGAAATAGTAGATGAGATAAGTAAAGCACTGCCTCCCGTACCATCAAAAGAACTACAAGAAGTTACCCCAGGGATGTTTCCTCCGTGTGTAATGCATGTATTGGATTTGCTTCAAAAAGGGCAAAATGTTCCTCATTATGGACGCTTTCTTTTGACATCTTACTTTCTTGGAATTGGGAAGTCCGTTGATGAAGTTATCAACATTTACCCAAAGGCGCCTGACTTTAGTGAACGCTTGACAAGGTATCAAGTCGAGCATATAGCTGGAATGAGGGGAGGTAGAAGACGATACAAAGTACCAAGCTGTAGAACCCTAATCACCCATGGACTATGTTTTAAGGATGAAATTTTATGTGGTAGAATAAAGAACCCTCTTCAATTTGGAAGAAAGCCTGTCGATTTTAAGAAGAAAAAGACCGATGATCGAGTATAATCGGCGATAAGTATGAATGATAAGACTATAGAATTTTTGAAGCAAATTTTCAGAGAATTTTACTATAAGAACTCAAGTAAGATAAGCGCTCCTATTAGGATGAACGAGAGAGAATTTGGCTACATGTCCTTCGATAAAGTCATGATCAGACATCTATCCTTTCAAACCGAGGGGGAGCTAAGAGTATTTCTTGTTAAAGAAGTTCCTCATTCAGTCTATTACTCCTGTGCTTATTACCATGAGCCAACCCTTTCTATGGATGAAAAAGGCTGGAAAGGAGCGGATTTAATTTTTGATATAGATGCCGATGCCATTCCAACTAACTGCAAAGAGGAGCATGATAAATGGGTTTGTAAGGATTGTAACTTTATGGGGAAAGGTAAGAGACCTGAAAATTGCCCAAAGTGTGGAAGCACGAAAATAGACGAAGAGAACTGGGTCTGTTCTTCATGCTTAGATGCTACTAAAAATGAAGCAATAAAGTTGATAGACTTTCTTTTAGAGGATTTTGGCATTTCAAAGGATAAGATCAAGGTTCACTTTTCAGGGAGCAGAGGATACCATGTGACAGTGGAGGAAAGTTCTTTAGAAGGTTTAGATCAGTTGGCAAGGAATGAAATATCGGATTATATATCTGGTATGGGTTTAAGTCTAGAGAGCCTAGGTATCTCAAAAGGAGCTTCATATGATGATATGCGTAGATCTTTACCATCGATTAATGAGCCAGGCTGGAGAGGTAGAATAGCTAGTTTCTTCACAAAGTTAGAATTTGAAGGTTATGATGAGACTAGCAAAGATATAAAAGATAAGATTCTATACGCCTATGGCAAGATGGGTTATAAGGGATTTGAGGATTTTGCCAAAGAAATCGTAAACAAATTGAGCGCCAATATAGATGTCATGGTTACAACAGATATTCATAGAATATTCAGGCTACCTAACACACTACATGGTAATACTGGTATGCTGAAAAAGAAATGCGATGATCTAACATCCTTTGATCCTTTGACAGATGCGGTTGTATTAAATGACGAAACTGTAAAATTATTCGTTGATAAAGCTCCGAAATTCACTCTAAAGGGCAATTCTTTTGGGCCTTACAATTCAGAAAAAGTCATACTACCATTATTTGCATCTGTTTATTTAGTAGGAAAGGGTCTGGCAAAAGTGATCAATAGCGATTAAATAAGCCGGTATTGAGATTAAAAATGAATCAAGTTTTTATACTTGGATTTAAAAGAAAACTGTATGAGCCTAGATAAAGTTACTAAGGCTTTAAAGAAGAATCCAAAGGGCTTGAGCATTACACAGATAGTTGAGCTAACAGGTTTAAGCAAGAGTGAAACCTCAAAAACCATTGCTGAAATGCAATCAAAAGGGCTTATAGAGAAAATAGTTAAGGGATGCCGAGTAACGTATAAACTCAAACCATAACCTATTTTTTAAAAGGAATTAGGAAAGAGGCTTATTGTTCTATTAACGTTTTCTTAATTCACTCACCTGTTGGAAGGACGAAGGTATTAATAGACCATTTTTGGATGATTGCTCATGGATGAATCGATTTTGAACAGGATTTATGAGTTGATAGAATTAGAATCAAAGAGCGATAAATTGGTAAAGATGCCAAAGAATTTCTATAAAGAAGTCGTAACTTACATGAAGAAAATGCTGAACGGAATCGATCAGAATGAGAAGAGTATTGTGAGTAACTTAGCATTAAAAGAAAGAGAAATGATTGAAAAATTGACCAATAGATTGATAGAATTAAGAATTAAAAAAGCATCCCACCTAGAAGATACAGATAATCTAACTTCTGAGGAAAGATACATAATAGAACCTTTATCTCTGTTTAACAAGAGATGGAAGAAAGTAGGCTTGGCTATAAAAAGAGGTCAGTCTTCTAAACTGGATGCAATATCTGAAGAGTTATCATCAAGATTTACTATGGTTAGGTTTTTGCAGCCTTCTCCACCATTTATGGGCATAGACGAAAGAAAATACGGACCTTTTAACAAAGGAGACGTTGCCATCATCCCTTCGGAGAACGCTGAACCATTGACAAAACAGAAAATAGTAAGTGAGGTATGGGTAAATGAATGTAAGTAGTAAAGCTAATAAAGAATTTTTAGCAAATTTAATACGCTTAAAGATAAACCCTAAATGCTATCTATAAGGTTAATTGATCATAAAACTGGCAAGATGGCGAGGGTTAAATTCATATACCGATAAAAGCCCAAGAATCTATTGATAAGCCTCAAGAAGGTGTAAAAATTGAAAGTTCCAAAGGAGATAAGAACCTACTGCTCCCATTGCAAGCGCCATACCGTGCATAGTGTGATAATCTACAAGAAGGGTAAAGAGAGATCCACAGCCCAAGGAACAAGGCACCATGCTGAAGATAAAAAAGGATACGGTGGTCAAAAATTCCCAGAGCTGAAGAGAAGCGCAAAGACGACGAAAAAGCAAACACTGAAGCTCAAGTGCAAGGATTGTGGGCATCAAATTATGAGGTATGGAATTAGGCTAAAAAAGATGGAGATAGTCCAGTAGAAGGTGATTTTATGAAAAAAGAGAGAATACTTATACCGAAACCAAGAAGTGCCTACCTTCTTATCAAATGCTCTAACTGTGGGAATGAGCAAGCTGTATTCTCATCATCAACGGTAGATATAAAATGTAAAATATGTGACAGCCTAATTTCCCAAAGAACTGGCGGCAAGGCTAAGATATTTGGTACTATAATAAAAAGGCTGGATTGAAATGGAAGCAGCAGTACATTTGCCTGAAGAGGGAGAACTTGTACTGGCAACAGTTAGGAGTATAACTCCTCATGGTGTTTACGTTACACTGGATGAATACGGAGCTATGAATGGATTCTTACACATATCTGAGATATCGACAGGATGGGTAAAAAGTATAGAGAAGTATGTAAGGCTAGGACAGAAGATAGTCCTAAAGGTCATAAGGGTTAGCAAGCAAAGAAAAGAGATAGACTTGTCCCTAAGACAGGTTACTGGAGAAGAGAGAAGAGAGAAACTCATAGAGATAAAAAAGGCTGAGAAGGCAGACGGCGTAATGAAGCTAGTAGAAAGCAAGTTAAATTTGGGTGAAGAAGCAAGCATGAAGTATAGGGAGCTCTTAATAGAGGAATTTGGAGCTTTGTACGATGCTGTTGAAGAAGTATCAAGAAAAGGTATTAAAGTTCTTCAAAAATTAAACCTACCCCAAGATTATGCTTCAACTTTAGAGGCTGTAGCAAAAGAGAAGGTAATAATCCCGACTGTAGAGGTTCATGGGATCATCGAGTTAAAATCTGATTCGTCTGATGGTATAGAGAAAATAAAATCAGCTCTTTCGGAGGCTGAAAATGTAAAAAGTAGTGGAGCTAAGATCAATATAAGGTATTTGGGCGCACCAAGGTATAGAATAGAGGTCAAGGCTGAGAACTATAAAATAGCAGAGAAAGCATTAGAGTTAGCTACTCAAAAAGTAAAGGAAAGCATAGAAAAGAAGGGAGGGAGCTTTTCCTTCAAGAAAGAAGGATGATGCCTTTGGAGAAATTGTTGAGGAAATGTCCAAATTGTAGCATTTATACATTAAAAAAGCAATGCCCTAAATGTGATAGCGAAACTATTTCTCCTCATCCTGCCAAGTTTTCTCCCGATGACAGATATGCTAGATATAGAGTCAGAGATAGATATTTAGAAAAGAACGAATAAAGCACTCTTTTAGAGAGTCTTTGTCATCCAAATAAACTCTTTTTTTGTATTAAAGCCCATCTTCTCAAAGAATTTTAAGGCTTCATCATTCCCTTGCTCAATATCCACTATCATCATCCTTATTCCTGCTTGCTCCAACCTTCTCTCTACTTCTCTATACAATCTCTCACCAATTCCATGCCTATGATACCTTCTCTTCACGCCCAGCCAGACCACGTATCCATATTTCCAAGCTGATCGTGGTTTCCTTATTGTAGTAGCCATGGCAAATCCAATTACTTTTTTGTTCCTTTCAGCCACAACACAAAATTCTGCATCAGTAGTGTATAAAGAGGCTATCTCAAATTGATCCCAAGTTCTATACATCAGAGGGAATCTTTCGCTAGTGAAGATCTCTTCTCCGATATGAAAAACTCTTGGTAGATCATCTATAGTCATGTCTCTTATTGAAATCTCTTCTTCCTTATTCATGAACGATTGGACCCTTTATTATAGAAAGTTTTTAACTCAAATTTAAAGATGTATGTATGAGAAAGATAGATTAAGAGTCTCTTTTGTTGGGCTTAAAGCCAAGTGAGAAGCATGAATGTAGCTTAATTTTATTCTACAACCTGGTATATTAGAACTTGGGCGTAGCTCTCAAATGAGGAGGCAAAAGCGAGCTTCAGAAGACCATTACTATCTTGGTATTTTATAGCATAACTGCCTATCGGCACTGAATCGAACAAGTATTTGTATGTGTCTGAGAGTTTCTTATCGTAATTAAACGGAAACATCTTGCCTAACAAAGTATTTTGCCAGAAGTATTCAGTAGGTGGTCCATGATCTAATGCTGATCTGTACTCTTCAAAATATAAAGTGCCGTTTAGACCAGGGATATCAACAAACCAGCCCATCTTGCTCTCATCTCCACCTAGGTATGGAATAAAATACTTGTCTCTTAAATCTGGATATGTTTGTAAGAATTCTGGATAAAAATTGAATGATATAGCTGAGAATATAATCGCTACATAGGCTGGTCTATATTCTTCTGTACGTGGGTCCCATCTGAGTTTGTCGATGAGCTCCTTAGCCTCGGTTTCATTCGACAAGAATAGCCTCCCTATCTCTTGTATCTTAGTAGAGTTTATCGTTGCGTTATCAGCCAAGCTAGTCCTGTTTCCCATTACAGTTATCCAGTAGCCATAATCCCACCATGCTATTATTACAGCATTCTCAGGAGTATTTTCTCTTATCCATGTTAATGCTTCTAGCCAATCTGGTACAGCAAAGCCTGGATCATATTGCAAACCTGAGATGACTATGGAGACAGGTGCATCATACTGTGGTAACCAATAATAGTTTGCAGATGCTAGAAGGGCTATGATAAAGATGGCAGAAAAAACCTTTACCTCAGGCCTTAATGCATAGGCTTTTACCTTCCTTTTTGCTACTGTGGGTGCCGCAGGCTTGAGCAGAGAGAATGATAGTTCACTGAAACCTATACCTGCAAGTATAGAAAAGGCTATGGAAGCGTATACCATGAGCCTAGAAAAGGACGATGCTACATAGAGTGAGGTAATTCCTAGAATCAAAGCATAGGCTGAGAATATGGTCTTCTTCTTTAACATCATAAAAGCTCCGAAAGCGCCTAAGAAGATTAGAATCCAGAACGAAGTGAAGAAATAGACACCTGCTGAGGTTTGGTGCTCAGCCACCGATTCTACTAAAGGATCGGCAGTTCTTTGGAATGGGAATATTGCTGTAAGGTATCTGCCACTAATACCTGGTATCAAGCCAGTACTGACGACAAATAGACCGAGTAAAGCGAAAGCTACCAAGGATATTATGAGGGCTTTTCTATGATCCTTTGGCTCCGTTACACTCTTCACATAAAGACCTATCATGGCAAAGGCAAGACCAGCGAATAGGACAAGACCTGAAGAGAGTATTATGCCAGGCCCAGGCCTTGGAAAGGCAGAGGCTACCATAAGGTTCGATGCAATGAAAATGCTACCAGAATGTATTACTCTCTTTAGATCGACATCAAGAAAAGGAGCAATTAGAAAAACTAATCCCATTACACCGTTGAAGTACTGAACTCCTCCCCAAGACGCACTTGCATAGCCTAGCAAAATTCCCGATGCTATGGCTCTCCAGACAAGACCTGTCCTTTTTACCTTCGGGCTGAATATGGTTAGGAAGAAATAAGCTGAAAGGACTGTCAAGAATAATGCAAAGGGCTCTGACTTATACCAGCCAAGGTTTCCTCTTACTATCAATGGTGGAGAAAATGCTACTATCAAAGAGGCAAGAAGACCCGCAGTAGTTCCTGCGATTCTCCTTGTGAGAAGGAATATCGCAAAAACTGTTAACGCCCCAAAGAAGACTGGAAATAAAACAAGAAAATCGTAAAGGGAAATGTTTATTCCAAAAAAATCCTTGAAAAGTAAAAATAGTATTGCTCCAGCAAAATGTAACCCTCCTTGGGATGTAGCCGCTACATCACGGCCCTCTGGGTACCAGGTCATATAATCATGCCATAGAAAGTAGTTGATGTTTGGATCATCTGATAAAACAACTCCTAACCCATATTTTTCAGCGTTGTTCACAATGAAATTAGTGGCATAATAATCAAAATAAGGGTCAAATTCGTTCAGATAAAAGCCATAATTTGCAGGAGCCATTCTTATAATCAAAGCGGATGAGAAGGATATTATGAGTATTAGAGATATCAGTAAAGTGCGCCTTTTTACCTTGGGCTTCGTTACTACTTGCTTTAAGGCTGAAATCTTGATCTTAGGGAGCTTCAACTAGCCTATTGATGATAAAAGATAGAGGTTAAAAAGCTTCCTCTAATTTGTGAAAATTTAGTTTTTCAATCGATAATGTTATGCATGGCTTTCAAATCTTTATAGAATATCGTGAGATTCTTTGGCACCATAACTCTGATGGGATCCTTTAAAGACAATCCTTCCTCTTTCTTCTTATTCCATAAATACGAATTGAAATCTATGACATTTTGTGTTAGTTGATTTAAGCTCTTATCCCACTTTGCTTTTGGAAATTTTTTAAGATGGATGCTTTTTCCACCATAGATTGTAGACCATACATGCTCAGTAAAAAAGGGCATTATTGGGGCTAATAATAAAAGAATGTTTCTTAAACACTCGTTCAATGTAAACCAAGATGCTTTCTGCTCTTCTTTTGAAAACTCTTGACCGTAAGCTCTTGCCTTCACCATCTCGATGTAATTTGACGCAAATAAATTCCAAGTGAAGTCTCTGATCAAAGTTGCAGCATCATTGAAGGCATATCTGTCATAACTCTTTTTCACATCTTCTATTAGCTTCGATAACTCTCCTAGAATCCATTTATCAGTATCTTGAGGCTTTGCATTGACTCTTGGGAAGGTGGAAACGAACCTTGCAATATTCCAAAGTTTTGTTATGAACTTTGCATGCCCTTCTATCCTCTCAAAGGAGCATTTTATATCGCCTTTGGTTATATCTCCCTCTAAACAAGTCCATATTCTGAAGCCTTCAGCACCGAATTTTTTGATTACATCTTGTGGATCTATTATGTTACCCTTGCTCTTGCTCATCTTCTCTCCTTTCTCATCCACTACGTGCATGTGTACCCAAACGTTTTCAAAAGGCTTCTTCCCAAATAAGTGGTAGGATTTCAAAAGAGTGAAATAAAGCCAGTTTCTAACTATTTCTTTTCCTTGGGGTCTCATACTGCACGGGAATTTTTTATTGAAAAATTTCTTATCCCAAAGATAGCCTAGAATATAGACTTCTGATGTGCTGGAATCGAACCAGGTATCGAAGATTCTCTCTTCCCCTTGGAATTCTTCACCACCACATCTTGGGCATTTATTGATCGGGCATCTTTCTTTCCAAGGTTGATAATATTTGCCTGGTTCCGGTAAAATAACATTGCCACAATTCTTACAGTACCATAGAGGAATCTCGGTACCATAATATCTTCTGCGTGATATTACCCAGTCTATGCTTATTGAATCAATCCAGTCTATCAGAATCTGCTTGCTCTCTTGTGCATAGAAACTCATTTCATCAGCCATCTTTCGGATCTCATCCTTGTAATCTACTTGCCTCAGATAGATCTCATTCATAGCTATGAATTCTATAGGGTCTTTGGAGCGTTCGCAGATCGGCATTCTATGCTTTATACTTTCCCTCTTTACTAATAGACCCGCGCTCTCTAAATCCTTTACAATCTGCTCTCTAGCCTTTGAGACACTTAAGCCAGCATACTTTCCTGCATTTTCGTTCATCTTACCTTCTTTGTCTATGGCATAAGTTGGTTCTATGTTAAGTTCTCTAAGAAGCCTTACGTCGCCATAGTCTCCATAACTACATATCATCACCAATCCAGTGCCAAACTCAGGCTTTGCGTAAGGATGAGCAATTATCTTGACTTCGTTGTTATAAATTGGGACAATAGCATGCATATTTTCTAGTTTTTCATATCTATCATCGCTAGGGTTGAAGAGTACCAATTTACAAGCGCAAAGCAACTCAGGTCTTGTCGTTGCTATGATTACATCTTCTTGGCTCTCTTTTACTTTGAATCTTATGTAGTTTAGATCTGTATAATCTTCAATATATTCCACCTCAGCATCGGATATGGCTGTTTTACAGACTGGGCAGTAGTTCATGGTCTTCATTCCCTCATAAATTAGACCCTTCCTCCAAAGATGGATGAAAGTCTCTTGAGTAAGCCTTCTATACTCGGGATCGTCTGTATCGTATCTGCCTCCTAATTCATACTTTTTATCCCATGAATTGCAACTCAAGCCTAATTTTTTGAAAGTATCCAAAGATATGTCCCCATATTTTTTAAGTAACATTCTGCATTTTTCTATGAAATCTTGGCGAGGTATATCGCCCATCCTGATATTGAACTCTCTTTCTGTCTGAACCTCTATAGGCAACCCATTTTTATCCAAACCCATGGGGAATAGAACACTGTACCCTAGCATCCTCTTGTACCTTGCCATTACATCCATCCATACGTAAGTGTATGCATGCCCAATATGAACAGGAGTATTGACATAAGGCGGGGGAGTATCTATACTGAACAAAGGCTTTCTACTTTTCTCATTAAAATGGAATATACCATCCTTTTGCCATTTCTCAAAGATCTTTTCTTCTAAACTCGGATTCCATCTTTTCTCCCTTATCTTTGGAATGAGATTCATTAAGACACCAATCAGTCTTGGAGAGTTAAAAGAGAATATACAATATTTAAGCTAAAAGGTCATAATGCAAGAAGAACATGTCTAGTATCTCATCTATACCTTAGGAGAGCTCCAACTCCTCCAAAGCTTTTAAACATTACTCCTTCCTCACTCTTGGAAGATATGACCTCTACTTTGGTTCCTGAATCTATGGCTTTGTCAGCCAGAAAATCGATAAAATCTTTCTCAAATATTTCAATGTCATTACTGCCACATGAAGGGCATGGTTCTGAGATTAACTTCTGTTTTTCAGAGATAAGGCTTTCTTGATTGATCACGACCTCTCTAATTGAGCCACACTTTTTGCATGTTGCTCGAAGGTATACAAGACCTACATCCTCAGAGACAAGAACGGTATGCGCATTTCCTCTTTTCAAAGAATCTATCACTTCTTGAACTCCATATATTACTAAGCCTTTGTCTGAAGAGACCTCGTTTAAGAATTTCTTGACTAGTTCCTTTTCTTCTATTATTCTCAAGTCTTGCAGAACACTTTGAGCCCTATCTATAGTCTCCCTTATCCCTTCTCTCCCTGAATAAGAAGTATCCACGACTGCCAATACATTGTCTTGCAACCTGTAATCTAGGTACTCTCCTTTCAAGAAATAGTCTTTGGTAGGACCAGGCCCTCCTATTACCAAACCTTTGATGCTATACTGCTCTAAGAAGACTTTGGTCGCATGTCTCGCTAATCTGTTGAAATAATCGTTAATCTCAGCTTCTCTAAGACGTTCAAACCTTCTAGCTGACTGCCCTCCTGCTCTATGCTTTCCCGATACTCCTGAAGTAACCACGTCTACAACTTCTAGTCTATTGCCCGATACTATTCCAAGCCCCGCTTCAGTATTATCTATTGAGATGATTCCTATGATTTTTTCCTCCTTTATCATCTCACGAAGGGGCTCTAGGTGAAAATGATCATCACATCTATAAAGATAGGTTTGTATTGGCTTGTGAGGCAATACCTCATATAGTTGTAGAACTTCGCTCCCAAGCGGGGCGTTAGGGCTTAGAGGCAAGGCACCACAAAATATGGCAAGCCCATTTTCAGGTGTTTTATCATAGAGTTTCAATCTTTGCATAATCTTTACCAAAGCGTCTTGAACGTGTGTTCTAGTGCTGTCAGACTTTATGTTAGACGCTGTACCGTACTCATCTTTTAAAGCACTTATGACCTCGTGCAATGGTCTTTTTGGCGGTATATATAATGACACTAGCTCAGTCCCTCTACCTTTTTTAGTAGAGAGTTCTGCCAAAGTCCTTTTCATCTTATAAAATGCCACTGAATCGACCCTTGAACTCATCATACATATAACCCATGGAGATGAATTAATAGCTATCGTTTGAATTAGGATAGGCATAAATAAGTTAAGAATATTTCAAAAACTTGGAGCATTGGTATGAAGATAGTTCTAAGGATAGGCGGTTCAATAATAGGCTCTCCACCTAGTCCCTTAATCGTAAAGTCTTATGCAGAGCAAATTTCAAGGTTAAAGGAGGAGGGGCACGTTCTTGTTATTGTCGTTGGCGGCGGTCCTCTCTCAAGGCAATACATAGAGACGGCTGAGGTTTTGGGCTTAAAGGACGAAGATAAAGATGATTTGGCTATATTGGTCTCCAGGTTGAACGCTAGACTTCTGGCCAAGAGGCTTAAAGGTATAGCGCCAGACGTAATCCCGTCTTCAATAGGTCAACTCACCCGATTGTTGAGAGTGTCGAGCATAACTGTTATGGGTGGATTGAAACCAGGCATGACTACAGACTCTGTTGCAGCCATGATCGCTAAAGCCATCAAGGCTGATCTATTAATTAAAGCAACAGATCAAGAAGGAGTTTACACTAGAGATCCTAAAATTTATCCTGAGGCTAAGAAGCTTGACTATATCAGCTTCGATGAGTTGAGCGATATGTCAAAAGCGAAGCACAAACCAGGCATACATAGCGTCTTGGATGCAAAAGCAGTAAGAATTCTCAGAGATTCCGGCATAAAGGCCATAATACTAAATGGCTTTAAACCTGAAGGCATTAGATTGGCAATAAAAGGCGAAAGAATAGGTACAGTTATTAGCAACGAAAAAGTTCAAAAGAACAATGAATATTAGGTGTTAAAAATGTCTGCAAGAGAAAGAGGACCAATTCCTTTACATACACATTGTAAAGTATGTGGCAAATCCATACCTTGGGGTAAAGATTATTGCTCCAACGAGTGTCGAGAAAAAGAATTAAAAGCACAAAAGAAGGCTAGAAGGACGAGCAGGCTCTATCTGCTATTCTTTGTAGTTATGTTCATCTTTATCCTTATAATTTCTTTCTTATCTTCTCCTAAATGATGGTAAAGAATTAATTATGGAGAATTTTATTTGATATTGCGGGGGTCCCCAAGCCAGGTTAAAGCCAAACTTGAATTAGGCGACAAAAGGGGGCAGTTAAAAAGCCTAAACTCAAGATCTGCTGGCTAAGGCCTTCGTGGGTTCGAATCCCACCCCCCGCACCAAATTACCAGTAAATTATTGTTGTAATCTCGCATCTGCACCTGTATCACTTGGTTTTAGTTGGAAAAAGCTACTATCTCTAATCTTCCTTTCTTTCTACTTTTCTCATGATCTCGTTACGCCTTGTCAAGGCTAAAATTATGTCGTCTAACATCTCTAGGATTTCTTTACGTTCATCAACCTTGACAGATCTCTTCAATGATATCCTCCCAACAAAATTATGAAGCAAAGTAACAATATTCAATAAATCCGTATCTACGTCTATCAAATCGTTCAATCTATTCACATCTACAAGACCTGATCTGACCATGGTCCTATACCCCTTATTTTCTATGAGCTTGAACTCGTTAAAAAGGGCAAGAAGTTTTATGTAAATCCTGTTAAACTCCTCTTTCATGGAAACACTTCGAGCTTCCTTGGCGAGATTGTCTATGATTTGAAGAGCAGACGCTGTCTTTGTAGTCAAGCGATGACTTACAAATCTGTCTACTTCCACCATTTTGCTTAATGTTGAACGACCTGTATCTATTGCTCTTTGAAGCCGAGAAGCAAGCATTCTTGCTTCTTTTATCTGCTCCTCAGCCTTACCGGCTGATTTACTATCATCGTTAAACTCGCTTGTCATCTCTATCTAAAATATAGATTCATTCTTTAATATCGTTTTCTCAATCAACTATGCTCTACCTAGCCTCTTTTCAGCTAAACTCCTCAAATTAGTATAAAGATCCTTAAAATCACTGGACAATAGATTCAGGTATAGATTCACCTCTTCATCGTTCATATATTGGAAGATATATGGTCCAGTGTAAGGGCTGGGATCGCCCATTCTTGTCATGAATTCTATATGCATTAATGGATCACCTCTTTTGATGGTTATAGGCTGCCTCTCATTGCTGAGGTTGACGAGTTCAAGAGCTAATCTTCCAACGAATCCGCTGTGAACCTTCGCTGCATTTAGAAAAGATAAACCCATTCTGCCATACTTGCTCTTGGCAGTTAGATGAGCAACATAACCAGGCGGTGTGAATACAATTTCATAAGAGATGAGATTCTTATGCTCAAGGTAGTTTAGAGTAGTCTCTTCCTTGACTGTCAAAACATAACCATCTCCATCCACAAGCTCAAGATCGAAGGGGTATATGCATTTGTATCTTTCTATCAGCTTTACAAGCTCACTTTTACCCAAGATACACATATTACAGCACAGCAAGCCTATGTATAAGGTCAATGTTAAACTATTCTATAAAAAAATTAGCAAAAATAATCTAAAATCCTACATCATCTCGATCTTTTCCTCACTTTCCGAGGACCTTTGTTTATTATAAGCCTTAATATTTTGTAGAGTATAGATTAAAAGGAATAATATAGATGCTGGTCCAGTAATGAATATTAAATAATAATAAGTAAAATAAAGACTGCTTTCTCCTATAACATTCCCAAAATAGAAGAATGGCTCCAAAAAGTAGTTAAACGACCAGTGAAGCAAAACTACTCCAGGAAAGCCGTAGAAGAAGTAGATTAAGCCAAATACAATGCCTGCTAAAAAGCTCGGCGTAAATTTACCAATTTCCCACCCGCCCCCAGGTGCTATGTGAGCATAGCCAAAAAATGCTCCGCTGATAAGGATGGCAAAATAGATAACTTTCATGTTTGTTTTAGTTCCTAGTTCTGAAATATACTTGGCTGGATGCCATAGGACTTTAAAGGGATTGAAATGAACTCCTTTTATTAATAAAAGAAGGGCGACTAATAAGGCGAAGATTACGAGCCCTATTATTAATGAGAGAAGAATAACTACTAAGGTGAAGGATAGAAGAAATAGCCAAATTACGCGTCCTTCCATTGACAAAAGAAGAATAGTTACAGTTCCAATAATGGCTACTCTAAAAATTATTTCTTCATCTATAGGAGCAATGAATGTAAGGATGGGGTCTATATCAGGGGAACCTGTCCTAATACCAACGCTTTCTTGTAGTAACTCTATGAACAAAATGATCAAAAAGAGAGCTGAGAGAGTTACAGCTAATGCAGATGAGGTATTATCGAAAACGGATTTAAGTCCATAGTTTAAGGTCGATCTTGGAACTCTATTTAGTGGTAAGCGAGGTCCTCGAATGGCTTCAATAAAAAGAGCCAAATAAATGAACCAAAGACTTATGAATATGATGGTATTAATTACACCTATCTCTAGATTTAGAACTGTGTATAAACCCAATGGGAAAGAGAGGATCATCAAGCCTATCATTAATATT
>JARVKD010000028.1 GCA_029775875.1 Nitrososphaeria archaeon
ATGATAATGTATTTTTTTAAAAGGATCAGCAGAATGTAAACTATCACAGCAGGAATGATGATTACGATCAAGCCAAGGATTATGCCTTTTACCTTCTCCATCTTAGGATTACTTCCTTTAAATCTTGGCTTCAAAAACTCTATGGTTTTTCCTATCCATACTGTTGGATGAAGCTTTTCTGGAGGCTCACCAAATATCAAATCCAAAACCAACGCTAAAAATAGAATGAGCATAGATTCTAGTATGAAAGTAAGATTGAGTAGCAAATTTCTCAGCCTTTGATAGGAGGAATATCTACGATTTCACAAACTCTTTTCATGTCAAGGCTATTCTTTACAACATTAGAGAATTGTCTTAGACTCTTCTTCCACTCTACTCTTATATCTCTTATAGTCTTATTCCTAAATTTCATCTTCTTATTTCTCATCAAGAATTCGATCAAGCCTTTTCTCAAAGGAAGTCTATCAAAGATTCCGTGAATATAAGTTCCTAAAATCAATCCATCTTTATCTATTGCACCATCAAAATCATCAACTTGCTCATCTCCCCTCTTGATTATTCTAAAGGCTGGTCTAGCATCTTTTCCCAGAGATGTATTTCCCATGTGAATCTCGTATCCTATTATGGTCTTTCCTATGCATGAATTTAATATCGGACTATTTGCAAATATCTTAGCAGTAACTCTCTCCGTCAATTTATCATATTCAGAGAACTCTGTTATTACATCGAGAAGTCCTAGACCAGCGAATTCTCCTAATCTTCCTCCTTCAATGCCCTTTTTGTCTATAATTTTCTTTCCAATGATCTGATAGCCTCCACAAATTCCAAAGATAGGAATTCCTAGCTTTGCCAATCGAACTATCTCTCTTGATAATCCTTTCTCTTTCAACCATAATAAATCTTGAATGGTGTTCTTAGTGCCAGGTATTATTACAGCGTCTGGCATTCCGATCTCTTTTACAGATCTAACATATTGAACATTGATAGATGCTTCTGCCTCTAAAGGATCAAAGTCTGTGAAGTTAGAAATTCTTGGAAGTCTGATTATAGCTATAGTAGCTTTTTTCTCATCGTAATGAAAATCTCTCTCAAGAGACATGGAATCTTCATCAGGTAGTATAAGGTCTTGAATGTAAGGAACTATTCCTAAAACAGGCTTGCCAGTTATCTGCTCCAATTTCTTTAACCCTGGCTCCAATAGTGTAGTTTGCCCTCTGAACTTGTTTATTATGAAGCCTTTAACAAGCTCTCTATGCTTAGGCTTGAGAAGCTCCAAAGTTCCAACTAAACTTGCAAAAGCACCTCCTCGATCTATATCAACTACAAGAAGGACAGGAGCATTAGCTAATTCGGCTATACTCATATTAGCTATATCTTTTTCGTAAAGGTTTATCTCTGCTGGGCTACCTGCTCCTTCTATCAATATAATATCATAATCACTCATTAGCCTTGATAACGATGCTTTTACACTCTCTATACCTTCCTTAAGAGCGAATTCTGAGTAGTAATCACTCGCACTAGTATCCTTGTAAGGCTTGCCATGAAGAACTATCTGACAGAACATGTCTCCTTTAGGTTTGAGAAGGATTGGGTTCATGTCTGCTGTAGGCTCTATATCACAGGCAAAGGCTTGAAAGGCTTGGGCGCGAGCTATCTCCTCACCATTTTCTGTAACAAAGGAGTTTAAGGACATATTCTGGGCTTTGAAAGGTGCAACTCTATAACCAGCATCCTTGAAGATTCTACAAAAAGCGGCTACAAAGAGACTCTTGCCACAATAAGAAGATGTGCCTTGAACCATCAAAGCTTTGGATTTCTTTGATTTATTCATGATCTTGTCACTTTCTTTAATGAATCTATCAGATACTCGTTCTCCTTTCTCGTCCTTATGGCAACTCTGATGTAATATTCGTCAAGCCCTTTGAAAGAATCACAGTCTCTAATCAATATGCCAAAGTTCAACAATTTACTCTTGAGTTCTTTTGCCTTTAAGCCAGTCTTCTCTATATTTATCAGAAAGAAGTTAGCTTCTGAAGGAGTTACATCGAAGCCTTTAATCTGACTTAACTCTTTCATTAGAAAATCCCTCTCTTCTTCAATCAATCTGTAAGTCTTATCCGAAAATTCTGAGTCTTCCAAGGCTGCTATGGCTGCAACCTCAGCCAAGCAATTTATATTCCAAGGTATCTTCGCCTTCGACATGATTTCTATCAATTCACTATTGCTTACACCATAGCCTATTCTAAGCCCTGTAAGCCCAAAGAACTTTGTGAAGGATTTTAGGATGAACAGATTTTGAAAAGAATTGATTTCCTTTATAAGAGATGAGCTCTTTTCCTTAGGAGAAAAATCCATGAAGTCTTCGTCTACGAATATTAGTGTATCTTCCTTCTCTGCTTTATCAACTATATTGATCAGATCGTTGAACGGTATAAGCAAGCCTGTAGGGTTGTTTGGATTGCATAGAAAGGCAACTTTCACACCCTTTATCTTCTTAATGAATTCCTTAGTATCGATTTTGAAGTCATGGGTTAAAGGTAAATACTCGATTTTACCATTGGCTTTCAGTACAGCCATCTCATACTCTCCAAAAGTTGGTGCTGGAATTAGCGCTTTGTCACTATCTTCCATGAATACATCTGTAAAAAGGTAAATTATCTCGGTTGAGCCATTTCCTATGATCAAATTATAAGGACTTACACCTATGTACTTAGATATGGCTTCTTTAAGAGAAGTGCTACTAGAATCTGGATAGAAAGGAATCTTCCAAAAACTATCCATTATAGCATCTATTGCTTTAGGGGATGGACCTAACGGATTTACGTTAGCGCTAAAATCAAGAACTTTTTTCTGATTATACTCTAACTGCCAGACTTCTCCACCATGTATGCATGGCTTTAAATTCTTGATGTGATCTTTGGCTAAATCAGATATCTTCATAAAATTTGTCACCTTTTAGTTTCAGCGTATTTTATAGAAGCTTAACGATTGCTATAGTGCTTCTCGTCATTTCTCACCTGCTTAAGCTTTATACATGAATTCCTAGTTTGCATTCCAACTCTTGAAGAACAGGTAGGACTTCATCGTAGCTCTTGACAAATATTGCGCCTCTTTTCCTCAACTCTATGTAGGAGTCTTGAGCATATCCTCCTGTGAAATCCCTTTCTTGAATGGGCTTTTCATTGACTACTATCGTCACCAATCCTTTTTCTAAAGCCATCATAGCAGCCCCAAGGTTCCTAAGATTACCACGACCGAAGGGGGCATCGCTTAGAACTACTACATTTGAATCTTCAATCATTCTTAAATTAGCCTTATGGGCTTCCTCTGTTATTGAAGAGAAAGGAGCATCACTAACTACAGGTATGCCTAGAGTGCAAGCCACTTCGTAATCTGTATCCAATACGTTAAGAACTCCTGCACTTATCCTATATCCATGCTCTAATAGCATCCTCATCAAAGAAGTTCCTGTTCCACCACCACATATTATATGGACTTTTAGGGCTCTTGGCTGAACACTCTTGAGCTCAGGTGTGCACAAAGGTACAACGTAGAGGGAATCGGTTATGGGATGCCTCTTTACTATCGTGCTTATATGGAAGGCTCTTTTGATATTCTCATCGGTTAGAACAGAGCCTATGGGTCCTATGGAAATCACCTTTCCTTCACTTAGAAGAATGGCAGAATCACAGAACAAAGATGCAAGGTTTATGTCATGCAATGCGCCTATAGTAATCAGATTTCTTTCTTTTGTAATTCTTTTGATAAGACCAAGAACTTCAATTTGGTGCCTTATATCAAGATGGGCTACAGGCTCGTCTAAGAGCAAGACTCTTGCTTCTTGAGCCAAAGCCCTTGCAATCAGAACTTTTTGCTTCTGGCCATCGCTGAGTTCATTGAACCTTCTTGTAACGAAATCCTTTATGTCAAGTATCTCCAAGGCTTTGTTTATACTGCCTATGTCCTTAGAGCTAAGAGAGCCTAACCAGCCTGTCCATGGATGCCTTGCAGTGGCTATTATGTCGAATACTTCCATCTGAGGTGTCTCTATAGCATCTGTGAAGACTACGGAGAATTTTTTTGCTAAATCGCTTCCTGAAAAAATTTCTAAATTCTTGCCATCGAAGAAGATAGACCCTACCTTTGGCTTGAGCATCCCACTCAAACATTTTAATAATGTTGTTTTACCCGAACCATTTGGACCGAGTAAGCCCACAAAAACTCCACTTTCAATTTTAGCCGTTACGCTCTCTAATGCCTTTATCGATTTATAATTGAAGTTGACTCCTTCAATTTCAATGTTCACCATGCTTAACCGCCTCTACCTCTTTTGAGCAAAAGGTAGATGAACAATGGTGCACCTATCATAGATGTCACAACTCCTATTGGTATCTCTGATGGTCTTATTATAGTTCTTGAGAGAGCGTCTGATAAGGCTAGAAAAGATGCGCCTATAAGGGCTGATGCTGGCATTAGGAATTTGTTGTCATAACCTAGAAGAAGCCTTGCTATATGAGGTATCACCAACCCTACGAACCCTATTATACCAGCAGACGCAACAGAAACTGAGACAAGTATGGCTACAACGATGATAAGATACTGAGTCAGGCTTTTTATGTCTACTCCGAGCTGTTTAGCATACTCTTCTCCTAGCAGTATAGCGTTGAGACTCTTTACCTTTATGAAAAGTAGAAACAAGCCTAATGGGATAATTACTGCCATTATCTGAACATGGCTCCAATGAGTGGCTGAGAAGCTTCCCATCATCCAAGAAAAAATTACGTGAATGTCCTTCAATGCCAAATACTGAAGAAAAGTTACCATAGAGGATAAGAGAAAGCTGAAGGCAAGGCCTATTAGCAATACAGATATCGGTCTTAGACCAAAGGCTTTACTCGTCGTGTAAACCAGAAAGGTTGTGAAAAAGGCACCAAAGAAGGCCATGAACGTCATGGTATAGGGACCAAGAGGCTGATAAGAAACTCCTAGTGCTACTATTATTGAAACTCCAAGAAGGGCTCCACTTGCAATACCAAGAATGTATGGCTCTGCTAGCTGATTTCTGAATAAAGTCTGTAGGCTTACCCCGCTTGTAGCAAGGGCAGCTCCTACGAATAATGTTGCAATGACCCTTGGAAGGCGCACATCAAATAATATCTTTGCATAGATGCTCTCACTAGGGTTAGAATGAAGCAACATTTCTATGACATCATTGAATGGTATATTAACAGCGCCTACAGATAAGCTCAAAACGAAAGAGAAGAAAAGCAATATAGCTAAAGCTAAAAAAATGAGCTTACCTAACTTAACCCTTTTACGATGATAATCAGTTGGGCTTAACTCGTTATGAGATGAACTCATTCTATCGCCCTTTCATTTTTGGGTAAATGTTAATAACATCTCCTTTAACCTTTATCTTGCTATGCATATAATGAACATTTTTTAAATGCTTCTTTGCTATTTTTGATGCTTCAATCACTTCTTCTTGAGAGGAAGCCTTCCAAGGTGCATCATGGATAGGAATAAAACCATCTATTCTATATGGTATAGATGGATCAATGCTTGCAATGAATCTGGCTATTCTTTCGATTTCATCCTGCTCAATCAATCCTGGGATCAAGACGCTCTCTGCCATCAGTTCGATACGGCTTTTGCTTAGAAGCTTGAAATTATCTAAAACCGGTTCATTGGTCTGCCCTGTATAGAATCGATGGGTATCATTATCATAAGCTTTGATGCTTACGTAAGTGCTAGAAAGCCCTGCCTTTTCTAATTTTTCTATGAATTTTTTGTCTAAAATATAACCATTGGTCAATAAGTGAGTTTTAACATCAAGGGCATTAAGCATGCTGATTATATCTGGTAGCTCTTTATCAAGAGTAGGCTCTCCCCCACCTAATACAGCCCTTTTTACATTAAGTCCTTTAACAATGATCTTAAATCCATCCAAAGATAATTTTCTTAAATCGTTAATGGCTTGAAGTTCACGTTGAATATCATCTTTAAGATGGCAGTCCCAAATCAGTTGCTTTAATATGCAACCTTTACATTGAAAGTTGCATCCCTGAAAGAAGACGTATATGGAGTTATCATGAGCATGATGTGTAATGTGATAAATGTTCGTCATTTTCCCACTAAAATTTTCCCATCATATCTCGATCTGATGAATTAACTCAGCAAGGATTTCTATAGCCTCAGCAGTTCTAGGACCTGGATGTATAACGGATTCTGACACTGCAAAGACTCTTCCTTCTTTTACTGCTTCGATTTCGCTCCAAGATGGGAAGAAGCTTAAAAGATCGTCAACATTTGATATTCCTGGATGTCCTTCACTGAAAAGGATCACATCAGGATTTTGAAGTAAGACTTCTTCAGAACTCACAAAAGGCCAAGCAGTGTTTGCACTCTCAAAGATATTCACACCTCCAGCAGTCTGAATAAGAGTGTTGATAAAGCTAGGTCCTCCAGCTGACATTAGAGGATCATGCCAAGACATCCAGAAGACTTTAGGCTTTGGCAAGTTAGCTACTGCATTAGAGACTTTAGTTATGTTTTGTTGCAATTCATTTATGAGTTCTTCTGTGCTGTCTTCTGCTCCTGTTACTTTGCCAATTAATTCCATGGCATCATATATATCGTCAAGGCTATTTCCATAATCTATACCAACTACAGAAAAGCCTAGTTGTTCTAACTTTGCTACCCCTTCAGGTCTCATAAGGGTTGATGATACCAAGATCAGGTCAGGATTTGCTGCAATAACTTTCTCAACCTCAGGGTCTATTATGCTCTCAAAAACAGTAAGATTACCCTGATTCTTCTTATTTACCATTTCCTGAGGCCATTCACACCACTTTGTAACTGCTACAACTTGATTGCCTAAGCCTATGGCGAATAACGTTTCAGTCATGCTAGGAAAAAAGGAAGCTATCCTCTGAGGAGGTACTCTAACTATAGTTCTACCAAAACTTAGTATTTCTGGGACTTCGATGCCTTGTGGGGCAACAAGTATAGTCCTACCATAACCATCATTAAAGACCTCGATGCCGAAAATAGTATTGAAATTTGCAATCAATCCATCTATCTTCTGGTTAAGTTGAGATATAGTGTAGAAGTTGTAAGCAATCATAGAACCCATGATTAGGATTAGAGCAAGAAAGGCTACCAGTCCAATTTTTCTTATTTGCATGGATGGATTATCCAACCGCCAAATTATTAAAGTTTTTGCTTACCTATAAGTTTTGCAAGAATTTATCCTCCTCTAACTTTCTCAAAAAATATTAATGGCTTCTCTCTTTATTTTTGTTCCTTAAAGCTCTTGTTATCCCCTTTGAGTTTTTCTTGTTTAAGAATAGCTTCTTTCACTGCTGAAGTTACCGCTTTAGCCATAATCTCTCCTACCTTGGCATGTCCACCTACATAAGTTATTTTTGGACCAAAACCCGATACCACTATAATATTATCTGTTCCAGTACCTGTGGCTTGGATTTCAGGATTGTAAGAACTTCTTATATCTAAATCCTGTAAAGAAATCGTCTTTGCTTCTGTAATAGTGATTATACTTCTCGCCATGGCTCCATCTGTGAGTGAAGCGTTGGTTAAAAGGATGATATTTATTGTTCCTAAAGTTTCAAATTCACCGTCTTTTTCTATATTTTTAGCTTCATCCACACCGATTCTTTGGGCATTAGACTTTACTCCCGCAGTAACACAAGCACAAATTTTAATATCTCCAAATTCTTCTGTTTTTATAGAAATATTATCTACATCCGCACCTGTGTATAACATTGCTGTATACTCGGGCTCAACTCCTAAATCTGCAAAAATCTTTTCTTTATATTCTTCTTCTTTCTTATTTTTGTAAAGAAAATCATGAAGTTGTACTGGAGCATAATTGTTGCCAACAAATTTTGCTTTTTTAAATCCTTCTAGGGTTGATAGAACCCTTCTCATAATTTTAAAATTGACTAGGAAAGTTTTTACTTCTATATCTTGAAATTTATGATAAATTATTTCTGCCTTTGTCCCTTCTAGATTTAAATTGATCTCTCTGCTCTTCATACAATTCTCCTTTAGGATGATAGGACCTGATTCATGGTGAGACATCGAACATTCCAATTCTTATCAGCTGACTTGGCTATCTCATCGATTTTTTTGAAATTCTCTAAAAGCTCATCTGCCCGAACTTCGACAATCTTATAATTGGGGTCGTAAGCAGTTTTATAGCCAGAAATCTTGTTTTCAGGATAGACAAAGAATTCCACATTATTCAGATATTTTCTAGCAACATCAAAGGCTTTCAACATCTCTTCTTCTGTCGGTTTTCTTGAAAGCTTGACATCTAATTGCTCGGGGGCAAACTGAAATAATCTGTAGAGTATATTCTTATCAACACTGCTCAAGAACTTTGCAATTTTTTCAATCTCAGAGACATCTATAATATTTGGAGTAAATATCGTCCGAACATAAAAATTCAAGCCATAATCATGCAATAATCGTACAGCTCTTAAAACATTGATGTTGCTCTTGCCAGTGTACCACTTATGAATTTCGTCTGTGTATGCCTTTAAGTCCAACTTGATATAATCCACAGAGAGAGATTTTAACTTTTCAACTAGATCTTTATCGAGCATGTAACCATTTGTCGATACGCCAATTCTACTAACCCCTAGCTTTCTTAACCCCTGGATAAGAGAGAGTAAATAATCTGGATCCTTCGTTGGCTCACCACCAGTCATTTGAACATCATCAACGAGACCTCCATAAATTATCTGGCAAGACTTGACCAGCAGGTCGAGAAGCCCCTCAACTGATAAAGTTCTTCCTACATCTCTCTTGGCAATGGCGAAGCAACCTTTACAATTAAAGTTACAGCCAGAAAGGTTAATCTTCACCTTTCTGCGAGGACTTACTTCGCATGTTAGAAAAGGCACTTTCTTAAAGTTAGTCATATACTCCACCATTCCTAAGATTACTCATCTCTGTCAGAGATGGCATCATCATTTTAGGGATCTCCGAAGTTCTTCGGCTATGGATGTACTATACGTTGCGAATATTATCCCATCACAATATTTAGACACAGAATTCATGGCTTTTAGGATATTTTTTGTGGGTGGTCTTGGATGCCCTGCATAAAGTTCGATGTAAAGAGGTATCCTAACTCGTCTACGGAAGTATCGCGCCAAGACTTCTACCCAGTAGGTTGTCGAATAGGCTGTATCATAAAGTGGGAGTACGAAAAAGTCAGCATGTTTGGCAAAAGTTGTAAAATCTATACCAAACCTCTTTTTTGGTGAGCATGGGTCTGGGGTCAGTGTTATAGAGAAACTTCCCTTTGCTGAATTTGAGGCTTCTTCTATAAACCCATTGATGATATCTGATTTCCAATCACCCCATTTCAGATTACTCTCCCTCCACATCTTTTTGCATCTCTGGCATGAACAATATTCTTCCTCTGGAAAACGAATGCAATCCAGATGTATGCCTGCTATATTCACTTTTGAGGCTTCATCGATCAAGTTAAGAATAGATTTCACATAATCTTCATTTGTAGGGCATATCCAATCCCAAAGAAAATTATGCCTCTCATTTCCTCTAGTTGCCTTATCATGCTCAGAAATAGCTACCCATTCAGGCTTTTCACGGGCTGTCTTATTGTCACCAAAACAGCTAACAATATTATATATGTGCTCTTCTGCTTTGCTTATTCTACCACTTACAGGTTTAATACTGTAGAAGATCAAATCGAAATCTTCTACGAGTTCTGGTTTGTCTAATACAACCCCTAGTTTCATGATATTCCCTTAACTATCATATCTCAATATGGTGAATTGTCTCAGCAATAAGCTCTATAGTCTCAGCAGTTCTTGGACCTGGCTGTACAACGAAGTTTGGTAGTCCAAAGAGATTTTCTTCTTTTACTGCTTCGATTTCGCTCCAAGATGGGAAGAGGCTCAAGAGATCATCAACATTCGATATCATCGCTCTTAGATCAGGGTCGCTAAGAAGGATCACATCAGGATTTCGAGCCAAGACTTCTTCAGAACTCACAAAAGGCCAAGCAATGTTCACACTCTCAAAGATATTTACACCTCCAGCAGTTTGAATAAGAGTGTTAAGGAAACTAGGCCCTCCAGCTGACATTAGAGGATTATGCCAAGTCATCCAGAAGACCTTAGGCTTAGGTAAGTTAGCTACTGCATTAGTAACCCTAGTGATATTTATCCTCAGTTCGCTTACAAGATTTTCTGCACTATCCTTTGCTCCTGTTAATTTTCCAACCAATCTTATGGCATCATATATCTCATCAAGGCTATTTCCATAACCTATTCCAACTACAGGAAAGCCTAGTTGTTCTAACATTGCTACTCCTTCAGGCCTCATCCACGTCCCTACAAAGATAAGATCAGGGTTCGCTGCAACAACTTTCTCAACCTCAGGATCCACTGTGTTCTCAAAAACAACGAGTTCGCCTGATTCCTTCTTATCGACTACCTCTTGAGGCCAGTCACAATACTTTGTCACTGCTACGACCTGATTTCCTTTACCAATAGCGAAAAGTGTTTCAGTCACGCCAGGAGAGAAGGAGGCTATCCTCTGAGGAGGCACTCTAACTATAGTTACGGGTAGATTTGGAACTGTGATGTTTTGTGGGATAATTAGTATAGTTCTACCATAAGCATCTTTAAAGACCTCGCCAACGATCATGGCATTAAGGTTCACATTCAGTTCATCGATCCTTTGGTTCAGTTGAGATATTGTGTAGAAGTTATAAGCAGATACAGAACCTGTAATGAGGATCAAAACAACTAAAACTGCCACTCCAGTTTTTCCAATTTGCATGGATGGATAATCCTACCATTACATTATTAAAGTTTTTGATTTATTTATAAATCACTTACATGATCTAAAATACAGACTTTATCCTCAGCAAAGTAGTCTCCAAGCATCCAATAGGCTCTGGCTCTACAGCCTCCACAAACTTCCTTGAAAGAGCATTTGCTACATTTCCCTTTAACACGATCGACATCACACAAGCCTTGTAAGAATTTATCTTTCTTTAACCTTCTCCAAATATCCTTTAGATCATTTTTCATTACATTGCCCAATGAGTAAGGTATGTAGGGGCATGGTCTTACAGAGCCATCTTCCATCACGTGCATGGTTTGAGATAATGAGCATAGTCTACCTGGAACTTCAAAACCTCTACTAGACATTAGAGCAGAGTAAGATGGCTCATAAACAGATACCTTGCTAAATTCTTTATAACCTATAGCATTCATGGGCAATGCATGCCATTTATCAAAAAGTCTGGTCATCAAATTTTTGTAGCTATGAAGCTTTGGTAGTATCTTTGATTTAGCTCTGCCCATAGGGATTATCGCTAAAACATCACAAGTTAATCCTCGGCTTTCAGCGAAGTGTATTACCCCCTCAACATCATCTATATTTACGCTAGTAACAACCGCTCCAACACTTACCGATAAACCCTCCCTCAGTAAAGCATTCAAAGCCACCATCTTCTTAGAGAGAGAGGATGAAATCCTTGTAAATTTCACATGTGTTTCTTCAATCAAAGTGGGGAGATTTATCGCTATGGATGCCTTGCTTTCCTTAAAGGATTTTATATGCTCAGGAGTCATTAGCGTAGCGTTAGTTGCTATGACAGGAGTCATTCCTGAATCTTTTACAAATTTTGCTAGCTCTAGAATGTCTGGCCTAAGTAAAGGCTCTCCTCCAGTGAATACGAAGCTTTTGGCGCCAATCTCATAGGCTTGTTTTATCAAATTCCTTGCCTCCTTATTTGTTAATAATTCATGAGGGTTATAGGCTGCATAGCAGTGAATACACTCTAAATTACACTCATAAGTGCACTGCCAAGCGATGTGTATTGGCTCACCAGAACTCAAGGCTGATCCCTATACCATCTAATGACGTATAAGAAATTTTCATAACGCTAAAATACTTTTTTCGAATAAACCCTAAGACATGGAAATTGCATCAAGAAGGGTGAGGAGCATATACTATGCCATAGCCTCCCCCACCAGATTAGAAATTCTTAGGATTTTAAATTCTAAAGGACCCTTAAGCTACTCTGACCTAAAAACTCTTGCTGGCTTTAAGTCTAAGAAAGAATCAGGGAAGTTTGCCTACCATCTGAGGAAACTTGTGAAGCAAGCGTTGGTCTCTTTGGACAGGGGTGAGAGGAAGTACAGCATATCAAGCCTAGGTAGATTAGTGCTAAATCTTACAAGGCAAGTGGAGGAGCAGTCCATGCTGGAGAGTGGCAAGTTCTATGTTAGGACGTCAAGGCATACCATGGAAGAATTCAACCCAGATAGAATACTCCAATCTCTTATAAGAGAAGCCGGGATGCCTGTAGAACTTGCAAAAAGAATATCTGATGAGGCAGAAGCAAGGATATCCAAATTTCAAACAGCTTACTTGACAGCTCCTTTGATAAGAGAAATGGTCAATGTTTTACTCATAGAGCATGGCTACGAAGAGTATAGGCACAAATTGACAAGATTGGGCTTACCAGTATTTGATGTAACAGAATTGGTGAATAGAGCCAGCAGAGCAAAAGAAGGGTTGTGCACAGTCTTGGCACAAACAGCCAAATCAGTCTTTTCAGAGTATTTGCTTCTTACTCAACTCCCAAGAGATGTATCCGATGCTCATCTTTCTGGGGATATCCATCTATCCGACGTAGGTTGTTGGGGCTTGATGCCAGACACTCTCTTCATGGACTTATCATCACTAAACAACAATGGTATTAAATTAGGAAAATTGTCCATGATGCCAAAACTAGGTCCTCCTGATAGCATCGAGGAAGCAATAAATGAATTGTCGATCCTAACTTCTTTTTTGAGCTTAGAACTGGCATCTGAAATCACTTATGAAAATTTCCTAAAATATATTGGAGATTATGCTAAAGGGAAGAACCATAAAGAGCTCAAGGAAGCCATTCTAAAGGCCCTTCTATTAATTTCGTCAAATCTGACCATTTCATACAACAAGCCCAAGATAGCGATAAACATTGATCCTTACTCTAATAATTTGGAAGAAAAACTGAACAATAAAGTGATGCTGGCTACTCTTGATGCTTACAAGGATTATTCTGAAAGAGTTCCTTTGCCACAGATAGGATTAGTCATTCTTTTGGATAAAGTTCCAGATAAAGACTTGACAAAGCGTATAGCATCCATCGTAAATTCAGGAGGGTGCATTTCAATATCAACTCAACGTAACCTAATTCGATCTTATAGTGGTTTGAAGAAAGTTTCTTCGGATGCAGAGCATGAAATCGATAACTTCAGCCTAATTCACTCTTTATCTCTTAACCTTCCAAGGCTTTCTTATGAATCGAATAAAGATGAAACTTACTTTAGGGCGAAGATGGCCATGCTTATTCAACTATCTGTAAACGCTCTGGCTAAAAGAAGAAAGATGATAGGGGAAGTGATCAACAAAGGACTATTGCCCATACTGGCTCAGAATCAGAATATTATATCTACTGATTTTATGCCTGCTGTAATCAACCTTATCGGATTAGATGAAGCCATGATGAATTTAGTGGATGAAAAGACAAAGCAGCAAGAAAGGAGGGCGATAATTGAAAAAGTGATAGGGACTGCTACAAAATTTGTAGGTGAAAGAGCTGTTAAGCCTGAAGAGAGCACAGGAATAGCCATCTTACAGAGCGATAGTGCAGAACGCTTTTACAATTTAGATTTAGAAAAGTACGGCAAGTCTGTTGTAACCAGTAAAGATGGAAGGAACGCTTATTCACAAGTTCCATGGATTCAAAGTACAGATCTTCATAATGAGAATATAGTGGATGAATTGAACTACCTATCCAAAAACTTGAGCAGTGGCTTTTCCACCATCATAAATATCCCTACCAAGGCTAATTTAGATTCTGTTGAAAAAACGATTTCAGAAGCCATAGGAAAGCTTGATTACTTCAAGTTTAGCAAGAGGATTACTATATGTAAGAATTGTGGAGAAAAATTTTCGACAGAAGTTGAGAGATGCAAAGTATGCAAGTCTACAGCCTTGGCTTACCACTCTACAGCATAAATATTGTAAATTGAGTTAGACGAATAATGAATAGTAATTTCAAGTCAAGTTAATTTTACTATATCATCTCATTAACGGTGTTTTAGAAGAAAAAAGGGTTAGATGCGTAATTCCAGTCAATATATCTTAATCTATCATTAAAAATCATAGCCTGATTCATATTACATGTTATCAGTGGGATTGATTGGTTTTAGCTACAGAAAAAGAAATTATTGAACGTAAATTTTCACCTAACGCTTTGAAGGTATTGGAGAAAAGGTACCTAAGGAAAGACGAAAACGGAAAGATCATAGAGACCCCTGATCAGATGTTCCGTAGAGTTGCCAAGGCTATAGCAGAGGTAGATGCTCTCTATGATCCAAACGCAGATGTTCAAAAGACTGAAGAAGAATTCTATAGGGTTATGAGCGAATTAGAATTTTTGCCAAATTCTCCAACTTTGATGAATGCTGGGACAGAATTGGGCCAGCTTTCTGCATGTTTTGTATTGCCAGTAGAAGACTCTATAGATAGCATTTTTGATGCTGTCAAGGCCACTGCTTTAATTCATAAATCTGGCGGTGGAACTGGTTTTTCTTTTTCTAAAGTGAGGCCAAAGAACGATGCAGTAAAGTCTACAGGTGGCATAGCATCAGGTCCTGTCTCATTTATGAAGGTATTCGATGTAGCGACTGAAGTAATAAAGCAAGGAGGTAGAAGAAGAGGAGCAAATATGGGAATATTAAGAGTAGATCATCCAGACATAATCGAATTCATAACATCGAAGGAAGAGAGCACTGCCTTCAATAACTTCAACATATCCGTAGCTCTAACAGACAGATTCATGAGAGCTTTGGAGAAAGAAGAAGATTACGAGCTGATAAACCCTCGCACAAAACAGATCGTGAAAAAGTTGCCGGCTAGAGATGTCTTCGAATTGATAGTGAACATGGCTTGGAGGAACGGTGAACCTGGAATAGTATTCATAGATAGGATTAATGAATTCAACCCTACTCCTAATGTTGGAGAAATAGAGAGTACGAATCCATGTGGAGAGCAACCACTACTACCTTATGAATCTTGTAATCTTGGTTCTATAAATCTGTCATTGATGGTAAAAGATGGCAAATTGGATTATGATAAACTGATAAGAACTGTTAGAATTTCTGTTCACTTTCTCGATAATGTAATTGATGCGAACAAGTACCCATTACCTCAGATAGAGAAGATAACAAAAGCCAACAGAAAGATAGGCTTAGGAGTGATGGGCTTTGCAGACATGCTCATCCAACTTGGTATACCTTATGATTCTGAGGAAGCCATCAATCTCGCTGAGGAAGTCATGAAAACCATTCAAAACGAGGCAAGGAAGGCATCTTCTGAGCTTGCAGAAAAAAGAGGTTGCTTCCAGAATTTTAAGGGAAGCATCTATGATGTTCATGGAGGAATGAAGTTAAGAAATGCTTCTTTGACAACTATAGCTCCAACTGGTTCAATCTCTATAATTGCTGGTTGTTCCAGTGGCATAGAGCCTCTCTTTGCAGTATGCTATACTCGCAACGTTCTTGAAGGTCAAAAGCTCATAGAGATAAACCCTTTGTTTGAGAAAATGGCAAAGATGGAAGGTTTCTATAGCGAGGAGTTGATAGAAAAGATTGCTGAAAAAGGGTCTCTAAGACAGATCGATGGCATACCTGAGCATTTCAAAAGAATCTTTGTTACGGCTCATGATATAACTCCTGAGTGGCATGTAAGGATGCAGGCAGCCTTTCAAAAATACACAGATAATGCAGTGTCTAAGACCGTCAACTTCCCCAATAACGCTAAGGTAGATGATGTGAGAAAAGTCTATATGCTAGCTTACAGATCAGGTTGCAAAGGCGTTACTGTTTATAGAGATGCCAGCAGAGAGGAGCAAGTTCTAGAGACCAAGAAGACTGAAATGGAGAGGAAATCCCAGAAGATAAAAAAGGAAACGCCGGAGAAGGCTTATGGAGTGCGTTTAAGAAAGAAGACAGGATGTGGCAATATTTACACAAAGGTCTTCAGCAATGAACACAACGAGCCTGTTGAAGTCTTCATTACTTTGGGCAAAGCTGGAGGTTGCGCTGCTGCTTTCACAGAGGGATTGGCAAGAGCATGCTCATTGGCTTTAAAGTATGGTGCAAGTCTTAAGGAGTTGGAGGATGAGCTCATGGGGATAAGTTGCCATAAGCAAGAGGGCATAGGTCATAACAGAGTTCTTTCATGCATAGATGCTGTAGCCAAGTCTATAGAAGATATGTTCGGGCAAAAAGTAGATCAAAAGTCTAATAGCCTAGGCGCATGCCCAGTTTGTGGGAGCCAAGTAATATACATTGAAGGTTGCTTAAGGTGCATATCTTGTAACTTCTCTCAATGTGAATAAATTTATAATAAAGCATAGGGATCAGGATTCAGAATAGATGCCAGTAAAGCGCCTCTTGTAACCTTTCCAAGATATATTTGAAGGAAGTATTTTGCATTTGGCATTCTATCGACTTCAGGCTTTATTTCTCCTACTCTAGGGAGAGGGTGCATGATTATACAGTCTTCTTTACCATTTTTTAGCAATTCAGCATCGATTACATAAGAGCCTTTTACTTTTTCGTATTCATGAGGGTCTGGGAATCTTTCTCTTTGAATTCTAGTTACATATATCACATCCAAATTTCTTATCACTTCTCTTATATCTTCGTGCTCTGAAAACTTGATTTTATTGCTGATATTGAATAATGCCTCATCTCTAACCTTTAGCTGTGGTGGTGATACCAAAAATATTCTGGGGCTATAATTCGATAATGCATAGATGAGAGAGTAAACAGTTCTCCCATACTTTAAATCTCCAACTATGGCTATATTCAATCCGTTTATCCTTCCCTTTATCTTCATTATAGTGTAAAGGTCTAGCATGGCTTGAGTTGGATGCTCTTCAGTGCCACTACCAGCGTTTATTACTGGCTTTGAAGCAACTTCTGCCGCGAAACGGTTAGCCCCTTCCATAGGATGCCTTAGAACTATGGCCTCAACATAACTCTCGACAGTCCTTACAGTATCTGCAAGATTCTCGCCCTTTTCAACTGAAGACATGCTAGGATGTGCAAACCCTAAAACACTCCCTCCTATAGATAGCATGGCAGCCTCAAAGCTCAACCTAGTCCTAGTGCTAGGTTCAAAGAACAAGAGTCCAAGAATCCTTCCTTTCGCCAACTCTTTCTTTTTTTCATAATCAAGGGCTTCTATCTTATCGGCTACTGAGAAAAGATATTCGAGTTCAGAACGAGAGAAATCCTTTATTGAGATTATATCTCGATTAAAGAAGGGATTCTTCATGGCCTCTTCTAATCCATAGGAATAAATAAGTTTATTTAAATATGGATGAACTAGACTTTGATAATGGCATACCTTCCAAGACTTTACAGGTATGTCTGCCAAATTTGTGGCGTAGTGATCGAAGATTCTCACCCTGTTGTTTTCGTGCATAAGATAGAACTACACGAGAGGGAGCATAAGAAAAGACCAGCTGGCGTTGCTTGAATCAAATACATTCAGAAGGTTTTTAAAGACTATTTTTGTAAGGGGCTGTATGGCTAGAGTGCTACGCCCCCTTACTATGACAAGTTTCTACCTCGCCATACCAAGACCTTATGAAGACGAAGTTGTTGAGGAGCTTGGAAGACTCGGAATAATTCAGCTTACCAAAGAAAGAGTTGAAATTGGAGAAGAGGTTAGCGAGCTTTCAACCTATGATAAGTTTCTAAGAGTTAGCGAGAGAGTCTCGACCCTTCTAACATCCATGGAGGGTTTCCTTGGCTCTAAAGAAGAATACGGTAGAGTAGAGAAAAATTTGAAGATGAGTCTCGAGGAGATGGAGAAGTTCAGCGAAGAGTATGGAAAGATGGTCGATGAAATAGCTAAAGAATTTGATAACACTCAGAGGGAGAATGAAGAACTGAAAAGCATGGTAAGCAATCTCGAATTCTTAAAGACATACAAGATAAGACTCGATGAGATAGGAGATTTCAAACATGTGTTTGTGAAGGTTGGTTTCCTTCAAAACGTATTTCTCACTAAGCTCGAAGAATATCTAAAGGATTTAGAAACAGTCTTTGAAGCAAAGCCTGGAAGGCCAAAAGAATCCTTTGTAATGATTGTAGGAAATTTAGATTATAAATCAAACGTGGAGAAGGCTCTAACCCTTTTAAATTTTGAGGAGATAAAGTTTCCAAAATGGGTCAACCCTGATCCTGAATTAGCGTTACAAGACATAAAGAAAAGAACGGATTCGAACATTGAAAAAATTCGAGATCAATATAAAAAACTGATAAAACTGAATGAAAAAATCTTGGAGAGGAAGCCCTATGTGAGCTTTATGAAAGAAGCTAAATCCTCGCTATTTAGGACCAAAAGCCTTAGCCTGCTTCGTGGATGGATTCCTGCTGAGAAGAGCGATATTTTGAAGGATAAAGTTGAATTCCTTACTGGAAAAGTCATGTATCTAAAGTTTGAAGGACCAAAGCATGAAGAAGCAGTTCCAGTAAAACTTAGGGATAAAGGAATATTGGCCAAGTTTGAGCTACTCACCATCTTAAGAGGCATTCCAGACTATCGTGAGATAAATCCAACACCAATATTCATGATACTATTCATCCTCATGTATGGAATGATGTTCGGAGACTTCGGAGAAGGAATAGTAATCTCATTGTTAGGAGTATTCTTTGCAACTAGAAAGAAAGCAGTCTTAGGTATAGGTCGTAGAGGCATAAACAAACTTGGCTGGATAATGATCTTCTCAGGGATTGTTGCAACATTCTTCGGACTGCTATACGGAGAAGTCTTCCTATATGAATCTCATCTTCTTGAGGAAGTAAGACATTCTCTAGGTTTACCAGCACTAGGACCTCTCTCTGAAATGGAGAAGATCAATCAGATGATAGTGGTAGCATTGATCTTTGGGGTGATACAATTGACCATAGCTTTGGGCTTGGGCTTTGTAAACAGGTTTTTAAAAGAAGGTGCAGTGGAGGCTATTTTCAACGGTAGAGGGCTTTTAGGGCTAGTACTATATGTTACCGGTGTATTTCTAATTGTTAATGTTATACAAAGTGGGATGAGTCTTAACGCCTTCCTCTTTCCAGAGAACATACCCCTTACAGCAATCTGCCTCGCCTCTCTTATGTTGATATTTGGCTCTCCAGTTATAGTCTCAATTCTAGGGAAACATAAAGTTCATCTTGCGGAGAAGGTCATGGAGGGCTTTGGTGAAGGCATAGAGACATTTTTGAGTTTTCTGGCTAACTCCTTCTCATATCTCCGTGTTGCTGCCTTCGCTATAGCTCATGCAGCCCTAGGACTCTCAGCAGTAATGTTATCACAAATGGCTGGACCAATAGTAGGATACCTTGCAATGAACGTTATTGGGATACTTATAGAAGGATTTGTTGTAGGCATTCAGACTATGAGGCTTCTATATTATGAATTCTCAACGAAGTTCTATAGTGGCGGAGGTGTCGTTTACAAACCTCTGACACTACCTATAACTTTCGAAAAAGATATAAAGGCATCCTAAATAGGATTTGTGAGTGGTAATGAAAATGAACTTCAAAAAAATCATTGAATTCTTCTCCAATCCAAAAAGGCTTTTCACGTTTCTTATCTTCTTCAACGTTGTAGTACTTGCGATTTCTCTTCTCGCGTTCCAACCATCTATAGCAAAGGCTCAGGAAGGCTTGACACCCGAAATAGGGATGGGATTGATGGCTGCGGCTGTTGCAGTAGCAGGGTCAGGTATAGCAGCAGGTATAGCTGTATACGGTGCAGCTACAGCCGGTGCAGCAGCAATAGCTGAAAGGCCTGGCATAGCTACATGGGTTATAATACTTGCAGGACTAGGAGAAGGAATTGCTATCTACGGTCTTATCATCGCTATAATGATCCTCGGAACACTATAGTAAGCTTAAACTTCCTTTTTTCTTGTTGATTTATAGATAGAGAATACTTCTTAATTTATCTTCTGAAAGACCGAGTTGTTTCGCTGTAGCTATACTCATCATATTCTTTGCTTCAAACTCACATAATGAGAGATATGTTATTACAAAGGCAAGTCTGAAAGGCTTTTCATGCATGGTCTTCAAGTCTTCATGGTAAAGAGAATTAAATACAGAGTGTTCTATCTCGCTTATTGTACCCTTCTCAATTTCATCCCTTAATTCTAGAAAGTACTTCTTATAATATATTCTTGACAAGGCATCAAAAATAGATTCTGGTCTCCCTCTAACAAGGCTTGAGACT
>JARVKD010000029.1 GCA_029775875.1 Nitrososphaeria archaeon
GAAAGGCGCTATCCAAAGCTAGAGAGAGAAGTAAGGCTGAAAATAAGAAATTTGATGATCTTTTTGAGAATATTGAGTGCTATATATCTGACGCAGAAAGATTTCTAAATATTGGTAAGTTTGAATTGGCTATACTGAGCATAGGCTATGCAGAAGGTCTTTTAGACTCTCTTAGGTTCCTCAAAGAACTTGAGATAGAGTGGTGATAGAATCTTAGCATGTTGTTTATAGAGATCAATCGATTTAGATTTATGTATAGTTAATATTGGAGTTGAGGAGGGAAAATGCAAGAGCCATACAAACATTTACTCATAAGAATTTATTCAAACACATTACTCAAAATAAAAAATACTCTAGAAGTATTGGCAAAGGCTTTGCATCTAAAAGAAGATTACGTGAGAGAGTTATGTAATTCGATGAAAGAACAAGGCTTGATTTTAGAATCAGAGGGCGAGTTTAAGCTTACTAGTATTGGAAGATCGAAGATCAAGGTAGTATTTACTGGCGGAGTTTTCGATATAATACACCCTGGTCATGTCTTCGCTCTGTCCTCAGCAAAGAATCTCGGTGATGTTTTGGTAGTAGTAATAGCAAGGGACAAGACAGTTATCAAGAACAAAGGGCATAACCCTCTCAACAATGAAGAGAAGAGGTTGGAGTTGGTTAAATCACTAAAGTTTGTAGATGCTGCTCTATTGGGCGTTGAGGGTGCTATATTTGAGAGCATTGTAAAAGTGAAGCCTGACATAATCGCTTTGGGTTACGATCAGAAGCATGATGAATCAGAATTGGAAAAAGAGTCTAAAAAGCGTGGACTATCTATAAAGTTCGTGAGGCTTGGGACAGAGATGCCGGATATTAAGAGTTCCAAGATAATTGAGAATAGAAAAGAAATCACAAATGAATTCTAGGCTTTGAAGCTTCTAAAAAGACTTTGACTTTGACTTTATCCCCATCTTTTAAGTTCAACTCCTTTCTAATGTTTATTGGAGATATTACCTCTAAAACTGAATCATCGTAATGTGATCTTTCAAAGATTCCTACGACTCCTTCGACTAGATCGTTAACAACTGCCATAAAGCACTTGGCTCCACCATAGGTTCTATGTTCATCTTTGAAGCTATCTATGCTTATGCCAGAATAATGCTCTAACTCGCGCCTCAATTTCCTATCTTTTATAGATGTGAGTTTTAGGTTTAAAGTTCCAAGATATGGATCAAAACCAAGTTTATCGATAAATTGTCTCCTATAACCCTCTAAGGATACATAATAAGAACCCTCCCCAATACCTGAAAAAAGTTCACCCTCAATTTCGATTACTGATGTAGGTGCTTCAAGAACTTCTTTCAAGGCTAAGTAAAGTTTTGCAAGCTGATCCAACCCCTTTTCAGTAAGTTTTATGCTGTATTGACGGTCACTCTTGAACCTCTCAATATAGCCTTCATTCTCCAACTCTAATATATGCTTAGAGGCAAGCTGTTGAGACTTGCCCATTCTCTTTGAGATTTCTATTGTTGAGACTTTAACAGGGCTATCTTTCGCTCCTAAAGATAAAAGCTCGATGAGTATTGGTATATGTGCTACTTTTAATCCAGATATTCGATCTATTTTCTTACTTTTATCCTTCAATTTATTCATCATTGTATCCTGAAGCTTATTTACCTTCCTTTTGGAGAGATTTTGATGAGCGATGAGCTAACTCTAGAGCCTTTATTAGATTCCTGTATTCATGCTTGACTACATTAATTGAATCCTCAACAGTTAACTTATGCCCAGGACTTGCGAAATAGATCTTGCCTTTCTCAGGAAATCTAAAAGCTATTCCAACTATAGAATCATCTAACAAGATTGGAGCAATAATGCCTTCAAAAGATCCTATCTTCCCAACTAAAAGGGACTTGGCAATGCCAAGAGTAGGAATTTCTAATGCGAGTCCCACAAAAACAGCTAGACCTGCTCTTCTTGGATGAGCTATGCCATGTCCATCAACTAAAAGCAGATCTATCTTCTCTTTAAGAGCCTTAATTGCTGAAATCACAAGAGGAGCTTCACGCATGAAAAGATAGCCAGATATGTAAGGAAAAAAGGGTTTGCCAATGTATTTTGCTACCTCTATTACTTTCTTTTCTGAGCAACTCCATATTACTGCTGCAGCCACAGCTTTTTTATTATAAGATACGTCTACTGCACAAACGTTATTGATTTGATCCTTACCTAAGTTCTCAAGTTTATGTGCTTTTGCTATAATCTCTTGTATTCTGTCAAGCAGGTTCAGTGTTGCCTTGTCGACTTTCATAATATCAATAGAATTCTTTACATTGATAGCTTTTAAGATTAGCCTCTTCCAGCCAGCTTGACACCAGTTATGGCAGCAGCATCAACTGTAATAGCCCTAAGGTCCTCTAGTTCAAAGTTTCTAACATCTGTCTTCCCAGCCAGTTGTGCCAGCATTTCAAGCTCTTCCATGGTAGCTCTTAGATAATTCTCAACTCTTATTGCAGCAACATCTACTTTCAACCTCTTTCTCAAATTAGGGTCTTGAGTAGCTATTCCTCTAGGACAAAGACCAGTGTTACATAATCCACATACAGTGCATCCCATAGATATGAGAATTGACGTGGACATGGCTACTGCATCAGCTCCTAATGCTATAGCTTTTGCTATATCCGCACCATTTCTTATCCCACCTGATATTACCAAGTTGACTTCGTCCCTAAGACCCAAATCCTTCAAGGCTTTGTTCGCTTCTACTAGAGCTGGGAGTGTTGGCATTCCTGCTTGCTCAAGAACAATCTCTGGTGCAGCCCCTGTGCCTGCTTGTTTACCATCCACAACAACTATATCGGCTCCAGCTTTGGCTGCTATCTTTACATCATCAGATACTCTACCAGCTGAGTACTTGACCATTATAGGCACTTTCCAATCTGTAACTTCTCTTAACTGCTCTATCTTCATCTTCAAATCTTCAGGACCTACTATGTCTAGATGGCGCGCTGGGCTTATAGCATCTGTACCCATTGGTATCCCTCTAACGCTAGCTATCTCCTCACTTACTTTCTCTCCTAATAATAGTCCTCCTTGCCCCGATTTGGCACCTTGACCTATCTTTATCTCAACAGCGTCTGATACCTGAAGATAATGGGCTGAAACGCCGAATCTTCCTGAAGCATACTGAGAGATTAAGATCGAAGAATTTTCTCTTTCTTCAGGTAGCATTCCTCCTTCTCCTGTATTAACAGATATTCCAACGTTCGAGGCAGCCTTTGCTATGGCTATCTTTGCTTCTTTACTTATGGCACCAAATGACATCGCTCCTATGAGTATTGGTGCTTTGAGCTTTAAGGGCTTTTCAGCAAACCTTGTCCCAATTACAGTTTCAGTGTTGCAAGGTTCTCTGTAATGATCTATGGGCGGTCTTGATGTCTGGGCGCAAAGTATGACTAGATCATCAAAATGAGGGAACTCCCTCCAAGCACCCATCCCCCTAACTAAATGATGCCCCAATTCTGCTTTGCGGTGTATTTCATCAACGCTATAGTTGTTCCATATGTATTTAGAATCCAATGGTATGGGCATGACTTCTATGGCATGAGTCGGGCAGTATTCCATACATACTCTACAGCCAACACATTCTATGCTTTGGACTGGGACTACTCTCTCTTCTGCAAGATCAAACACTTCTTTAGGACAGAACCTTATACAGACTTTGCACTTGTTACAAAGAGTTTGGTTTATAGAAACTTGGTAGTGCATGTGAGTTCTTCTTACTCTCGCTTTTAGTTTTTCAACTTCTTTATGGAAAGGGCGGGGTTTCTCTGGGACTATCTTCCTAAAATATAAAGATGCTTTGAAGCCATATTTCTCAAGCAATATGCGTACTGCTTTATCCTCATTTTGATCTAATTCAACTATTTTTGCATTCTTACCCAAGCTTGTGGCATTACCTGTGAAGATTATGCGCCCACCAATTATGGACTCACCAGCATAGTCTCCAAGGTTACCCAGAACTATTATCTCCCCACCCATCATGTATAACCCTGTCATTATCCCAGTGCTTCCACCTACTATGACAGTCCCACGTTTCATCAAAGACCCTACACGATCGCCAGCGTCTCCTTTTATTGCTACAACTCCACCGTAAATTCCTTGACCAGGACCATTGCCTGCATGTCCATCGATTATTACTTCTCCTGATGTTATATTATCTCCAGCAAACCATCCAGCGTTGCCATGAACTCTTATCGTTGGTCCATCTATCATAGTTCCTATAAAGTAACCAACAGAGCCGTTTATATCGATCTCAGCTTTTTGGCAAAGTCCAGCTGCTATATGATGCTTGCCTTTAGGATCGTTTATGATAATCCTTTTAGTCTTTTTTAATAGTTCTTTTAGCGCTTTATTTAATTGACGAGTAGTAAGGTCTCTTGCTTCTATCGTCTCTTCCATGCTAGAATGCACTACCTTCTCCATGTCACTACTTCTCCTGGCCTTAAATTGCGAATAGTTCCAATATGATCAAGGGTTCTTAGAGCAACCTCCTCAGATGCAATGGCAAAGATTTCATCACTTTCCAATACAAGGGCTGGTCTCAATCCTAGCTTGTCTTTTGCTACACCTATGGCATCTGACATCGAAATTATGTAAGAGAAAGGTCCGTCAAGGTCTTTTACAGACGCACTCAAAGCTTCTTCAAGGTCTGAACCGTTCTCAAGTTTATCAGCCACATAGTGGACAATTAGCTCTGAATCGTTCTCTGTCTCAAATCTATGTCCTCTTCTCTCAAGCTTGTCTCTTGTTTTATAATAGTTTGTGATTTGCCCATTATGGACAACGGCTATATCTGGATAATTGAAAGACTGAAAAGGATGAGCATGAAATAGGTCCACTTTACTCTCAGTAGAGAAACGCACATGCCCAATTCCATGAGTCCCATTTAGATCAGAAATCTTAAACCGTTTATCCAATTCTTCTACAGTGCAAACATCCTTTATTATCTCCATAGAACGCCCTATGCTGAGAACTCGAGAAACTTTGGTTGAGTTGACTTCATGGACTATTTTTTCGAGATTTTCTTTTCTTGCCTTGATCAAATACCTATCAAACCCAAAGCCGTTAACGTGATTTAACTGGATGCTTCTGATGTCTCCACCTGCTTTTGCTATCGCGGTTGAGACTTGGCTGGCAGCACCTATAACATCTTGAGTAAATAGTCTCAGTATGTATTCATCACTGGCGGAAGGACTTTTGTTATATATGGCTACGCCTGCAGAATCCTTCCCACGATGCTGAAGGGCGTCCATCATTTTGATTAATAGACTTCCAAATTGAGTATCCTCATAAATCAAAAGGCCAATTATACCACAGATTTTCCTTCACCATTCCAAAAAATAAAGGAAGGGATTTATTCGAGCATTCTCTCCATTATATCTGCTTCTGCTTCCTCGACTAAAGGAATGCCAGTGACCCTCTTTGCTCTCTCTGTGAGAGAAACTAAGTCGCCTCTATTCAATAAACTTAAGTTCCACTTTCTTGCACCAGCCATCAACTGTTGCAAGCCAACTCCCAGCCTGTCATGAAGGAAACCGTAGAGTCCTACTGCAGCCCATGGTACTTGTCCGAACCTATCGCCATTTTGCCTCTTAAGTTCCATTGTAGAAACAAAGAAGTTTTCAGGCTTTGAACCATATCTATCTGCAAAAGTCTTTGGCAACTGCCCCTTTTCAGATAGTTCGACGAAATAAGATGACTTCATTACCGCTGTTAGAGGGGCTCTCGCCATCAGTATCGCTTTTACGTAAGGACCCTCGCCAAAATTGCTCATAGCTATGGATTTGAATATTTGTGTTTCACTTATGAAGCCACCAGCCATTATTATGTCAGGTATGTATCTTCCCTTCTTCCTTAAGATTTCTGCACACTTCATAACTTGTGCCTGTAGATATACAGTAGGGGTGCTCATTTCATCCATCATAGGAACTGGGCTCATGCCAGTTCCTCCACCTGCTCCATCAAACGTAACAGCATCAATTCTTGCTTCTGAAGCAACTTTCATGGTAAAAGCCACTACTGAGGGTCTGTAGGCTCCAGTCTTCAGGAAAACTTTCTTAGCTCCTTGCTCCCTGAGCCACTCAATATCTTCAACAAAACTCTTCTCGTTGGGTATTCCAACCCTGCTGTGCCTCTCAAAGCTACGAAAGACGCCATCTTTGAAGGCCTCTTGAACTGATTCGTCCTCTGGGTCAGGGACTACTAGATACCCTCTTCTCTTTAACAATAATGCCTTATCCAATTCATTGATTCTAGTCTCGCCACCTATGGCCTTGGCTCCTTGCCCCCACTTCCTTTCTATTACGTTGACTTCAAGCTTTGAAATGGCGTATGTATCTACTCCTAGCCTTTGATCCTCGACATTAGTTTGAACGACCACTTCTCCATACTCCCCATCCCAGAATTCTCTGAAAGCATCTACTCTCCTCTTCAGTTCCTTGGAGACAGTCACTTTCCCCAAATCGATCTTGGCTTCTGGATCCATCCCGACTACATTCTCACCAATGGTTATTATGATTCCAGACAGAGCAGCTCCAATCGCTAGCCCTTCCCAATTCAGTCTTGCTACATCAGTTGATCCGTAAGCACCTATCACTACTGGCATCTTGAGGGGAATCCCCCCGACTTTGGTCTCAAGGTTAACATTGGGGAATAGAGCTACATCAGAATCAGGAGCAATTCCTTCGACATTCAATAAAGCTGATTGTATGTTAAAGTCTGACCAATCAAGTCCAAAATCTTTGAGGGCTCCCGCTGTGCTAGTTCCATATTGAGCGGGATCAGGATAAAGAGCTTCTCGCCCTCTAAAAGCTGAAAGGCCTATCTCACATAAGATCGGGCAGTTTCTTATGCAGATTGGGCACATACCACTCGTAGGGCTGACATCCTTAACCCTAGTCGTAGTCCCAACTGTAGACTTCCCATTTAGATAAGATGAATTCCTCAAAACTCGTTCTGTCATTGTCTCACCAAAGTTTGGTGCAATCCTTTCTTTACCTTAGGCACTATCTCATACATGGGATCCATACAACAGGACCAACTTGAGGATGGACTTTTCTTAACCAAACCGTTCTTTCTCATCTTTTCCAGAATTTCAAGAGGTTCTTCGATCCCTGTATGGAGAGATATATAGCCTAATGGTACTGGGGTTTTTGCCCTATCCAAGACTCTCAGGATTTTCTTGGTCTGCTTGATCTCTACATTTTCTATGCTACTTTTCATCATAATAGGCTTCCATTCCCTAAAGTTTATATACTTTCTGTCTCTTTTTAGGACTTAAGGTGTTAAAATGGAACAAAAAGACACTTTAAGTGACAAAGTAGCAATAAGAGTCGTCTTGGAAGGCGACTTAGCGAGGAAGTTTAATTTGATCAAATCCCGAAAAGGCATAAAAAATAACACTGAACTTATAAGATTGCTCATTGCCGAAGAATTCTCTAGGTCTTCTTAACAAAAATGTTTGGGATGATGGATAATTTGACAAGCATGCCAAGAATCCCTGACGAATTGAATAGTTTTCTTAGAATAGGGCACACCTTACTCATTAAGGGCGATGCTGGAACAGGGAAAACTACGCTAGCATTAGAAATACTTCGAAATTTTGAACCAGTTGACTGTATTTACTTCTCAACAAAAACTCCGCCAAGCATTCTTTATGAGTATTATCCTTGGCTTAAGGGTAAGATAGTTCTAGGTCCCGAAGAGATGCGATTTTTGGAAACACGTCAAGAAAGTCCTGAAAGACTCTTAAATAGACTCCGAGATCAATTGCTGAAGATGGAGCGCCCCTTTCTTGTAGTCGATACTTGGGACGCTATGGCTATGGAGATGGATCATAAAGAACAATTACGAACAGCGAAAGCCATTATGATGACGACCTATGTAACGAATGGTAGAGCAATATTGGTAGAAGAAACAAAAGAGACATCTTTTCTTGATTTTCTGGTAGATGGTGTTGTTAGCCTTTCTTCCACGGATGTTTATGGCGAAGCTGAGGCTGGCAGAGTCTATGAGGATCGCCTCGAAAGAAGAACTGCAAGAGAGATGGAAATAAAGAAGTTAAGAGGAATAAGAATTTTGAACAAGAAATACACATTTACATTAGAGGATGGGAGGTTTAGATCTTTTCCTCCATTTTTTGAAGACCTATCTGACAAGCCAGCGAAGATAAAAGACCCTACTAAAGAGAGAATTTCATCAGGAATTCGTGATCTCGATATGATCATCGGTGGTTTCAAAAAAGGGAGTTTTAACTTGTTCGAAGTTGAGCATGGTGTGGATATGAGGTATCTACAAATACATGCACAAATTGCTTGGAACGCTATTATGAATAATAGAAGTGTGATAATAATTCCTTCCATAGGCGAAATATATCCTTCTAAGTTATCGAAAGAGGTTGTATTGCATCGTCCTAGTACCAATGACTTTGAAAGCGAAATAAAGACTTTGAAAGAAATTGCAGAAAAAAAGTTTGATTCTGGGCATCTTAAGAACGGTTTAGTCATTCTTCTTGGTTTAGACACATTTATTAACAGATTTGGATCTGACAAGACACTTGCTATAGTTGATGCCATCATCAATTATGCACAAGAAAGTAGAACTACTATCATTGGAACGATAAAACGTGGCATGGAATTCTTAGGATACATTACACATGTAGCAGATTCTCACTTTGTATTCAAAGACCTTAACAATGCTCTTGTCATCTATGGGATGAGACCTAAGACTGGTCTTTATGCAGTTGACATAATCGAAAAACAAGTCAAACTCATACCGATCGTTTAGGGAATTAACCTCGAATTCTGAACTTGGCAATTAGTGAAGAAGAGCGACCAGAAATGGTAATATACTAGTTAGAAATCAAAAATTGCGAAAATTGGAAAAACTCAATCTATTTTCGGTAGCGCAAAAGCAGTTAGATCAATGCGCAAAAATTCTGAATTTAGACTCAAATACACATGAAATACTTCGAGTCCCGATGCGTGAAATTCATGTATCATTACCTGTTCGCATGGACGATGGCTCTATCAAGGTATTTCGAGGCTTCAGGGTTCAATATAACGATGCGAGAGGTCCGACAAAGGGAGGAATTCGATTCCATCCTGAAGAAACGATAGATACTGTTAGAGCCCTTGCGGCTTGGATGACATGGAAATGTGCTCTTCTTGACCTACCTCTTGGAGGAGCGAAAGGTGGAGTTATATGCAATCCCAAACAGATGTCTCAAGGTGAGTTAGAGCGTTTAAGTAGATTATATATAGATCGGATATGGCAATTTATAGGTCCTGAAAAGGACATCCCAGCACCTGACGTTTACACAAATCCTCAAACAATGGCTTGGATGATGGATGAGTATTCAAAGATTGTTGGGAAGAATCAATTCGGTGTGATTACTGGCAAACCTCTTGGCATTGGTGGTTCTGCAGGGCGAGACGATGCAACAGCACGGGGTGGCTTGTACACCGTCCGTGAGGCAGCGAAAGAATGTGGCATAGACCTTAGGAAAGCCACTGTTGCCATACAAGGCTACGGGAATGCTGGATATAACGCAGCTTCTTTATGCAAAACTCTTTTCGGCTCTGAGATAGTAGCTATTAGTGATAGCAAAGGAGGAATATTCAGCAAGAAAGGTCTTGATCCAGAGGCAGTCCTTGAACATAAGGCTAAGACGGGTTCAGTGATCAATTTCCCAGATACTAGGCCCATTTCGAACGAGGCCCTCTTAGAACTTGACGTAGACATACTTATTCCAGCAGCTTTAGAGAATGTTATTACCGATTTGAATGCCCCAAAAATTAAAGCGAAGATTGTTGCCGAGCTAGCCAACGGCCCCACTACGCCAGAGGCAGACGATATTCTTTACAAGAATGGGGTTCACGTTATACCTGATTTCTTGTGCAATGCTGGCGGAGTTACAGTCTCATATTTTGAGATGGTGCAGAACTTCTACATGTATTATTGGGAAGAAAAAGAAGTTCATGAACGCTTAGATAAAAAAATGACCATCGCTTATCATTCAGTATTAGATGCCTCTAAAGAGTACAGCATAAACATGAGACAGGCTGCTTACGTAGTCGCTGTCAAGCGTGTAGTTGAGGCAATGAAACTTCGTGGTTGGGTTTGATTGCTGATGAGAATTATTTGGAAGTAATAAGAAAGTTAATTCTATCATGCCATTTTCTAATGAGTTAACTTTATGTCAGGCTATTTACTTTTTGATGAAAGCCTCTTAGAAAGCTTCTCCATGGACTTTATTATCTTAGACCTTCTTGTCTCTTCAGTGACTGCAGATCTAGTATCTTCTATCAGTATTCTTGCTACATCCAACTTCCTTCTTATACCTTGAGCCAAATGATCATAAACTGCAAAAGGTAGTAGAAGAATGTATAAGCGTTCCATGATGCTGAAGAGCATAGAAGCCTCGCCACTTTTTCCTCTTCTGATTTCATCGTATATTCGCCTTTTTATCTCTCCTATAGTATCTAATAAACCAAGAAGGTAAGAGACGTTTGTTACCTTAAGCTCTTTGTATGATGGTATTGATTTCTTCATGGCTATAGAATAAAGAGCAGAAGCCTCAACGTACTCTACCTCAGGTGCTATAAGGTATCTGTGCAAATCATCAGTCCCAACTTCTCTCAACTCTTCTAACAATGCTCTAGCCGAATTGAGTTTAGAACTTGCTTCATCCAAGTTCATCAAGTGAATGTTAGTTATGGCTTTAGCAGACAGAGATATAACATCTCTAGATTCACGTAGTATCCTCTCACGCTTTTTCTCAATTTCATCAAGTTCTTTCGATATGTCTAGAAGAGATTCCTCGATTTGCTCGGCATTCATGAAAGAATCTTAGAATAGGTGAATAATAGGTTTTGCTAATTTAATGAGCAATGGTCTGGCTCTGCTCTCTTAGGAATTGTTGTAGATAGTAGATTCCTCCAGCTCCTTTCCCGCTAGACCCACTAAGTTTCCATCCTACGAATGGCTGTGCTCCTACCATGGCTCCTGTTGTAGCCCCTGCCTTCCTATTTGCATATATTACTCCTGCTTGAATCTCATCAAAGAATTTCTTTATCTCCTTCTCATCCTCAGAGAAGATGCCAGCTGTCAAACCATAATCTACATCGTTAGCTAGCTTTATTGCCTCATCAAGAGAATCGACTTCAGCTACACAGAGTATTGGCACGAAAAGCTCGTTCTTAAACAATTCATGATCTTTTGGGAGACCATCAACTATTGTAGGTTCAACAAAGTAACCATGCTTGTGCTTTTCATCGGTCAGAACCCTGCCTCCTGTTAGAATCTTTCCATCTCTCTTCGCAATTTCTATATATTTTTGGTAATTTCTATAAGCTCTTTCGTTTATTAGCGGACTTACAAAACTATCCTTTAGAGTTGGGTCGCCTATCACGAGTTCTTTTGTCCTTTTTACAAGCCTCTCAACGAAATCCTTCTTTACTCTTCTATCAACGTAAACGCGAGAACAAGCGCTACATTTTTGACCACTATAACCAAAGGCTGCTCTTACTACTCCTTCAACAGTTTTATCCAGATCTGCTTTAGATGTTACTATTGCTGGGTTCTTACCTCCCATCTCTGCTATAAAGGGTCTTGGACGTTCATTACTAAAGATTTTGTACGAAGATACACCTACATCTCTAGACCCTGTGAAGACTATTCCTTGCACATCAGGATTATTCACTAATTCAGCCCCTACAGTATCTCCAGAACCAGATACATAATTGAAGACTCCTTTTGGCAATCCTGCTTCATGAAGAATCTCATAAATCTTAAAGCCTGTTAGAGGTGTGTCACTAGATGGCTTGAATACAACAGTATTGCCCGTTATTAAGGCTCCTGAACTCATGCCAACGGCTATAGCAAAAGGGAAGTTAAAAGGTGAAATCACTCCCCAGACCCCGTAGGGCTTCATAACGCTCTTCGCTTCTTCATTAGGGTAAGCTTTTCCCATCACTTTTTCATAGCCCTTGTTTACCTCCATCTCTTCACAATAGTATCTTATCAAATCTATGCCTTCATCCACATCTGCCACTGCTTCAAATCTGTTCTTCCCATTTTCCAGACTCACTATTGCTGCTAGTTCATATTTTCTTTGAGAAGACAAGTCTGCAGCTTTTCTAAATATTTTCAATCTCTCATGATAAGAAATTGAACTCCAAAGTGGGAAAGCTCTCTTCGCAGCCTCTATGGCCTTCTTCACATCTTCCTTTGTCCCTTTTTGGAAGTATCCTAAAACTATCCTTTTATCAGATGGGCTCGTCTTGACGAATTCTCCTTCTTTAGAGTAGACTTCTTTGTCATCTATTATGTTTGGATACTTTTTACCAAGCTCCTTCTTAACCTTCTCTAAAGCCTCTTCATAATTCCTATGGAACTCTTCAGCCTTGCCAGAGTTCGAAGCCTTGAACCATGTAAGTTCGTTCTCAAATACCATTCTAATCGCCTAACCTCATCTTAAGCCTTACTTAATTCTTTCGCTCTTTCACTCGCTCTTATTACAGCGTCTATAAGGACTGCTCTAACTCTTCCTCTTTCGAGCTCTATCAATCCTTCTATTGTTGTACCGCCTGGCGTGACTACCTTATCCTTGAGCTTTGCAGGATGTTCTCCAGTTTCTACAACCATCTTTCCAGCTCCTAAAGTAGTTTGAGCACTAAGAGTCATGGCAACATCTCTAGGTAAACCTAGTCTAACACCAGCATCGCTTAATGCTTCTATTATCAGATATATGTAAGCAGGTCCACTCCCAACCAATCCAGTCACAGCATCGAAGTATTTTTCATCGAGAATGATCACCTTTCCCAACAAGCTGAGAACTTCTTTAACAGCTTCCAATTTTTCTTTTGGAGTATTATCTGAAGGGCAAATAGCCATCATGCCTTCTCTCACAAAGCAAGCAAGATTCGGCATAACTCTTATTATCGGAACATCTTCTGGCAGGTTCTTTCTCATAAAATCCAATCTTATGCCTGCGGCTATGCTCACTAGAGTCTTTTCAGCAGTTATCTTTTTTCCTATACTCTCAAGAACATCCTTTACATTGTAAGGCTTGACAGCTATTATTATCAGATCACTACGCTCTACCAATTTTTTTGCATCATCAAAGCATTCAATGTGATAAGTATTCGTGATGTATTCGCGGCGTTTTTCTACTATTTCTGAACCATATACATCTTGAGGAGAATATGCTTTTGACTTGAGGAAACCTGCGATTAAAGCTTCTCCCATGTTTCCTGCTCCGATTATTCCTATCTTTCTGATTTTATTCAAGCTATATCCCCACTACAATAAGATACTCAAGAACTTATAACAGATATTAAAACTTTGACCAATTAATTTTTTATCATGCTTCTAAGAGAGCCTTCTCTCTATAAAGGGACTTTCCATCTGCACTTGTAATATTGAATAGACAGAAAGGTATAAGCCTCTTATCAGGTGTTACTACGTGTATGCAGCACTCTTGAACTCTCTCTAGTTCAACGTTCCATACATCCTGAAAAGCCATGGTTGAGATGGTCAAGTAATTCTTTGACATCCTTTCTATGAGATCTATCCAAGTCCCTGGCTCACAACCACATAACGATTCATCCCCTAAGCCCAATTGCTCCATAATGGATTCTTCTGGGAACTTCCAAAGATCTTTGATCGCGTCACGAGTCTTCTTTGATATGTCTTCAATATTACATGATGGGCAAGAAGTATTACTTGTGAGCGGCATTAGTTTACCATTCTCCAAGACAACGGAGTAACTCCTGGCATCACAGTGCACATTAGAACAAGAAGTGGGTGTAAAGTTCTCAACTCTCAGTTCCCCTTCAGTCTGGGTCTCTATGGCTTTGAGGATGTCTGGCATGGTCAGTCTTGCTTCGTTATTTGGCATGGAAGGGTATCTGCCAAAATAGCTTACAGGCTGAAAATGAACGCCATTCACTGTAGGGACCCACTTTTTTGCAAAGCGTATTATGTCTCCAATCTGATGATAGTTGATCCCCTTTTCGATTACAGGCACGAGCACTACGCCTATCTCTAGCTTTGAGCAGTTTTCAAGAGCCTTAAGTTTGGTATCAAGAAGATCGATACCACACCTTTTCTCATACACATCTTTGGTCAAACCGTCAAAGGAAAAGTAGAGAGCATCAACTCCTTTCTCTTTCAACTCTCTAAAGTAGTCGAAGTCCTTACCCAATCTTATGGCATTAGTATTCAACTCTATGTAATCGATACCCATCTCTTTTCCCATGGCTACTATCTCCGGAAGATCATCTCTTACTGTCGGTTCACCGCCGCTTATTTGAACACAGATTGGCTTAGGACAGTTTTGCAGCAATGTATCATACATTTCCTTGATAGTTTGAACATCTGGATGATAGTCATAGCTCTTGGCACTTGCAAAGCAGTAAGGACAATTTAGGTTACATCTATTCGTGACTTCCAAAACTGCAACACAAGTCCTTTGCTTGTGAACAGGGCAAAGCCCACAATCGTTTGGACAATTATCTTTAGAATCAGTAATTGCGTGATCAGGTTTCTTCCTTTTTACATCGAACCTTGAGCTGTCTAGATAAGAAGTTAATCCTCGCCAAATAATAATCTTGAAGCTTCCATGGTCTGGGCAGGATTTTTCAAGAAAAACATCGTTGTTTTCAGCAACTTTCTGAGCAGGAATTCTCTTTAAGCATACCGGACAAAGACTCTCTGTTTTGCCTATCAGCATATCAGCAATAATTGATTTTAAATCTTAAATACTTTTTAGAGAACAAAAATTGAATTTATCTTCACATAATGTAACAGAAAAGTTTTCTTACCTGAAGGGACTTTCACCAACATCCTTGTAATACTCTAAGAGCACAGTATTAGCCCTTCTGGCTACTCGCCTTTTTTCAAATTTTGAATAAACGATGCGCAAGGTTCTGAGGTCCCATTCCGTATCACATTTTGGGCACCTGGCAAGCTCGCAACCTCGGACACTATCTGGGCAACCTTGGCAGCTTATGGCTCTGGCCCATAATAGACTGAACTCAGCGTTGCACTCAGGGCACTTTACAAGCCTTGCAGTCCTCCAAACCATGCCAGTAGGATCGATCTGATTCATGCAAGTAGGGGTCTCATAAAAGGATCTATGAACATCAAAGTCTTTTCTTGTTTCTTCATATCGCTTTCCTAGTTGGGAGGTTTTCATAACTGATCATTATTTATGATAAATATATTTAAAGCTATCTTAAAAAATAAAGGGGGAGCGCCTTACGCTCTCTTCTTTTCGAAGAGCATTTCAGCTACAGCGACGGGCTTTGCTGCTATATCCTCTTCTACGTAACTATCTTGGCACTTTGGACATGTAAGGGTTGGAGCCATTCTAGTAACGTTCATGTACTCCAAATCGTACTGCCCACGAACGGTTGGACAGTTATCCTTTACACACCACCAGTCCTTTACCTCCTCTGGCATTGTATAGACTAGGTTCTTCATGCGCATCTTATGACTGTAGACCTTCTTTATCACATACGCTGTTACTGGCTGTGCTCCTGGAGCCGCTGGAGCATAAATAACATATAGGGTCAAGTTATCCATGATCTTCTTCGTGAGGTTCTCTCCAGTAACTTTGTTGACGAACTTTGTCTTCTTGTCTTCTGCATCATAGACTAACCTCTTGCACATATCAGCGGAGATGCCCTTTTGGGCTAGAGCATCTTCAACTTCTTTTGAAACTACAACATCTATCATTACCATTTTTTCTCACCATGTCCCATACGTTCCATAATCCTTACACGCTTTTACAGCTGCTAGAGTGCAACCTGGGTTGGTGATCAACGGGGTCTCACAGGTAGTTCCTAGTATGCATCCTCTAGGTGCATCTCTTCCACCGAGGAGTTGCTTCTTACTTTGTTCATAAATCCAAGCGAAGTTTGGCTCTATCATCCTCTTCCCATCTATTACAGCGAGCATACTCATCCTGTTACCAAATTCCTTCTTCAACAGATCTGATGGAAAGACATCGTCACCATAGTATCCTATATGCATGACTGTGAAAGGCGTGGTAATTACATCCTTCCACATTGTATAATCCCTTGAGTGATCTCCACAAAGATGGTACCATAGCTGAGGACCACCACCACCTGCAAGCGCTCTTCTTACGAAATCTCTCTGATGATCGAAGGAGAACTCTTTTACATACTTTGGCGGAAGCACAGTAGAGTTGGCTAGAACGCTGCCTATTACCATCATGTCGAATCCATACTTATCTGCTGTGAGAGATGCTCCACTTGCACTTGTATAGGCAAGAGAATCTAGAACCTTATGGCATGCTTTAGGCTCTTTTCTAGTCCAAATGATGAACTTTTCAGGTCCTACTAATTCTGCTGCCATCGAGAACAGACAGAAGACGTTATGCATAGGTAGCATCATATCAGGTATGTTGGCCTTTTCATAGTCAAAAGCTCTCCAATGTAATTCAGTAGTCTTGCATTTTTCTGGTTTCAAATCTTCCTTCTCAAACTTTGGAAGTTTGTCAGCATCTTCAGGACTCTTTACAACTCTATCTCCCACTGCTATCCATGGAAGCGTATTGGTCGTTTGTAGCTTGACCCCATACTTCTCCAAGAATACGTTGGAGTAGAAGAAGTGAGCTACTGGTAGAAGGTCGAATAGCTCATTGAAGTATGCTACGCAATGGACAGCTATCTCAGGAGATTCATAGAAGTCTCTGTTAGTGAAGCCTAGTAAGGTGGTTGCGTGTGCCATGACTATTGGATCAAAGTCTATCCTGTCCTTGAATACATCTACGAAAGGAGAAGCAAAGCGTGTCACAGAACCTGTGTGCCATTTCTTATGAGACTCAGTGTCATGTGATATGAAGTGTGAAGGTAGTTTGTCGAGAGGAACGGTTGGTTGATAGCTCATATTCTCTCGATAATCCGATACGATTCCCTTTATATAAGACTTATGGATTAACACTGTTATTGCTAGATCAGTTGTCTCAGCCTTTTCTTTGCATAAAAGTATGTTCTTCTGCTTATCAAGCCGTTTCGAAAGTCATCTTCAAGAACGGTCGAAGCCAAAGTAGTCCCTTTTAATTCAAGATATTTTTGAATTTTGCTTTTTCTGCCAGGCTTAGAGTCCAACTTCTGCACAACATTCAACGCTGGTTCCCTTTCGATTATGATGAGATTATAAATCCTTTCGAGTATCATAGTGAAGGCTTTCTCCCCCAACCTCTCCAAAAGCCTTCGAAACATATACTCTAACTTTCTTTCCAAGTGCAAAAATATTCTTGCATCTATCTTATTAAACTTTGTTGTTTCTTGGCTCTTTAAAGGTTGAGGTCTTCTTGGCTCGTCTCCCAACGTATATTTGGCATTACTATGAACTTCTCTAAATATGGAGGATAGGGGTAGTGTGCTGAACGCTCGGTTGCCTTCAATCCCTCGACCAACTGCTCTGCAAATTCTGCAGGAAAAGAGAAGATCATCTCATTGTCTTGAACATACCCAAAGACTCTATCTCCTATACAAGGTATCTCCAAATTGGGTTTATTTGTGAGAATAGCCTTTGCAATGCTGGAGCAGACAGATGCCTGACCAACGGTACTGGCTTCTACACTTTCCCCAGAGTGATAAGCAGAGGCTATTATCAGCCTAAGGGCTTGTGCTGGAGATACATATGTTACTATTGCTTGAGGTTCAACAGGGGTTGCTTTGAGGGGCGCGCACATAATGACTTCATATTTTTTCCCTTCTTTCCCGAGCGTAGCAACGGATTGTTGCAGTTTCAATGCAGCTTCTTTATCTTTTACAAAATCCATGTAAATAGATCCATCAAGAAACCTTTCAGGAGTCTTTATTAATCCGAGGCACGCTGCCCCCCAAACACAGGCTATGTTCTCTCTAAAGGTATAGATGGCATTAGCATCCTTGCTATATCTTACTATAGGTATCATCTGGCAAATATTGGTTCTTCTCCCGACGTATTTGAGAGTTGTGAAATTATGTATGTCCTCTCTTCTCTTAAATAACGTTATGGCAACTGGATTCGTTGACAAACATGTGTATTTTCTAATAGAGTCAGAAACTTCTTCCCACTTCAAATAGGGACACTTACTTGGACTAATGCCTATTCTTGTATTTCAATCTTTGGATATCATGGCTATGTGGTAAAGGTTAAAATAAATAGTATCTTTATTCTTTGTTTGATATGCCTTCTTTGAACCCATTCGAAGAATGGGTACACCAGCGCATCAGAGAGAGAATCAATTCAGATGAAATTACTAAGAGTGATCTTGAAAAATACAAGTTAAACAAGCTCAAGGAGATGGTTCGATACGTTTACAATAGAAGTATTTTCTACAAGAGACTTTTCGAAAAGAATAGAATAAAGCCTGAAGAAATAAATTCTTTTGAAGACTTTAGCAGACTTCCTTTTACAACAGCCAAAGATGTTTTAGATAATCCATACCTCTTTTTGTGCATAACTCAAGACGGCATTCTAAGAGGATTTACAATAGAAGAAGCGAATGGAAAGTTCAGAAGAATTTTCTTCACAAAGGACGAGCTCTTGAATATAATAGACTCTATCTCTGCAGCTTTTAAGATGCTGGGAATAAATGATAACGATATAGTTCAAATCGTTTTCCCTTTCGAGGCTCAATGGGGCTGTAACTACTTAGTTGAAGAGGCTGCAAGGTTGGCAGGAGGGGAAGTTGTCTCAACAGGATCGATAGACTTCGAAGAACAAATACAAAAGATCTTCGATATAAAGCCCAAGATGATAATTGGTTCCAATCCATACTTGGTAGATATGACCAGAGCCTTAGCTTCGAAATATGATCTTAGAAAGGCAGAAGTTAAGACAATCTTACTGAGCAGAGGTTGCGACTTTCATCCTTTCACTAAATCGATTAGAGAAGAAATTGAAAAGGCATGGGGCTGTAAAGCATTGGACCATTATGGAACTATGGAAGCAGGCATGGCTAACGCTATAGAATGCTCTTATCAAAGCGGTCTTCATATCAACGAAGCTGATTTTTACTATGAAGTTGTCGATGTGAAATCAAAGAAGCCTTTAGAATTAGGGGATGAAGGAGAATTGATCTTCACTACTTTGAGTAGAACAGGGATGCCTTTGATCAGATTCCGTACAAGAGATGTATCATATCTGATAGACAAGAGTTGCAAGTGTGGAGTATCTACTCTTAGAAGCATAGGAGGAATAAGAAGGAAGTTGAAAAACGGTTCCCAAAATCATCCTTTGTTAGAATCTTTTAATATTATAAAACGATTAAAGTCGATTCTGCACAGTTAAAAAAGGAAAGACAATATAAAATGGACCGGGCGGGATTCGAACCCGCGACCGCCCGAGTGCAAGTCGGGTATTAGAGTTTGAACAATTCTACCACTGAACTACCGGCCCATGGAGTAAAGCGCCTTGCTTAAGAATTTAAGCCTTCTTAAGGTTTAGGAGATTTTATTCTAGCTTTAATGTTTATGGGCTTTCCACAGTGAGGACAAGAAATATTGGCCTTCTCTCCGTCTTTGATAGTAAAACTCT